>NZ_JBIAHR010000011.1:267314-269390 GCF_042870695.1 Streptomyces sp. NPDC006384
CACCCTGACCTCCCGCAACAACCTCGCCTGTACCTACGAAACGGCGGGTGATCTAGAGCGGGCCATCCCTCTGTATGAACAGACGCTGCAGGAGCGGGTGCGGGTGCTGGGCGAGGACCACCCCGACACCCTGACCTCCCGCAACAACCTCGCCTACGCCTACGAAACGGCGGGTGATCTAGAGCGGGCCATCCCTCTGTATGAACAGACGCTGCAGGAGCGGGTGCGGGTACTCGGCGAGGACCATCCCTCGACCCTGGCCTCCCGCAACAACCTCGCCTACGCCTACCAGTCGGCCGGGGACCTGGAACGGGCCATCCCCCTGTTCGAGCGGACGGTGGACGATGCGGTGCGGGTACTGGGAAAGGAGCATCCGACCACCAGAACCGTCCAGACGAACCTTGCCCATGCGAGGTCTGGGAGCCGAACCAGTGGATGAAAACTCCGCCGGCGGACCCGTTCAGGCGGCAGTGAAGTCGGGATGGGAAGCGACCTGCGCCCTCGTCGTGACGTCGGGGTCAATCCCCGTCACCGGTCGTCCGCCGCCCGGTCGGGGAAGACGCTTCTGTGACACAGCCTTCCGTAAGGCCTTCTCAACCTGGCTGTGTACCTGGCCACCAGCCCTCTTTCCGGCGGTCACCAGCGTGCTGGCGTACAAAATACGACGACGCGCTCTATGACTACGTGACGAGTGACGTGGACTCCTACGTCGCCTCCTTGCGCCGACGGCGCAAGGACGGAACCGGGAAGTGGGAGCGGAGACGATCTGGAGCTGGCCCGGGACCTCCCGCCTGCTGGCCGCTGGGGGGACCCTTGCCCCCGATCGACAACCCGGAGCTCGCCCGGGTCCTCGCCGGGGTGCCGGACTCCCTGGCGTAGGCCGGCGGCGACCTGTACGCGGTCATCGTCAATGTGGTCGTCAACGCCTGGATGACTAGCCACATCCACGGCGAGGACGGCTGCACCGGATGCGACGGCAGCCGCGGCCCGGCTGGCCACGACTGGGAAGCAAGGACGCGCACCATCAAGGACCCTTGGTCGGCGACCTCCGCTGCTGGTGACCGACGGCGCCGCCCCGGCGGTGTCTGCAGCGATTCGGTCTTTCTAGTCGGGGAGCGGTTCCTCGCTGAGATACCGGCGCTGAGTGGGGGAGACGATGACGTCTGCATCGGCGGCACTATCGGTCAGAGTCCAGTGTCCTGATCGGAGCGGCACCGCTTGAAGAGGCCGGGCTCGAACCTCCAGCCTCACTGTGTCGATGACGCCATGAACGGCGGAGTCGAAGACCTCCAGGTTCACGCTCGCCCTGGGAGCACCGGACTCCGCCAGGTCTGCGGTCCAGTCGGCCACGGTATTGCTGGCGGCCCAGCGAAAGAGCGCTGTCTGACCAGGACGAAGGACGTGCTCCCGGTACAAATAGCTCCTGTCGCTGCGCCAATCTGAGGCAATCGGTGGAACCGTGATCGTCTCGCCCGGTAGCAGGTATGACTCACCCGCGATGAACTCGCCGTCACCAGCGATCCGGATCCTTGCGGTGGAACGGCCTTCATTGGTGATGATCCCGTGCACCACGAACCACATCAAATGGTCGGCGCTTTCGGGGAAAATGAGTTCCTCGCGGCCTACTGGCGCCGAGGCGTGCTGGACCATCGGATCGAAGAGCCGGTCTTGCCCGCTCGCGTGGAGATGGGGGTTGACCAGCGGGGGCCACTGAGGCCTCTCAGAGAGCACTATGACGCGGGCTACCTGCTCATCAACTCGGGCTCGCGCTGCCTCCTGAACAGCCAGGTGCGCGGCCTCAGCTGCGCTCACCGCGGCGTCGCTGGATTGTTGACCGGTCTCGACCTGCTTCTTAAGGGCGCGGAGCTGTTTCAGCCCGAACCACACGAGTACACCCGTGGCTATCGCAGCCAGTGTGGTGCCGAGGTCCGCCGCATCTTGAAGATTCACCGGGACACCTTGGCACACCGGTCGGACAGTGCGGTTACTGATGTTGAACTCGTGGAGTCGTAGGGGCTGACGGCTTGTCGACTGTGCGGTATCACCGGGACATGCGGTATCCACAAGGGGGCGGGC
>NZ_JBIAHR010000012.1:0-233209 GCF_042870695.1 Streptomyces sp. NPDC006384
CCGTCACTCTCCGCTCCATCATCGCCGTAGCGGCCGCCAGCACAGTGAGCGGGCTGTGACTTCTCATGCCTCAACCTCAGCGGCATGGTCGTTAACTGGCCGTTCTCTATCCGTTCGTGTGCTCGGTCTGGTTCGAACGGGATGCTGGATCGGGTGAGTCGGCTGGTGTCAGGGCATGAAGAGAAGGGCCTCTTGGTAGCTCGCGGTTGTCGAGTCCAGCGAGGAGCAAGAGGCCCTGTTGTCGAAGTGTTGCGTGGTCACGGTTGCCGGGTCCAGTCCGTCCACTCCTGGGTGTGACTGTCTCGCCCACAGGTTCGGGAACGCGGCCGACCGGCCGGAGCGCCGGCCCCGGTATGGCTCGGACATGAGCGATGCCGAGTGGGCGTCGGTGCGGGATCTGCTGCCGGTGCCGGGATGGCTGGCGGGCCGGGGCGGCCGTCCGGAGGGCTACTGCCACCGGCAGATGATCGACGCGGTGCGCTACCTCGTCGACAACGGCATCAAGTGGCGGGCGATGCCGTCCGACTTCCCGCCCTGGTCACGGGTGTATGCCTTCTTCGCCCGCTGGCGGAATGCGGGGCTGGTGGCCGAGCTGCATGACCGGCTGCGCGAGGCCGTCCGCCGGGCCGAGGGCCGGAGCCGAGCGCAGCCGTCGTGGACTCGCAGTCGGTGAAGGCGGACGCCACGGTCACTCTCACTTCACGGGGATACGACGCGGGGAAAAAGATCAACGGGCGCAAGCGCCACCTGCTCACCGACACCCTCGGGCTCCTGCTGGCCGTGGCTGTCACGCCGGCCTCCACGACCGACCGGGACGCCGCCCGCGTCCTGCTGCCAGCAGCGAAGAATCATTTCCGGCGGCTGGCGCGGGTCTGGGCCGACGGCGGTTACACCGGCCACCTCACCGACTGGACCACTCAGCACCTCGGAATTGACCTGGACATCGTCCACCGCAGCGACGGCGTCCAGGGTTTCCAGGTGCTGCCTCGCCGCTGGGTCGTCGAGAGATCCTTCGCCTGGCTCCTGCGCAGCCGGCGCCTGGTCCGGGACTACGAGCGGCGCACCGACACCAGCGAGGCCGTCGTCCTGTGGTCGATGACCATGCTCATGAGCCGCCGTCTGGCCGCCCAGCGCCGGCAGTGTCCTGCTCCGGGGCGGGCAGCGTGAACCTGCCCGGTTTCTCCTCGACCAGCCAGCCGCGTTCCACCAGCCGTTTCAGCCGGGCTCTTGCTCCCTCGACGCGGGAAGCGGACGCGCTGTCCCAGCCCAGCACCACCGCTGCCCGCCTGGCACCCAGTCCGTCGGCTCCCGCCTCCAGGGCGGCGGCCATCAACGCCTGGTAGTCCACCGGCAACACCTCGTCTCCGGCCGCGTCCTGGCGGTGAGGCACCGCCCGGCGCGGACCCACCGGCTTTCTCTGCGACATCCCCTCGGCAACCACGGCGGGTGCATCCTCCTCGGCCAGCGCCTCCAGATACTGCTCCAGGCCGATCACCCGATGCCGGAGCACCTCTTCTGCCTCCGCCAGAGCCGACCGCACCCGCTCCAGCTCGGCTTCGAGTTCCTCCACCCGCACCGCCGCGGCCTTCCGCCGCGACTCCAGAACCGCCCGCATCGACGGCATCCGCCACACCCCCACGGCATCTCGGTCAACGGACCGAGACTCCCGCGGCAACCGCCACCTCATGCCTGACCAGCAGAAACCACACATGAGGTTCGGAAAGAGAACGACCTCTAATGAGGCGACCAACTCGACAACCCTGCCGTCAAAAATGACAGGCCCAGAGTCGAGAAATCCTCATTCTAACGAATGTGCGTCATGCGCACCCGTCAACGCCCCAGGTACAACATGGGGTCCACTAGGCGGAATCTGGGAGACACAACGACCCTGAGCTCACACTTGAATCCAGGAACGTTCACTTCCACAACGATCCCGCGCTCCCCCTCACGCGAGTACAGGAGAATTCGATCCACCTGTTCGCGGTAGATTTCGATATCGCACTTGCCCATCGACTCTCTGGTCAAGCGTACAGACCTTGCTCCGATGTCGAAGCTCAGTGCCACAAGCTCGCCAGCATCGCCCACCGGAGCCTCGACCCGCCACACATCAGGGTCATATTCCGTAGGCTCGGGGGCCGAGCCAAGAACTTCGATGAAATCCAAATCCTCTGGAATCTCCATGATGTCACTTGCCATAGCCCCTCCCTCCAATGGGGATCATTGTAGTGAGTCGCACTCCATTGTCGGTCACTTCGAAGTTGGCGCGAATCAGGAGAGCGCCACGCGGCCCATACAAGAGTGACTCCGTTCGCATGTTCGTGAGTCCAGACTTCGGATTCACGTAAGTCTCCACGACCCCACTCCTCATCGCCTCATTGAAGTGCCCGGTCAGAACTTCGCGCCCCGCAGCGTTGTCGCGGATTCCGATCGATTCCAGCTGATAGGCGTTCTGAGCTGACCTTTCCGCGTTGTGCGGATTGGAGTTAACGCGCCCGAAGAAGTAATCCCACTTGCCGTCATCGATGGTTACGCCGCAGTTGCTGTTGTGAACGAGGACTGGCGTCTGCCCCGCCAGCACATAGTACGTGTGAAGGTCATCGACCGTGAGATTGTAGGTGCGAGCATGTTGGGTGTAGGGCCGGTTTGCGGTGACGATAACTGTGTCGCCGGCATCAGTCAGCAGCATCATCCCCGGCATGAGGAATGAAGCTTCTACCCAATCTCCCTCGGAAGGAGACCAGAATGGGTGCTCATAAGTGGCCGTGAGCTTCTCGACGCCGTCATCGGTCGCGATAGCCAGTTCGTTGAAGTGTTTATCATCCTCAGTGATGATCAGTTTGGTCACTTCACGGGGGCCGATTTCTCCGGTGCGAGGGTCCGCGGCATGGACCGTATCGCCGACCTTGATGTCCTCGATGTCTTTGGTGGTGCCGTCCGCCATGAGGACGTCGGTTCCGGCCAAGAAGCACTTTGTGCAATCGGCGGCCGCATCTATGGCATCATCGGTCTTCTTCAGTTTCGCGAGCTTCAGAAGCTTGAGAGCCTTAGCTACGGGGAGGTCGGTTGCAGCCCAGCCACAGTGGGAATTGAAACCCGGGTCATCCGCACATGCCTTCCATTCGTCGACGTCCGGCAGTACGACACTCTTGATCATCTGCAGGAAAGCCGGCGGCTCGGGAACGGGGCCCGTATTAGGCATCTTACTTAGTGCATGCCGGTCGGCGGATGGCCCATATCCTGTAATACCAACGCTGTAGCAGCCCCCACACCGGTAATCAGCAGATGCTGAGATTCCGGTTGAAACGCTGCCAGTACTGTCGGCTGATGCGGTCCCGCTCCCGCATTTGCCCTTATGGCAGGAGCCGAGGTGAGGATTGTTCGGGTCGATCGGGCCGTCCGTGATGATTCCGCTGGACCCCCCTACCACGTTTCCCTTCGGGGTGCCGACGCCGCATACGTCTGCACGGCACAGGCCGGTGGGATCACTATTGGTCGCAGGGTTGTTACCGGCGTAGGAGTAGCCGTTGAGGGACTGAGGATCAGAGGGAATCAGAACGGGGTCGACGCTGATGAACTGCCCGAGGGTGGGGTCGTATTCGCGGGCTCCGATGTGGGTGAGACCGGTAGTGGTGTCGCGGGTTTTGCCGAGGAAGCCCTTGTCGTCGGGCCAGGGGCCGTGCAGGGGTTTGCCGCGGTCCTCACCGAAGGGGGTGGTGTAGCGCTTGGTGAAGGTCAGGGTGCTGTCGCGGTTAATCGCCAAGCTCGAGGTGCCGTGGTGGTCGCTGATGAGGTAGGTGACCTTGGCGGTACCGGTCTGGTTGGAGCGCATGGCGGCGGTGATGCCGTCGGCGGTGTAGTAGCGCTGGGCCCAGGTGGTGCCGTCGGCGCGGAGGTGGAGTTCGGTGGCACCGGCGTAGAGGACGCGTTCGCCGTTCTTGGTGGCGCGGATGAGGAGGGTGCCGTCTGCGCCGTAGAGGTAGTCGGTGTTCTGGTCGTTCTCGGTGAGGCGGGTGAGCTTGCCTTCCTCCGACCAGGTCAGGTTCTGCGTGGCAGCACTGCCGGGGCGCTTGGTCGTGTTGCCGGTGGTGTCGTAGGTGTAGGTGCGCTCGGGGGCGGTGCAGTCACTCTTGGTAGTGGTGCCGGTCAGGGTGTGGGGCTGGGCGGTGTTCGTGTAGCAGTAGGTGGTCTTGGTGGTGGCGCTGCGAGTGTGCTCGGTCTCCGTGGTGCGCTGGCCGGCGGCATTGTAGGTGTAGCTGGTCCAGTACGGGGCGGGGCCCGAGAGCGCGGTGGCGCTGGGGGTGTCGGTGCACTTCTGGGAGGCGGGGGTCCAGGTTTCGGTCAGGCGCTGGTGGGCGTCGTAGGTGAAGCACTGGGTGTCGGCGCTGCTGGTGCCGCCGAGGGTGGTGGGGTCGCTGATGGAGGTGACGTTGCCGGTCTGGTCGTAGCTGTAGCGGAGGTCCTGCAGCTGATAGGGGTGGATCTGGTCCTGGGTGTAGCTGCGGGTGAGGCGACCGGTGCCCTGTTCGAAGGTGTTGGCGACGAACACGCTGCTCGTGCCGGTGCCCAGGGTCAGCATCTGGGGTTCGGTCAGGGCCGAGTAGTCGATGTCGGTGAGGTAGGCGCCGATGGAGGTGAGGTTGCCGAGTTTGTCGTGTTCGTAGTCGATGAGCTCGGCGGGCAGGCCGCCGAGGGCCGGCTCACCGGTCAGTTGCACCGCGCCGGGAATGTTGTAGCCCGTCTGGAACTCGAGCGTGGCGGGCTGGCCTGCCCTGACGAACGGGTCGCTGGCAGGCAGGCGCAGTTCGGTCTTGGTGGGGCGGCCCATGGTGTCGTGGGCGGTGACGGCCTGGGTGTACGCGGCGCCGGACTTGCCTCCGATGTAGCGGGTGGAGGAGGTCAGCTGCCCCTTGAGGAGAGTGTCGTAGGTGTAGCCGGTGAGCTGGTTGACGTCGGTTTTCGATCCTGCCCAGGTCGCGGTGGGGCGGCCGAGGTCGTCGTAGTCGTTCAGGACCGACTTGCCGCGGGAGTCCGTGGTCTTGATGGCCTGGTCGAGTGCGTTGTACTCGGTGGTCGTCCTGCCCGTGTCGGGGTCGTTCGCGCTGGTCTGACGGCCGAACAGGTCGTAGGCGTAGGACCAGGTGGCACCATCCGGGCCGGTGATCGTCTTCTGCCGGCCGTTGAGGGTGTAGGTGAACTTCGTGGAGGTGTAGGAGGTGGCGGGGCTGGTGCCGTAGTCGGCGTCGGCGGGGGTGACTCCGGCGTAGTCGCGGGTCTCGATGGTCCGGCCGCGGACGTCGGTGATGGTGCGCTGGGCGGAGCCGCCCTGCAGGGCGGTGGTGGCGGTGGAGTCACCGGTGTAGCTGGTGGTGGTGGCCCATTTCTTGACGCCGCCCACGTACAGGGTGCTGGTGGTCGGGCGGCCGGCGCCGTCGTAGACGGTTTCCGTCTGCGTGGGGGCTTCGCCGTATTCGGCGCGAGTGTAGGTGCTGTTGGGGGTGCTGGTGGTGTCGAAGATGTCCGCGAAGGTCTCGTAGGCCAGGCCGCGGGTGTCGTAGTGGGTGTCGGTCAGCAACCGCCCGCCCTCAGGGGTGGGGGTCTGGCTCTGCAGGGGCCGCAGAAGGGCGTCGTAGAGCGCGTAGCTGGTGTTGTAGGTGGTGTTGTCGTTGGTCAGGGTCGAGGTCGACACCCAGGACGGCTTGGTGTTGTCGAGGTGGTAGGCGAACTTCACGCTGGGCGCCTGGTTGGCCGGGTCCCGGTTGGGGAGCCATACCTGGGTGAGGCGGCCGAGCGCGTCGTAGGTCTGCTCGGTCTTTTTGCGGTTGATGTCGAGGCTGCGGTACTCGAGTCCTCGGCGGGCGTCGAGGGAGCTGACCGAGTACCAGCCCTTGGGGTCGGTGGTGATGGTCCTGGTGAGGGGGCCCGCGGCGGCTGGGGTGTAGGTGGTGGAGGTGGTGCGGCCTGCCGTGTCGGTGACGGCCAGGGGGCGTCCGAGGGTGTCGTAGGTGGTGGTGGCGACGGTCTGCCAGCCGGAGGGCAGGCGCTTTCCGTCGCCGGCAGGGGTGGTGGTGTAGCCGGTGGCGCGGCCGGTCCAGGTGACCTGGCCCTTGGTGGGCTTCTGCGTGGCGAGCCAGGTGGTGGCACCGGCCGTGTCGTAGACGGCCGCGTTGTCGGCCAGGACGTCCCCGGGTGTGGCGCTGGTGGCGGGCAGGTTGAGGCCGGCGTCGGTGACCGAGCACTGCTTGGCGACGGTGCGGGTGCGGGAGACGAGGCTGGTGATGCCGGCGTCGGGGTTGCGGGCGTACCAGGTGAGGGTGCAGGTCTCGTCACCGCTCACGCCGTTCTGTCCGAGGTCGTCGGCGGCGTACACCATGCCGAGGTCGTCGTACTTGCTGGCGGTGACGTGGGTGCGCCAGCTTTTGGAGGCGGTGAGGTAGGTGCTGGTGTAGCTCGAGGAGTTGCGGACCCACAGAGCAACGTGTCCGGCGGCGTCCGGCACTGTCTGGGTGGCGGTGTTCTTGTAGGAGTAGTTATGGAAGACACTGCTGACGGGCTGGCTGCCGTCGTAGGTGACCTGCTGACGCAGCACTCCCTTGTAGCGGTCGCTGTCGTACGGGGCGGAGAAGTCGACGTCCGTGTCGAGCAGCGGCGGGACGGTCACCGTCTTGGTGGTGGTGCCGTCTTTCGTCTTGTCACCGTGCATGCCCTGCATGTAGAGGGAGACGGTCTTGGAGCGGGTGCCACCGGTTTTGCCGGTGTAGGCGGTGACCTGGCGGTAGCCGCGCCAGTCGGACCAGGTCCGCTCGTCCTTCGGGATGAAGGGGTCGTCGTTGAAGTGCCAGGCGGCGCCGCTGTAGGAGTAGGCGTACTCGACGGCGGGGTTGGTGGCGGCCACGTCGTGGGCGCCGACGGCGGTGACGCGGTATTTGTGGAACCAGTCGATGGCCGCGTTCTCGGCGCCGTTGATGTGCCAGTACTGCGGATAGCAGGAGCGGGTGTTGGTGTCCGGTGCTGCGCCCAGGACTTCGCTGCGCACGCATTCCGGTGACGACAGGGTGACCTCGGTGATCGCGCCGGTCTCCGAGGTGACGGTGGAGATGCGGGGCCGGGTGAGGGGCAGGATGTCGTCGGTGGCGTCGACCCGGTTGGGCCGCATCTGGTAGGTGAACGTGACCGGGGCGAGGGTGATGCTCGTGGCGGCGGCCTTGGCGGTCCGCTTGATCGACTTCAGGGCGAGGACTTGGTCGGAGCTGTCACCGATGTCCCCGCCGTCCAGGTACTCCTCGGTCAGCGCCCAGGAGTCGACCGGGTCGTAGGCGCCGCTGGTGGCGTTGTAGGAGACGGTGTCGATGCCGGTGAGCCGCTTGCGGGTGAAGAACGAGGGGCCTGCGGCGTTGCATTCGTCGTCGTCCTTGGAGCAGATCGCGTCGAAGGGCACGTCCGGCCAGTTCTCGGCGGTGTCCTTGGTGAGGCTGGAGCAGTCGGCGGCGGTGCAGCGCTCGGCATGGGTGAAGGTGACCTGCGCGTCGGCCTTGTCGGTGAACAGGGCATCCTTGCGCAGCCCGTACTCGATGCGGTCGAGGTAGCCGCCGCGGTCGTAGGCGGTGTCGGCCTTGGTCGCCTTGTTCTTCTTGTAGTAGTTCGATTCCTTGACGTACCAGTAGGTGGAGGCGTTGCCCCGGGTGTCTTCGACGTAGTCGAGGTTCCAGCGCCAGGCCTGGGTGAGGGCGCGGTCGGCGAAGGCGTCACCGGCGGAGTAGCCGGGTTCGCCGGAGTCGTCGCCGAAGACGGGGACGGTCCAGGTGGAGTTGGTTCGCTGGTCGTCGGCACCGGCCAGCTTGTTGAGACCGAAGACGTACTTGGTGCCGTCGCCGGTGACAACGGTCCAGTACTCGCCGTTGTCGTCGCCGTTGTCCGCGCCGGTGGAGCGGGTCACCTTCGAGGCGTCGTCGTCGGCCAGCCGCCAGATGCCGCTGGTGTCGTCCTTGACCAGGCGGGTGGACTTGCCGTTCAGGACGATGCGAGCGTTGTCGTACTTCCAGCACTGGTCGAAGACATCATCGTGACCGTCGTCGTCGCAGGAGCCGTAGGAGCGCTCGATGTAGGACTCAGTGAGGGTGAAGCCCTCGCCGACCGTGGTGGTCTGGTTGTTGGTCGTCGCAGTGCGGCCGTCGACGCTGCCGGAGTCGTAGGACAGCGACAGCGGCGGTACCGGGCCGGCCGCCGCGGGCGGCATCGTGAAGCCGTACGACCAGGTGAAGGCGCCCGAGTTGCCGCCCGCCTCCCAGGACGACGACGCCGACAGCTGGGTCGCCGAGTAGTCGCCGGCGCCCTTGGGGGACTGTCCCGAGCCCGCCGATGCGGCGGTGACCGCCAACACCGTCGCACCCGAGGAGGAGACGCTGCCCGCCTCGCCCATCAGCTGCGTGGACGTGCCGCCCTGTTCCCGGTCCAGGCTGACCTTCGCCGAAACCGTCTGGCCGTCCAGGTCGTTGTCCGTTGCCAGTGGCGTCTGTATACGGCACTCGGCCTTGACAGGCGTGGTCAGCACACAGGCCGGCAGCTGCACCAGACGCAGCCGCTGTGCCCAGCCGCCGCCGACGGTCGAGGCGAAACCGCTGTAGTCGACACGGACGGTGGCTGCGCCGGGCGTATCCGCCGCGGCCGTCAGCAGGACACCTGTGATCCCTGCTTTCTGCGCCGCGCTCTGGTCCAGGACCGTGATCTGCGCCTCGCCTCCCGCTGCGGCGGCCGAGGCGGTGGAACGCGACGTGGAGGGAGCTGCCGGGCTCAGAGTGACGGGGACGCCACCCGGTGCCGCTTTGCGGTCCATGCCAGATGTGAGCGGAACAGTGGCTGTGCCGTGCTTGGGCCAGGCGCTCTTGCGTTCCGCTGTCGCGTGCCGGGCTTGCTCGGCGTTTGCCTTGCGCTCCTTGGCGACCTTGGCCCGCGCCTTTCCCGCACCGGGTCCGTCGAACGCTTTGACCTTGGTCACCTGCGACTCGGGGACCTCGGGCCGGCCCAGACCACCGGGCCGGTCGGCTGCCTGGGCCACCTGTGTCAGGCCTGTGGGCACGATCAGAGCCAGAGCCAGCGACTGCGCCAGCAGTCGACCGGTGCGCCGTCCGCCGCCGCGTCTTGAAGTGCCTATGCCAAAGCTCATCGTCGTTCGCCCCACCCAGAAATGTTCAGGAAAGAAGTCCGGTACGCCGTTCGCGCTCTCGGCGTGTGTGCCGTTTCTGTGTCGGGTCAGGACAGCCGCTCCAGGGCTGTCCTGACCCGTCGCCCCGTCAGCCGCCCACGCTCTCGCCGATCTGTTCCGGGCTGGCCATTGCACCGACCCACATCCGCGCCTCCGTCACCCTCGCAGGCAGGAAGTGCTCCCAAGCGGTCTTGCTGACGCCCTTGCCGACAGCGAAGTCTCCCGTCCCGGTCTTCGCGGTGAAGACCTGCGGATCTCCGTTGCGGTCAATGTTCAGATAGAGGCTGATCGTGCCGGTCGAGGCGTCGAGAACACCGGTCAGCCGCGCCACCGGGCCGATCACGGCTTCCCCTGTGGAAGCCACCGCGCTGAAAGTGCCATCGGCGTTGAGCCGGCCGAAACGCCAGTAACCCGTCGGGGCGGTCACGTAATCCATCACGGTCTCGTCCCACTCGGACTTGTCCGCGCCCCGCTCGAACCAGATACCCCACGCAGAGCCGTCCGCCGCACGTTGGCCCAGGACCTGTCCGGCGTAACCCACGGGCTTCGAGGCAATCTTGTCCCTGTCCACAGCGACCTCTGTGGTGACCGTGAACGACCCGGTCTCGTCCACCAGCGGGCCGGACGCCGTGGCGGCGTCGTCCACGCCGTCGAGCACGATCGCCTCACCGTCCAGCGACGCCCCGCCGGCCAGTGTCAGCATCCGGCCGTAGCCGGAGACCGTGTCCGCGATGGTGTTGCCGTTGCCGCGGTCGGCCGACCAGTCCGCCACCAGCTCCACCGCTGCACGGTTCGGCGAGTTCATCGGTGCCGCCGTGTCGGTGATCTCTTCCGGAGTCAGGGCCCGCTGCCACACCGTGGTTTCGTCGATGGAACCGGCGAAGTAGTCGGTGGGGACATCGGCCCACACCGCACGTCCGATCTGCAGCGTGCCGGTCGTCTCCCACGATGTCCCGGCATCGGTCGTGGCCTGGAGCTTTCCGTTGAGGTAGAGACGCATCTCTTTCTTCTCGGCATCGTGCACGCCCACCACATGGGTCCATACACCGCGTGGTGTGGCCTGAGTTGCGGTGGCCTTGTGCAGGACCCCATCAGCGCCCATTGCGCTCAGGCTCCAGGTGTTGGCTCCGCCGCCCGCGTACGACAGCCCGAACGGGGTGTACTTCTTCGCGAACGGGCTCGGATTCTCAGGCATCTGACCGAGCACCGTCATGGTGCGATTGACACCAGTGTCGACACGAGCCCAGGTGGAGAGCGTGTAGGAACCCCGGGTCTCCACCACCGGTGTGGTGGTGGCCGCGTACCCGGTGCTGCCGTTCAGTGCCAGTCCCTTGTCCATGACCGGTGTCTCCAGAGGGATGCCGCCACTGTCGTGAGTGATCACACCACGCCGGCCGCGGTCATCGCGGACCGCTCCTCCGGCGAGGGTCGCGTCGTCGCGGCCGTCCGTGGTGGCGGTGTCCGCCGCTGTCCCACTGCCCTCACCGAAGGACCACTGGCCGATGGGGCCGTCTCCGGCTGCGACGAGGAAGTCGACCACGGACTGCGCGCCCCAGCCGATGCTGTCCTTGGCCCGTACGTAGACGCGGTGCAGACCGGCCCGTGTGGGAGTGATGACCGCCGTGGCGGTCGCGCCCTTGAGCTCGGCCGACCATGCGGCCTGTGACGACAGCTTGTACTGGTAGGCGACATTGGTGTCTCCAGTCGCGGGCTTGAAGGCGAAGGTGCTCTTCACCCCCGGACCGCCGCGGGCGGCACAGTCGTTGGTCGTGCACTCGGAGTACGGGGAGCCGACGGTGATCTGCGGAGCCTTGGGCCGGGTGGAGTCGATACGGAAGTAGCAGTAGCCGTCGGAGGCTGTGCTGCTCAGATGGCTGGAGCCGCCGTTGTAATACGACCAGGTCCACGCGTGATAGCGATACAGCTTGCCGTCGGCCAGCTTCGACCACTTCAACGACACGGCCCGCCCGTCGGCGACATACCCCGTTGAAGGACTCAGCTCACCGTTGCCAGGGGGGACATCGGCCCAGGTACTTCCGCTCCGCACGTCGATATCGAAGAACACCTGCAACTGAGCGTCCTTCTCGCCACCCGCCTTGGTCTGGGCAGTGGCCTTCAGCGTCGGCTCCGGGTAGGACACGACGGCCGGATCGCCCTCGTTGCGCTCGCACACCGGGGTAGTACTGGTTCCGCCCCCCTGCAGGCCGACGCTTGTGGGTTTGTCGGGCAGGCCGACAAAGTCCACCGCAAGCACCGCGTCGTTCTTGAATCGCTTCCAGGCGGAGGTGTCCGTCTCGTCGTGGGCGCGCAGCTCAAGGGTCAGCCGGGAGAACTTGCCGGCCGCGAAGTCCCGCACGGTCGGTGTGAGGTTCTCATTGGTCTCTTCAGGGTTGTCGTTGAACTCGATCGGTGCATCCGCTGACCCCGGGTCGCACAACGAGCCTCGTCCGGCCGACACATACCGGTCGACCATCCAGTCCAGTTCCTTCGGACGGGACGACCAGGTAGTGGACGAAGAAATGTTGTTGGTGCGGACCAGATCGACCCAGCGGGGATCACACTGGAAGGCCCACGGCTCGGTGACACGGAAGGTGGCATCCAGAACCTGCTTGCCGCTCAGGCTGGACGGGGAGAACTCGAAGTACAGCTTCTGCACGTACCCCGGACCGCAGTAGTAACCGTTCCACGTACCGCACTTGCCCGCGCCCTTGCCCTGGTCGTCGTCGCCGTTGCCCCAGCCGTAGGACTCGTAACCGTCACTGCGCAGCAGCGTGCGCTCCGACTCGCCCCAGGTCACCGTCGGGTCGATGAACACCGGGAACGCGGATTCCTCGGTGGAGGTGAGCATCTCCGTGTCCGGGATGACGGACAGCGAGTCCTTGCCGACCTCGACATCCATCCGGGCCACCGTGTCACCCTGCCCCGGTTCCAGGCCCGACCCTGAGGGTGCCGTCTCTGCCGGATCCAACGGCTCACTCATACCACTGGGCACGGGAGCGTCGGTGGCGACGGTCATCAGCTGAGTCTGGGTGCCGCTCGTGGTGTCCTGGCCGGCGGAGTCCCACATCCGGGCCGGAGGGGCCTTGAAGACCGTGGTTCCGTTGCCGTCGACAGCCGCCAGATTGCCGGCCGTGCCCTTACGGACGGCGAGGTTCTCGGTCTCCAGGCCGAAGGTGAGCTTCCGCAACGCGTCGCTCGTGGCCGCCTCGGGGGACTTCACGACCAGGACGTGCTGGAAACTCTCCGGTGTCGCCGTGACCTGCAGGTCGACGCCCGGCAGCACCTCCGGATACAGGGCACTCGGCCCATCCAGACGCGGCGCGGGCAGCGCGCCCGGCCAGTCCAGCCCCAGTGCACGACCACCGTCCTCGATCCGCGCCAGCGGATCTTCGCCACCGCCGGAGAACGTCATCTGCACGGCAGCTCCCTTGGGACCCACCGTGCCGTCCGCACGCTGCACCAGCGTCGCGTCCGGCTTCTGCCAGCCACCATCCGGCGCCGGAACCCGCACCGGAACCGACGACTCCTCCAGCGTGAACGTGTAGCCGTCGGGGTTGGCGAACACCGTGGTCCGCTCCGTCCGCTCCCCCACGACCTCGACCTGCTGACCGGACTCCTGTGCCTGTTCGAGAGCCTTCTGCCCCTCCGACAATGGTGCTGGAGCCGCCGGCTCTTCGTCAGCCGCGTAGACCATCGGCCCCGGTACCAGAGCAGCGACCATTGCCGCGCACATCACCGCCGTCATGCCTGCGGCGATACGACGACCGCCCTCTCCGTCAGATTTCCCCGCACTGCTTCTCAGCCCGGGCAGCACTCGCCCACCCCGCAACCAGATCCACATCCCCGCCACACCCCACCCACAACGTTCACAAAGGTTGCCGGGAGTAACTAACGCCTCAACAGAACGCCACGTCAACGGGCAGAAAAGCGGACAACAACCCGACAAGTTCCGGAAGGCCATGCAAGAACATGTGAGGAACCCAACGTTTAACGAGGGTTGCACAGAGGGGGGTCTCGTTTCCGCATCTCTTCCGAGACGGCGTGATCAACTCGCTGCGCGCCCAACGCGCCGCCGTCACCGGACCTGTGCCGGGGCCGTCCGGAAGCGGCGCCGGTACTCGGTCGGTGTCGTGTCGAGCCGCCGGCGGAACGCCCTGACCAGAGTGTCGACGGTGCCGAACCCGCAGGCGGAGGCGACGCGCTCCAGCGTGGCGTCCGTGGCCTCGAGCTGCCGGCGGGCCGCCTCGACGCGCGCCGACTCGATGTAGGCGTGCGGGGTCGTGCCGAGCTCGGTCTTGAAGATCCGGGTCAGCTGCCGGTCGCTGACGTGGGCGACCTCGGCGAGGTCCGCGACGGTCAGCGGTTCGGCGAGGTGGCGCATGATGTGGTGGCGCAGGTCCTCGACGCGCCGGGTCGTGGAGACCTGCTCCAGGGGGACGCTGAACTGGCTCTGCCCGCTGGGCCGTTTCAGGTACATCACGAGCTGCCGGGCCACCCGCAGCGCCACCGCCTCGCCGAGGTCGTCGGCGACGAGCGCGAGCGACAGGTCGAGGCAGGCGCTGACCCCGGCGCCGGTCCACACGTCGCCCTCGCGGATGAAGATCGGGTCCGCGTCGACCTCCACCTCCGGGTGATCGGCGGCGAGTTGCCGCGCGGTCGACCAGTGGGTGGTGGCGCGTCTGCCGTCGAGGAGTCCGGCGGCGGCGAGGATGTGCGCTCCGACGCAGACGGAGGTGACCCGCCTGGTCCGTGCGGCGAGTTGCCGCACCCGCTCCACCACGGCGGGGTCGGTGAGCGGGTGCACGCGGCGCTCGTCGTCCATCCGGACGGCGCCGGGCACGATCAGGGTGTCGATCGTCCTCCCGGCCAACTCGTCGAAGGTGGTGTCGGGCAGGACGCGAACTCCCGCGCCGGTGGTGACCGGTTCCGCGGTCTCCGCGGCGAGGACCACGTCGTAGCCGGCCGCCTCGTCCGACTCGCGCCGCGCGAGGGAGAACACCTCCGGCGGCCCGGTGACGTCGAGCAGGTCGACGCCTTCGAAGAGGACGATGACGATCAGTCGTCCGGCGGTGTGCAAGAGGCCCCCAGGGTCGGCGACAGCCCATGTCGGTTTCTGCATGCTAGACGACATTGCCGACACGAGCCGGCGCCCATAGCGTCGTAGCCACAGGTCACCGCTCCGGTGAACTGCCTTCCCGACACACGACTTCAGGTGGTCACCCATGCCCAGCACGACGCTGCGCCGGCTCAACGGCTTCGACGACACCCCCGCGAAGCTCGCCGAGTCCACGCTGATCCTCGTCGACTACCAGAACACCTACACGACCGGCGTCATGGAACTCGACGGCTGGCGGGAGGCGCTCGACGCCGCCTCCGCGCTGCTGGCCCGGGCCCGGCGGGAGGGTGCGAAGGTCATCCACGTCATCAACGACGGCGGCGAGGGCACGCCGTACGACATCCGGGCCGAGATCGGGCAGATCCACCCGAGCGTCGCCCCGGCCGACGGGGAGCCCGTCGTCGTCAAGAAGCTCCCGAACGCCTTCCTCGGCACGGACCTCGACGAGCACGTCGACGCCGCGGGCAACGACGACCTCGTCGTCATCGGCTTCATGACCCACATGTGCGTCGCCTACACCACCCAGGGCGCCTTCCTGCGCGGCAACCGCCCCACGGTCGTCGCCGACGCCTGCGCCACCCGCGCCCTCCCGGTCACGGACACCGAGGTCACCTCCCACCAGCTCCACACCAGCGCCCTCGCCGCCATCGCCGACCTGTACGGCACCGTCGTCCCCTCCCGGACCGCCCTCTCCTGACAACCCACCCCGGCAAGCGGGGAGCACCTCTCACAACCCCAGGGCCGGACAGGCAACCGCTGGCCCATATCACCCGCGCCATATAGCATCTACGTTATGCACAGGGAGCGGTACACGATCGAGATCGAGCCCGAGGTGCGCCTCTGGCTGGAAAACGTTCCCGCCCGCCACTACATCGTCGCCGAGCAGAAGGTCGACCGGCTCGCCGAGAATGCCACCACTCTCGGCGAGCCCTACACCCGGCATCTCGGCGGCAAGGTCCGTGAGCTGCGCTTCGATCTGGACGGCAATGCCCAGCGCATCACCTACTGGATCGCATCCGGCCGCCGTATCGTGCTCCTGACGGTGTTCCGCAAGACCAGGATGCGCGAGACGGCGGAGGTGGAGCGCGCCCACGCCGCCCAGGCCGTCTGTGAGGTCCGTCACGAGGCGGCCACCGAACACGCCCTCTACAGCCGTAACATCAAGGAGGAATTGCGATGAACCACGCCGAGTGGAAGACCCGCCGCCACCGCAAGCTCCTGGGTGAAGCCGTCGAGGACAACCCCGAGTACGACCGCCTCTACGAAGAGGCCGAACTGGCCCACGACCTCGGCCAGATGGTCTATGACCGACGCACCGCTCTTGGCCTGTCCCAGACCGAACTCGCCGAACGCTGCGGCATGAAGCAGCCCCAGATCTCCCGCATCGAAGGCGGCGGCACGGTACCCACCATTCCCCTCCTGCGACGCCTGGCCCGCGCTCTCGACGCCGACCTGGCGATCAATCTCACCCCTCACGACAACGCCGCCTGAACGAACACAGGCGAACGAGGGCCCGCCGGCGCACCGTGTGCCGAGCGGCCCTTCTCGCCTGCGTCCATAGGCCACCGTTGTTCCGGAGAGGCCAGTGGGGACGGTGGGGCTCATGCAGTGCGTCGCACTTCGACGGAGGCGATGATCACGTCGGTGACTTCGGGGGCGGAGGCGTCCTCGAAGTGGAGTTCCAGCGCTTCGCGGAGGTCCTCCAGGGACTCCTCGGTGGTCTCGCCCTGCGAGGTGACCTCGACCTGGAGGCAACGTGCCACGTACCACTCGCCCTCGCGAGTGATCGCGGCGGTCAGGTGCAGTGCGTCAGTGGCCATGCCGCTGGTCCGGCCCGCACCGCCTCTCCCTTCAGCGGCTCTCCTCGTCGTCACGTCCGGTGATCCGGCCCGGGGGCGGGGCAACGTTTCTGTTCGATTTATCGTCTTCGCACGTGTGTCCACACCGGGCACGCCCGAAGCCGAACGGAAACCCCGACCGTGGTCTCTGCCGAACTCACCGTCTCCCGGCCCGCCGAGGAGGCCGACAGACGTCCCGGCGACGCCCGGCCCGCCTTCTGGCACCGGTACCGCGTCCCGCTGCTCGCCACGCTGCCCACCGTGCCCCTGTACGGGGTGTGGTGGGTGTTCCTCGCCACCGGCGGCGGTGACCTGGCCGCGCAGCTGGCGTGGGCGGACTTCGCGGAGCGGCACGGCG
This sequence comes from Streptomyces sp. NPDC006384, assembly GCF_042870695.1. Lineage (NCBI taxonomy): Bacteria > Bacillati > Actinomycetota > Actinomycetes > Kitasatosporales > Streptomycetaceae > Streptomyces > Streptomyces sp. NPDC006384. The sequence goes on from NZ_JBIAHR010000012.1 coordinate 16,512, forward strand.
GGTCGGCGTACGGGCTGTTCTGGTACGGCGGGACGCACACCGCCAACTACAGCCTGATATCCCCGTATCTGATGGCCTGGCTCGGCGTGCGCACGGTGACCGTAGTGTCCGGGCTGGCCGCGTCCTGGCTGGCGGCCGTGCTGATCACGCGGGCCGGTGTCCGCAGACCGCTGTGGCCCGCGCTGCTGGCCTCGCTCGCGCTGTGGTGCAACGTCGCCTCGGGGCGGACCACCTTCGCCCTCGGTGTCGCCTTCGGGCTGGCGGCCTGTGTGGTCCTGGTCCGGGAGCGCCGGCTCGGTCTCGCCGCCCTCTGCGCCGCGCTCGCCACCGCGGCCTCGCCGGTGGCCGGGCTGTTCCTGGCCGTCGTCGGGGCCGGGTACCTGCTGGTGCGGGAGCGGGGGCGGGCGCTCGTCCTGCTCGTGCCGCCCGCCGCCGTCGTCGGGGCGACCACGTTCTTCTTCCCCTTCACCGGTGAGCAGCCCATGGCGGCGGACCGTATCTGGCCGCCGGTGGTGCTCGGGCTCGCCGTCGCCGTGCTGGCGCCCCGCAGCTGGCGGGTGGCCCGGTGGAGCGGTGCCGTGTACGCGGTCGGGACCGTGCTGACGTATCTGATCCCCTCTCCGGTCGGGACGAACGTCGAGCGCTTCGTCGAGCTGTTCGCGCCCGCCGCGCTGCTCGCCGCCCTGTCCGCCGTGGACCGGACGCGGCGGATCACGAGCGTTCTGCTGGCCGGCGCGCTCGTCTACTCCGTCGGGTGGGTGGGGAAGAAGACCGCCGACGACCTGAAGGTGTCGACCGTGGTGCCCGCCTGGGCGGCCGAGACCGACGGTGTCGTGCGGGCGCTCGAACGGCTCGGCGCCGACCGCACCCGGGTCGAGGTCGTGCCCGCCCGCAACCACCGCGAGGCCACCCTGCTCGCCCCGCACGTCAACATGGCCCGCGGCTGGAACCGGCAGCTGGACGTCGAGCGCGGCCGTCTCTTCTACGACGGGAGCTTCTCCCCCGCCGCCTACCGGGCGTGGCTGGACCGGTGGGCGGTCGGTCTCGTCGCCGTGCCGCTCGGCAGGCCGGACGGACCCGCCGAGGCCGAGGCGGCGCTCGTGCGGGACCCGGCGGAGCGGCCCGCGTGGCTGGAGCCCGTCTGGAAGGACGAGCACTGGCAGGTGTTCCGGGTGCGGGACGCCGTACCGCTCGTCTCCGCCCCGGCCGACGTCGTGACGACCACCGGCACCGAGCTGGTGCTGCGTACGGACCGGCCCGGTCCGGTGACCGTGCGGATCGCCTGGTCGCCGTGGCTGCGCTCCGACCGGGGGTGCCTGGCCCGGGAGGGCGAGTTCACGCGGTTGACCGTTCCGGGGCCGGGCGAGTACCGGATCAGCTCGGAGTACGGTCCTTCTCCGGCGACGACGGACCACTGCTGACCGCGTCGGTGTGACCGGTCCGGTCGGTGCGGCCAGTGCGGTCGGTCCGGTCGTCGCCGTTCCGCCCGGCGGCGGGAATGACGGCACCGGTGGCGGTCCCGGGAACGGTCCGGGGCCGCTCGGTGCCGCCCCCGGCCTCCGCCGCCTCCTCCGCCTCGGCCTTCGCCCCCGGCACCGCTCCCGTCGCCGCCGCCGTGACCGTCCGGGCCCGGGGCCCCTGGAGCAGGTACGTCAGTCCGAAGCCCCCGGCGACCACGGCCGCGCCGCCGACCGCGTCCAGCACCCAGTGGTTGCCGGTCGCGACGATCGCGGAGACGGTGAACAGGGGGTGGAGCAGGCCGAGGGCCTTCATCCACACCCTGGGGGCGAGGATCGCGATCGCCACCCCGCACCACAGCGACCAGCCGAAGTGCAGCGAGGGCATCGCCGCGTACTGGTTGGTGAGGTGGGTGAGCGTGCCGTAGTCCGGCTTGGAGAAGTCCTGCACGCCGTGGACCGTGTCGATGATGCCGAGGCCCGGCATCAGGCGCGGCGGGGCCAGCGGGTACAGCCAGAAGCCGACCAGGGCCAGCAGGGTGGTGAAGCCGAGGGAGGCGCGGGCCCAGCGGTAGTCGACCGGGCGGCGCCAGTACAGGACGCCGAGGACGGCCAGCGGCACGGCGAAGTGGAACGACGTGTAGTAGAAGTCGAAGAAGTTCCGCAGCCAGCCGATCTTGACGACGGCGTGGTTGACGGTGTGCTCGATGTCGATGTGCAGGAAGCGCTCGATGTCGAGGATCTGCCGGCCGTGCGCCTCGGCCCGGGTGCGCCCCGCCGAGTTGCTGCCACCGGTCGCCGCGAGGCGGACCTGGGAGTAGGCGGCGTAGGTGACGCGGATGAGGAGGAGTTCCAGGAGGAGGTTGGGGCGGGTCAGGACCCTGCGCAGGAAGGGCAGGAGGGGGACGTGCCGGAAGCGGGCGGGGACCGGCGGCGCGTAGCTCGTCGGGACCGGCGCGGCGAAGTACGGCGAGGTGCGCGCCAGGAACGGGACGGCGACGGCGGCGGCGATCGCGGCGAGCAGGACGACGTTGTCCCGCAGCGGGTACAGGGCCGCCATGTTCGGCAGCAGCATCTTGGCGGGCAGCGTCATCACCAGGACGACGGCGACCGGCCACACGTACCGGTCGGAGGCGCGCCTGCCGACCCGGCCGACGACCGCGAGCAGCACCCACAGCAGCTGGTGCTGCCAGGTGGTCGGTGACACGGCGACCGCCGCGCAGCCGGTGACGGCGACGGCGAGCAGGAGCTGTCCGTCGCGGGCGTAGCGCACGGCGCGGCGCAGGGCGAGGACCGCGACGGCGGCGCCGAGGACGAGGAAGAGGGCGATCTCCAGGGGGCCGGTCAGGCCGGTGCGGAGCAGGAGGCCGTGCAGGGACTGGTTGGCGAGGTCGTCGGCGGGGCCGCCCAGGCCCACGCCGGCCAGGTGGTGGACCCAGTAGGTGTACGAGTCGTGGGCCATCGCCGCCCAGGCGATCGCCGTGCAGGCGGCGAACGTGGCGCCCGTGGTCACGGCGGCCCGTCCGCGGCCGGTGAACCACAGCAGGGGGACGAACAGCAGCACCGTCGGCTGGAAGGCGGCGGCGACGCCGATGAGCAGTCCGGCGGCGCGTTCGCGGTGTTCCCCGCGTACGGCGAAGCAGCCCAGCAGGACGAGGAGGACCGGGAGGATGCTGGTCTGGCCGAGCCACAGCGCGTTGCGCACCGGCAGGGACAGCATCAGCAGGCTGACGGCGACCGGGGCCGCGAGCAGTGCCGTGCGGCGGCCGACGGGCCGGGGCAGGGCGCGGGCGGCGACCAGGCCGAGGGCCACGACCAGCAGCAGGGAGCCGAAGGTCCAGCCCCAGCCGAGGGCCTGCTCGGCGGCCCTGGTGAACGGTTTGAGGACGAGGCCGACGAAGGGGGTGCCGGTGAACCGCGTGGAGTCGTACAGCGAGCCCTCCACGTGCAGGACGCCCTGCTCGCCGACCCAGGTGTCCAGGTCCGTCAGCCGTTCCCCGCTCGGGGTGGTGAGGACGGTGGCCAGCTGGCGTACGGCGAGGACGGCGGCGACCAGCCACAGTCCCAGCTGCGCCACGCGCAGTCGCGCCCTGGTCGCGTCGCCGGCCGGAGCTCCGAAAGCCTCCGCCGGTCGCCCACTGTGCTCCGCATTCGCCACGCCCCGTCGGCCTCCCGCCCCGCTCGTCCGCGCCCGTGTGCGCGGTGGTGTCCTTGCGAACCCTACGAGGCTCGCACCCCCTCCCGGTGGAGACGCAGGCGCCCCCCGGTCCGCCTGACAGCCGTCCGCCGTCGGCCGGCCCGTCCGGTCCCGGGCCCCGCCTTCGTCCGTATGACGATAGTGGGGCCGTACGGGGGACGGCTTCCGCCCACGTCACAGGGCCTGGTGCCGATCCGGTTCCACTGCCGGGGAGCGATAAGGATCACAGATCGGCGGCGCGCGGCGCGCTCCGTGAGGGAGAGAGGTCCCTGCGTGCACGCCATATTGATGCACTATGCAGCTAAGGGCTTACCGGGCGTAAGGGGCACTTCTCCGCCTATGGTCGCTGCTTCGGTCCGAGGCGTTCTGCCGCGGGCCTCTTCCGGGGCCCGGCGACAGTGCCGCCGTGCGGGTCGCGGTGTCCCTGTTCCCGTCGAAAGGTAGGCGAGCGGAGTTTTGTCGGCTGCCACCGTCGCATCCCATCCGTCCCTCGAGAAGCCGCGCCGGTCCGGCGCGTCACCGTCCGGCAGCGGCGTCACCGCCACCGACCCCGCCCTCGTCAGGCGCGCCGTGAAGGCGGCGGCGCTCGGCAACGCCATGGAGTGGTTCGACTTCGGCGTCTACAGCTACATCGCGGTCACGCTCGGCAAGGTCTTCTTCCCCTCGGGCAACCCGACCGCCCAGCTCCTCTCCACCTTCGGCGCCTTCGCCGCCGCGTTCCTGGTCCGCCCGCTCGGCGGCATGGTCTTCGGCCCGCTCGGCGACCGGGTCGGCCGGCAGAAGGTCCTCGCCCTCACGATGATCATGATGGCGGCGGGCACGTTCGCCATCGGGCTGATCCCCTCGTACGCGACGATCGGCGTGTGGGCGCCGGTGCTGCTGCTGGCGGCCCGGCTGGTGCAGGGCTTCTCGACCGGCGGCGAGTACGCGGGCGCGTCCACCTTCATCGCCGAGTACGCGCCGGACAAGAAGCGCGGGTTCCTCGGGAGCTGGCTGGAGTTCGGCACGCTCGCCGGCTACATCGGCGGCGCGGGCCTGGTGACCCTGATGACGGCGCTGCTGTCCGACGGCGACCTGACCTCCTGGGGCTGGCGCATCCCGTTCCTGATCGCCGGGCCGATGGGCATCGTCGGGCTGTATCTGCGGATGCGGCTGGAGGAGACGCCGGCGTTCGCGGCGGAGGTCGAGAAGGCGGAGGCGGAGCGGCCGAAGGTGCCGCTGCGCGAGATGGTCACCGGGCAGTGGCGGACGCTGCTGCTCTGCGTCGGCCTGGTGCTGGTCTTCAACGTCACCGACTACATGCTGCTGTCGTACATGCCCAGCTACCTGACGAGCGAGCTGGAGTACGACGAGACGCACGGGCTGCTGGTCGTGCTGGCCGTGATGGCGCTGATGATGGTCGTCCAGCCGTTCGCGGGCGCGCTGACCGACCGGGTCGGGCGGCGGCCGGTGATCGCGGCGGGCTGCGCGGGCTTCCTGCTGCTGTCCGTCCCGGCGCTGCTGCTGATCCGCCAGGGCAGCCTGTTCGCCGTGGGTCTCGGCATGGCCGCGCTGGGTCTGCTGCTGGTCTGCTTCACCGCGTCGATGCCGTCCGCGCTGCCGGCGCTGTTCCCGACGCGGGTGCGCTACGGCTCGCTGTCGATCGGCTTCAACGTCTCCGTGTCCCTCTTCGGCGGCACGACGCCGCTGGTGGTGACGGCGCTGATCGGGGCGACGGGCGACATGATGATGCCCGCCTACTACATGATGGCCGCGGCCGTGGTCGGCGGCGTGGCGGTGTGGTTCATGACGGAGTCGGCCGGACGCCCCCTGCCGGGCTCGGCCCCCGCGGTGGAGCGCGCCGAGGCCGCCTGAACCGGCGCGCCTCCTCCTCTCCCTTCTCCTCCTCTCCTGCCTCCTGCCCCGGGCCCGGTACACGTACCGGGCCCGGGGCAGGACACGTCCGCGGGAAGCCCGGAAACCCGCTGACACCCGCCGCCCCCGCGTCTACATTCGTCAGCGCCGCATCCACCGGGATGCGGCGACTACGCACACGGGAGGCACCCCGGGATGAGCGACTCGCGACTCTGGGCCGACGTCGACGCCTACTTCGCCGGCCACCTCGCGGCGGACGACGGTCCGCTGGAGGCGGCCCTGCGGGACAGTGAGGCCGCCGGGCTGCCGCCGTTGGCGGTCACCGCCGCCCAGGGCAAGTTCCTCCAGCTCCTCGCCCAGATCCAGGGCGCCCGCACCGTCCTGGAGATCGGCACCCTCGGCGGCTACAGCACCATCTGGCTGGCCCGCGCCCTGCCCGCCGACGGCCGCCTGGTCACCCTGGAGTACAGCGCCCGGCACGCCGAGGTCGCCGTCCGCAACATCGCCCGGGCCGGCCTGGAATCCCTCGTCGACGTGCGCGTGGGCCCGGCGCTGGAGTCGCTGCCGAAGCTCGCCGACGAGAATCCGCCGCCCTTCGACCTGGTCTTCATCGACGCCGACAAGGGCAACAACCCGCACTACCTGGAGTGGGCGCTGAAGCTCACCAGCACCGGCAGCCTGATCGTCGTCGACAACGTGGTCCGCGGCGGACGCGTGGCCGACGCCGGCGACGACTCCGCCGACGTGCGCGGCACCCGCGCCGCCGTCGAGATGATCGGCAGCCACCCGCGGCTCAGCGGCACCGCGATCCAGACCGTCGGCGGCAAGGGCTACGACGGCTTCGCGCTGGCCCGCGTCCTGGCCTGAGCCGCGCCGGTCCACGCCACGCCGGTCCACGCCTCGTGGTGCTGCGCCTCTCGGTGCTACGCCTCGTGGTAGAAGCCGACGTTGACGCTGCGCGGCTCGGTGCGGTCCCGGACGACGATCTCGCCGCTGCCGCCCCTGGGCAGCGGCACGGTGCCGCCGTAGACGAGGGTCTGCGTGTGCGCGTCGACGGTGAGGCGGACCTCGGAGGCCGGGTCGGTCTGCGAGCCGCGCAGCCAGGTCAGCTGCCAGGTGCCGTCGGGGCCGCAGCGGAACTCCAGGTGGACCCGGGAGACGAACAGCCAGTCGTCCGGCGTCGCCAGGCGGCACACGGACCTGTCCCGGCCCACCCGCAGCACCGCGCCCGGTTCGCTGGGCGCGTCGGTCATCTGCATGCCGGCGGTGGCGCCCGCGTCCGCCGCGGTGACGGCGGCCATGGTGAGTTCGAGCACGTGCGCTCCTTCGAGACGACCCGGCTGGGCGTTGGCTTGTCGCCGCCGCATGGTAATCGGCCGCTCGTGTGGTGTCCGGCACAATGGGGGCATGACCGAGCGGAAGCCACCCGGCGTCGACTTCGAGGTGGGGGTCCCCCCGCTCGAACGAAGCTGAGAGTGGGGGAGGGTCGACAAGCAGATCCGTGACGCGGATGCGCGCGGCGAGTTCGACCGGTTGCCGGGAGCGGGGAAACCGCTGCCGAGCGACGTGGAGTCCACGTACGACGAACTGTGGTGGGTGAAGCGGAAGATGGCCCGCGAGAGCCTCTCCGTGCTGCCGCCGACGCTGGCCCTGCGCAAGGAGGCGGAGGACGCGCTGGAGGCGGCGCTCGCCGCCCCGTCGGAGGGGGCCGCGCGCAGGATCGTCGAGCGGATCAACGTCAGGATCCGCGAGGTGATGTTCAAGCCGCCGCCCGGCCCCCCGCTGGGCATGAAGCCCTACGACGTCGAAGAGGTCGCGGCGCGGTGGCGGGAGCGCCGGGCGGAGCGGTGACGCCCGTGCGAGTACGAGCACGGGCAGGGGCGGGTCAGACGTGCATCAGGCGGTCGGCCAGCTCGCGGTAGTCCCGCAGGGCCAGCCGGAGCTGTTCGGTGTCGGTGCTCGTCGCGCGGGTCTCCTCGGCGCCGTCCTGCCAGGAGGTGCGCAGGGTGCGGCGGCGGTGCGCGACGGCGTCGGCGAGGCGGGCGGCGATCTCCTCCAGGACGCGGTCGGCCTCCTCGACGGAGGCGCGGGGCTCGTCGACGAACTCCGCCACCGCGTGCCGCAGCCGCTGTCCGAGCCGGTCGCACTCCTCGTGCGGCAGCAGCCCGCCGTCGCCGGGGGCGCCGGTCCCGCCGGCGGGGGTGTGGCCGGTGTGCAGGCCTGGGGCGTCGCCGGTGTGCAGGCCGGGGGTGACGTCGGGGCGGGTGCCGGCGGTGTGGTCGGCGCGGGCGCCGGGTGCCGGGACCGTGCCGTCCGTCCCGCCGGTGAGCGGCGCGTTCCCGCCGCGGGCGCCGGGGGCCTGCGTCTGACCCTGTGTCTGCGGCTGTATCTGCGTCTGCGTCTGCGGGGCCCGCTCGGCGGGGCCGCCGGGCTGCCGGGTCACGTCGGACATGTGCCTCAACTCTCCTTCGGGCGGTGCTTGCCGAACGACCAGGGCTGGTGCTGCGTGCGGGCCGGTGCGGCGTCCGCGCCGGCGCGGTGCCGGCCGCCGTCGTGGCGGGCCGGGCCGAGCAGGTCCTCGAACAGCGCGCGGGCCTCGACCAGGGACTCGCGCATCTCCTCCGTGCCCGCGCCGGCGTCCTGCGCGCCGTCCACGCGGGCGTGCGTCACGCGGTGCACGCGCCGGTAGCCGTCGACGTGGTGGGCGTGGTGCACGGACAGCGCGGCGACCTGCTCCTCGTACTGCCCGCCGTCCGGGAAGCCGCGGGCGGCCGCCGCCTCGGCGAGCAGCCGGTCCGCCTCGGCGACCGCCTCGCGCGGGGAGTCGACGAAGCGCTCCTGGACGGCCGCCCAGCGCGCCTCGAACCGCTCGCGCTCGGCCGGGTCCAGCGGCCGGGTGCGCAGCGACCCGTGCCGCTCCACGCGTTCGGCCAGTTCCCGTTCGGCGGCCTTGGTGTCGCCGTCGTGCCGGGCCACGGCCCGGTCGTACTCGGGCCCGAAGCGCCGCTTCAGGTTTCCGTGCCGGGAGCCCCGTGCGCGCGAGGCCAGGACGGCCGCGACGACGAGCACGGCCGCCACGATCACGATCAGAGCGATGATCACGCCAGTGGACATGGGTGCCTTCCGGTTCTCGGACCGACCGGCTCTCCGAACGGGCCGGTTCGCTGTCCGGGTTGCCCCGGACGGCTCCCTCAAACGGCGCCCGGGATGCGCCGGCGGCGTACCGGTGGGAAAATACGCTCGCGCCCTTGGCGGTCCGGTCCCGACAATGCCGGTCATGACCTGGACCGTCGCCCCGGAACCGTACGACTCCCCCGTCGCCGCCGCCCTGTGGCGGGCGTACTACACGGAGGTCAGCGACCGCTGGTACCTGCTGCGCGAGGGGCGGCGCACCGACCCGGACGAGCTGGAGCGGGGGATCGCCGCCGCGTCCGGTGCCGATCTGGCCCCGCCGCGGGGCCGGCTGCTGGTGGCGCGGTACGCCGGTGAGCCGGCCGGCACCGCGGGCGTACGGCTGCTGGACGGCGCGACGGCCGAGCTGACCCGGGTGTTCCTGAAGGAGGGCGTGCGCGGCCGGGGCGGGGCCGCGCTGCTCGTCGGGGCCGCCGAGGAGGCCGCGCGGGAGCTGGGGGCGGCGCGGATCGTCCTCGACACGCGCGGCGACCTCGTCGAGGCCCGCTCCCTGTACGCGCGGCTCGGCTACACGGAGACCGAGCCGTACAACGCGAACCCGTACGCCGAGCACTGGTTCGCCAAGCCGCTGGCCGAAGCCGCCGCCTGAGGGGGCTCAGCCGGTCCGGGTGAGGGTGCGCCGGTCGTGGGGGCGTTCGCGTTCGGAGCCGCACAGCTCGCCGGTCAGCTCCTTCACCAGCCGCACCAGGTCCGTCGGCCGGTCCGGGCCCCACCAGTCGCCGAGCAGTTCGGCCAGGGACTCCTCGCGGGCCCGTGCCAGGCGTTCGGCGTACTCGCGGCCCCGGTCGGTCAGGACCAGATCGAGTCCCTCGCGACGGGCGAGGCGCCGCTCCTCCACCTGGCGGGCGGCGGCCATGACGGCGGCCAGCGGGACGGGGCTGCGCTCGGCGAGCACGGCCGGCTCGACCCTGCCGTACCTCCTGACCCGCAGCAGCAGCCAGCTGGCCGCCGGCAGCAGGTCGTAGCCCGCCCGTTCGGTGATCCGCCGGTAGACCTCGCGGCGGCCCTCGCGGGTGCCGAGCACCGACAGGGCGCGGCACACCTCGTCGTGCGAGGAGCGTTCCACCGGGTTGCTGGCGAAGGTCTGGGCGCCGTCGGGCGCGGTGACCGAGCCGCGCAGCCGGTCCTCCTTCAGGAACCAGGCGAGTACGAAGGCGAGGACGGCGACGGGCGCGGCGTACAGGAAGACGTCGGTGATGGCGGAGGCGTAGGCGTGCAGGGCCGCCGGGCGCAGGGCGGGCGGCAGGGCGCCGATGCCGCGCGGGTCGGCCTGGAGGGAGTCCGCGGAGACGCCGGGCGGCAGGGGCGTGCCGCGCAGGGCGTCGGCGAGCTTGTCGCCGAGGCGGCTGGAGAAGACGGTGCCGAAGATGGCGACGCCGAAGGAGGCGCCGATGGAGCGGAAGAAGGTGGCGCCGGAGGTGGCGACGCCCAGGTCCTCGTAGGGGACGGCGTTCTGCACGATGAGGACGAGTACCTGCATCACCAGGCCGAGACCGAGGCCGAAGACGAAGAAGTAGACGCTCATCTCGGTGGTCGAGCTGTTCTCGTCGAGGCGGTGCAGCAGGAGCAGGCCCAGCGTGGTGACGGCGGTGCCCGCGACGGGGAACACCTTCCAGCGGCCGGTGCGGCTGACGATCTGCCCGGAGCCGGTCGAGGCCAGCAGGACGCCGACGACCATCGGCAGCATGTGCACACCGGACATGGTCGGGGTGATGCCCCGTACGACCTGCAGGAAGGTGGGCAGGTAGGTCATCGCGCCGAACATCGCGAAGCCGACGACGAAGCTGATGACGGCGGAGAGCGTGAAGGTGCGGACGCGGAAGAGCTTGAGGGGCAGGACGGGCTCGGCGGCCCTGCGCTCCACCGCCACGAACACGGCGGTCAGCACGGCGCCCAGCACCGCCAGGCCGATGATCTGCGGCGAGCCCCAGGCCCAGGTGGTGCCGCCGAGCGAGGCGACCAGCACCAGGCAGGTGGCGACGGAGGCGATGAGCAGCGTGCCGAGGTAGTCGATGACGTGCCGGGTCGCCCGGCGCGGGATGTGCAGGACCACCGCGATCACGGCGAGCGCGACGACGCCGACGGGCAGGTTGACGTAGAAGACCCAGCGCCAGCTCAGGTGCTCGGTGAAGATTCCGCCGAGCAGCGGTCCCAGCACGCTGGTCGCGCCGAACACGGCGCCGAACAGGCCCTGGTAGCGGCCGCGTTCACGGGGCGAGACCAGGTCGCCGACGATCGCCATCGACAGCACCATCAGCCCGCCGCCGCCCAGTCCCTGCAGGGCGCGGAAGGCGATCAGCTGCGGCATGCTCTGCGCGACGCCGCACAGCGCGGAGCCGACCAGGAAGATGACGATCGCCGTCTGGAACAGCTTCTTGCGGCCGTACTGGTCGCCGAGTTTCCCCCACAGCGGGGTCGCGGCGGTCGCGGCCAGCATGTACGCGGTCACCACCCACGACAGGTGCTCCAGTCCGCCCAGGTCGCTGACGATCGTGGGCAGTGCCGTCGACACGATGGTCTGGTCGAGGGCGGCGAGCAGCATGCCGAGGAGCAGGGCCCCGATCGAGACCAGGACACCGCTCGACACCTGTTCGCGGTCCTCGGGCCGTACCGGATCCCTCGCTTCTCGTACGTCCGCTGCCATGGATGACCTCCCGGGGATGTCTCGCGGGTGCCGCCGGTGTCGTCGCACACCTCTCCATCCTGAACGGAGTGACCGGTTATGGCCTGTTCAGTCCTGCGGGACGGCAGGTGTTCCGGGGCCGTGCGCGCACGGGTGTGGAGATGATCTGCATAATCTCTGGAGTTCGTGGGGGAGCCGCGAGGGGAGGGACGAACGCGTGGAGCAGCAGGAGAGGCCGTCGCAGGATCCGCGGGGGCCGCGGGAACGGCCCTCGGGGCATCCGTGCCCGGAGTGCGGGGCGCCCAGGAAGGCGGACAACACGCCGTCGTGCGCCTGCGGGCCCCGGGCGGCCGACGCCCTGCGCGACGCGCGTACGGCGCAGATGGCGGCCGCGGAGGACTTCGACCCGCTGCGGATACGGCCGTACGTCGAGCTGGACTCCTCCGGTGAGCCGGCGGCGCCCGGGGCGGGTTCCGCCCCGCCGGGGCCGGCCCCGGGCTCGGACCCGGCCCCGGGCTCGGACCCGTCGCCGGGCTCGGGCTCGGATCCGGACGCCACCATGACGCTGCGCGCGGCCGACGCCGGGCCGCCCGCCACGCCCCCGGCCACCGGGGCGGCCTCCGTGCTGCCCACCCCGCTGGCACCCCCGGCCGGTGCGCCCAGCGCCGACGACCTGAGCCTGTTCGAGGCGTCGGGTCCGGCGACGGCACCCCTGCCGCCCGTGCCGGACGGCCCCGGTGGCCGGCCGTCGCGCGGACGGCGGCGGGGCGTGCTGCTGGGCGTCGCCGGGGCGGTGGTGATCGTGGCGGGCGCGGCCGGGTACGCGAGCGGGCTGTTCTCCTACGAGTCGCCGTCGCGGGACGGGGCCCTGCCGGACGAGGTGCGGGTGAGCGTGCCGGACCCGTCGGTCACCGCGTCCTCGGCCGCGCCCGAGCCGAGCCCCACGTCCGCGTCGCCGTCCGCCTCCGCCTCGCCGTCCCCGTCCGCCTCCGCGTCCCCGAGCGCAGGCCCCTCGCCCTCGCCGTCCCCCTCGGCGTCGGCGTCGAGCGCGTCCCCGACGCCGTCCCCGACGCCCGAGCCGGCGAAGACCACGACGAGCGCGCCCGCCCTCACCCCGGACGACGACCGCGAGGACGACGACCGCTGGGACGGCGGCGGCACCCTGCACCGCGGCGACCAGGGCCCGGAGGTCGCCGAACTCCAGCAGCGCCTGGCCCAGCTGTACCTGTACACCGGCGACATCGACGGCAGATACGGCCGCCGCCTCGAGGACTCCGTCCGCACCTACCAGTGGGCCCGCGGCATCAGCGCCGACGAACTCGGCGTCTACGGCGAAACCACCCGCCGCATGCTCGAATCAGAAACCCGCAGCCCCTGACACCACCCCACCCGGAAACCCACGAGCCCCCGCCCCGCCGCAACCACGCGCCCCGGCCCCGCCGCGACCACGGACAACCGCCCCGTCGCGATCGCGGGCAATCGTGCCTCCCCCAGTGCCTCAAGGGCCTGGGAGGTACCCCCGGGGGCGGCACGGGTGGGCGCGGCGGCACCCACCGCACCCACGGCCCCGCAGGCACAGCGCAGCGCGTGTCAGCCGATGCGCACCCGCATCCCGCCCTCGTCCTCGTCCCTCTCCACCCGCACCTGCGTCAGATCCCGCACCACCACGTCCGGCCCGTACGCCCCGGCCCGCGGCCCGACCCCCACGACCCGCATCCCCGCGGCCCGCCCGGCCGCGATCCCCGCGCCGGAGTCCTCGAAGACGATGCAGTCCGCCGGGTCGACGCCCAGTTCGGCCGCGCCCTTCAGGAATCCCTCCGGGTCGGGCTTGCTCGCGCCGACCGACTCCGCGGTGATCCGCACGTCCGGCAGCGCGAGCCCCGCCGCGGCCATCCGCGCGCCGGACAGCGCGACGTCGGCGGAAGTCACCAGCGCGTGCGGCAGCCCCCGCAGCGAGGCGAGGAACTCCGGGGCCCCGGGTATCGCCACGACGCCCGCGGTGTCGGCGGTCTCCTCGGCGAGCAGCCGCGCGTTGTCGGCGTGGTTCTGCTCCATCGGCCGGTCGGGCAGCAGCAGCGCCATGGAGGCGTAGCCCTGCCGTCCGTGGACGACCTTCATGACCTCGTCGCCGTCCAGCCCGTGCCGGCCGGCCCAGCGCCGCCAGACGCGTTCGACGGCGGCGTCCGAGTTGACGAGGGTGCCGTCCATGTCGAGCAGCAGGGCACGGGCGGGCAGAACGGTGGTGGCCGTCATCGGCAGACTCCAGAACAGGGGGAGGGAACAAGGCGGCCCCGCCCGCCGGTCAGGGAGAACGGGCGGGAACCACTTTGTTCCTCCACGGTACAAAACGGGGCGGGCTCGCGCCACCATGTCCGGCGGCCGTTCACCCGCCGTTCGCCGTTCAGCCGACGACCGCCTCCCACAGGCTCCACACGCCGAGGCCCAGCATCAGCAGCGCCGCGATCTTCGTGATCAGCGCCAGCGGCACCCGCTTCATCAGGGCCTTCCCGCCGACGATGCCCAGCCCGGCCACCGCCCACAGCGCGAGCACCGCGCCCAGGCCGACGGAGAGCGGGTCGTCGTAACGGGCCGCGAGGTTGGCCGTCATGATCTGCGTGAGGTCGCCGAACTCGGCGACCAGGATGAGCATGAAGCCCGCCCCGGAGACCTTCCAGAAGGACTGGTCCTCGGGCTTGCGGATCTCCTCCTCCCCGTCGTCCTTCTTCATCAGCAGCACCGCGGCGCCGCCCAGGAAGAGCACGCCCGTCAGCGCGTGCACGAGCTGCTGCGGGAGCAGGGTCAGCACGCTGCCGGCCGCGACCGCGAGCACGACGTGCACCAGGAAGGCCGCGGCGACGCCGGCGAAGACGTACGAGGCCCGGTAGCGGGTGCCGAGGACGAGGCCGGCGAGCGCGGTCTTGTCCGGCAGTTCGGCGAGGAAGACGACGCCGAAGACGAGCGCCGTCACGGTCAGGCTGATCAAGGGATCCTCTATCGGTCGGGGCCGCCCCGCCGAGAGTGCTGCTCCTGCGCTGCGAGCACCTCGGCACGGCAGCACACGTATCGCCCCCGCCGTACGGCACGGGCGTGCACTGCTTGCCGAAGGTCTCGCTGGCCGGTCCCGCGTACGGGACCCGCCTCCGGGCGCCGGCTCAGACGAGCTGAGCAGTATGTCGACGGTCCGGCGAAGAGCTACTCCCCTTCTGCGCCGTCCATAGTACGCGAGCCCCCGCCCGTGGCCCCTGCCCGCGATCCGCTCCCGCCCCCGACCGAGGCGCCCCGCCGAGCACGTCCCTCCGGCGCGGACACTCCTCACCGCTCCCGGTCGTTCCGTACCGTACGGGGCGACGGAGGAGGGATCGCCATGGCGGAACTGCGCCTGGGACCACTGCTGAGGTACACCGACGGCTCGTCCGCGACCGTCTGGGCCGAGACGAGCCGCCCCTGCACCGCCGAGGTGCGCTGCGCCGACGGCGCGGGGGGCACGGCCCGCACGTTCCAGGTCGCGGGCCACCACTACACCCTGATCACGGTGACCGGGCTGACGCCGGGCACGGCGACGGAGTACGAGGTGCTGCTCGACGGGGCGCGCGTGTGGCCGCCGCCCGACTCTCGCTTCCCGCCCTCGGTGATCGCCACGCCCGCCGGCGACGACGGTCTGCGCGTCGCCTTCGGTTCCTGCCGCTGGGCCGCGCCGCCGGCCGGCGGGAAGGACCCGGTGGGCCCCGACGCCCTGGACACCCTGGCCGCCCGCATCGTGGCCGACCCGGACGGCGCGCGGCCCGACCTGCTGCTCCTCCTCGGCGACCAGGTGTACGCCGACGAGGTCTCCGACGCGACGCGACGCTGGCTCGCCGGGCGGCGCGACCTGGCGGAGCCCCCGGGCGAACAGGTCGCGGACTACGAGGAGTACACCCGGCTCTACGACGAGTCGTGGACCGATCCGGAGGTGCGCTGGCTGATGTCCACCGTGCCGACGTGCATGGTCTTCGACGACCACGACGTGATCGACGACTGGAACACCTCCGCCGCCTGGGTCGCCGACATGCGGGCCACCGGCTGGTGGCGGGAGCGGATCCTGAGCGGCCTGATGTCGTACTGGGTGTACCAGCACCTCGGCAACCTCTCCCCGGCCGAGCTGGCCGCCGACCCGCTCTACGCGGCCGTCCGCGAGGCCCCCGACGGCACCGGCGCGCTGCGCGACTTCGCCGCGCGGGCCGACGCCGACCCGGCCTCCGTGCGCTGGAGCTACCGGCGCGACCTCGGCCGCGTACGGCTGGTGATGGTGGACTCGCGCGCGGCCCGTGTGCTGGACGAGGACCACCGTTCGATGCTCGACCCGCAGGAGGCGGCCTGGCTGCGCGAGCAGGTGCTGGACGGCCGGGACGACGGCGCGAGCCCCTACGACCACCTCCTCGTCGGCACCTCCCTGCCCTGGCTGCTGCCCCCTCTGGTGCACGACATCGAGGCCTGGAACGCCGCGCTGTGCGGCGGCGGGCGGGGCGCCCGCTGGGCGCGGTGGGGGGAGAGGATCCGGCGCGGGGCCGACCTGGAGCACTGGGCGGCCTTCCCGTCCTCCTTCGACGCGCTCGCCGCCCTGATCGCCGAGGCCGGTACGGGGCCGGGGGCGCCCGCGACGGTGAGCGTGCTGTCGGGGGACGTCCACCACGCCTACGTGGCCGAGCCGTCCTGGCCGGGCCGCGGGCCCGACGCCCGCGTCACGCAGCTCACCTGCTCCCCCGTGCACAACTCCGTGCCGCTCTCGATCCGGCTCGGCTTCCGCTTCGGCTGGAGCGCCCCGGCCCGGGCCCTCGGACGGTGGTTCGGGCGGCACGGACGCTGCTCGCCCCCGGCGGTCTCCTGGCGCAGGACGGGCGGCCCCTGGTTCGGCAACCAGCTGATGACGCTGACCCTGCGGGGACGCTCCGCGCGGCTGCGGCTGGCGCGGGCGGTGGCGAGGCGGGACGGGACGACGGTCCTGAGGACGGTCGCCGAGCGGGAGCTGCGGTAGGCGAGCGGGAGCCGCGGCAGGCCCGGGACCCGTGCGGTTCCGGTCAGCGCGACGGCCCCGGACGAGGCGTGAGAGCGCCCCCCGCAGGCCTTGACGGGCCTGCGGGGGGCGCTCTCACGTGCGGGTGGCTTTCCGCCACTGACAGCAAACTCACAGCTAAGCTCTGGCCAAATGTTGAAGTTGCAAGCACCTCTTAGGGTGACCTAACGTGGGCAGTCCAGTCGGTTCCGTCCCCCCGCGGCCCCGTTCCCGGGCCGTCACGACCGAAGGAGCACCCCCCACATGACCGGACACCTCGACAGGGTCCAGCCCTATGCGCTCGGCCTCTTCCGCATCGTCGTCGGTCTGCTCTTCGCCTGCCACGGCGCGGCCTCCCTGTTCGGCGTCCTCGGCGGCAGCGCGGTGGACGCGGGCACCTGGCCGGGCTGGTACGCGGCCGTGATCCAGCTCGTCGGCGGCGGCCTCGTCCTGCTGGGCCTCGGCACCCGCGCCGCCGCGCTCGTCGCCTCGGGCTCCATGGCGTACGCCTACTTCAAGGTCCACCAGCCGAGCGCCCTGTGGCCCATGGAGAACGGCGGCGAGGCCTCCGCCATGTTCTGCTGGGCCTTCCTGCTGCTGGTCTTCACCGGCTCCGGCGCCTTCGGCCTGGACCGGCTGCTGACCCGGCGCACGGCCGAGCCGCGGGAGCAGACCGCGGAGCGGACGCCGGTCGCGGCCTGAACCGGACGGTGCGGCGCCCTTCCCCCTCGCGGGAGGGGCGCCGCGCCTTTTCGTCCCGGCGGAATGCCCGGTGGGGCTGTCCCGGTGGGGTTGCCCCGTCGGGCGGGTGAACACATCGTGCCGGGCGCGCGAGCCCCCTGTGAACCCACTGTCACACCCCGGGCGTACGCTGTATGGCTGTCATCGACCGCTCCTGCCGTTTCCCCGCGCACCGCGGCACGGTCCGGTCCACGGGGGAGTCACGGGAGTTGCGGTGGACGAGGGTTTCGGGAGTGTGGCGGCGCTGGTCGGCAGCCCATGGATCTATGCGCTGGTGGCCGTCTCGGTGCTCCTCGACATCTTCCTGCCGGTGCTGCCGAGCGGCGTGCTGGTGATCACGGCGGCCACCGCGGCCGCCGCCGGATCGGGCGCGGCGGCGGCCGGGCGGGTACCGCACGACGTGCCCGACATCCTGGCCCTCCTGCTGTGCGCCACGACCGCCTCCGTCCTCGGTGACCTGCTGGTCTTCCGTCTCGCCCGGCGCGGCGGGCCCCGTCTGGACCGCGCGATCGCCCGTTCCCGACGGCTGACCACGGCGCAGGAACGTCTCGGTGGCGCGCTGGCCCGCAGCGGCGGCGCCCGGGGCGCCCTCGTCGTCCTGGCCAGGTTCGCGCCGGCCGGCCGCTCGGTCGTCTCCCTCGTCGCCGGCGCCGCGCACCGCCGGGTCCGCGAGTTCCTCCCCTGGTCCGCCCTCGCGGGGCTGTCCTGGGCCGCCTACAGCGTCGCCCTCGGCTACTTCGGCGGCCAGTGGCTCGGCGCGAGCTGGCTGGCGACGGGCGTGTCCCTGCTCGCCCTCTTCGGCGCGGGGGCGGGAGCGGCGTTCCTGATGCGCCGCCGGCCGCAGGCCGGCGAGGCGCCGTAGCGGTCCCCCGGAAGGCCGGTCACGGCTGCGGTGTCACTCCGCCCGCCGGGCGCCGGCGCCTCCCCGCACCTCCAGGCCGGCCAGGAGTTCGGCCGTGGCGGCGGCGACGGCCTCCACCGCCTGTTCGAACACCTCCCGGTTGTGCGCGGCCGGCGCCCTGAACCCGGACACCTTCCGCACGTACTGCAGGGCGGCGGCCCTGATCTCGTCCCCGGTGGCCTCCTCAGCCAGCGCGGGCGGGCGAAGCGTCCTGATGCTGCGGCACATGCCTCCAGTCTGCTCCCCGCGGGGCCGCGCGGGGGCCGTTCGGCCGCACGTGGACTCCCGCCCGGGTGCGCCCGCATGCGAACTCCCGCCCGGAAGACACTCGTTCGCGTGAACCACCGGACGGGAACGCGCGGCTCAGAATCGAACAGGCGTATCATTGGGATGTGGCTACGACCTATGATTTTCCCAGTGACCTCCTCGCCGGCCAGGAGGAACTGCATCAGGTCAGGGCCGAGTTGTCGGCCCTGTTGAAGAGGCTCCCGTGGTCCGTCGAGCCGCTGGACGGGTTCAGTGACGACAACGGCTGGCGCAAGGTCGAGCGCCCCGCGTCCCCCGGCTGGTCGGCGGACGAACAGGCCGAGGTGGAGAAGCTCCGGCGACGCGAGCGCGAGCTCGCCGTCTTCGTCAGCACCCACCACTACTGGTCCGGGATCACCGGTCCCGACCTCGTCGACGCGCGCACGAAGCTGAAGCACGTCCACGAGACCCCGCCCGGCGCCGACGAGGGCAGCCCGCCGGGCCAGGGCTCGTAGAGACGCACGGCAGGAACAGAACGGCGAGAACAGAGACGGAACAACGGGAACGCGAGAGGCCCCCGGACACTCTCCGGGGGCCTCTCGACCGGTGTACGCGCCGACGCGCGTGCCGGTCCCGGTGGGCGCGGACGGTTTCGAACCGCCGACATCCTGCTTGTAAGGCAGGCGCTCTACCCCTGAGCTACGCACCCGGGACGAGTCGACAGCCTACATTGCCCGGGGCCCGGTCCGGCAAACGTGTGGTGAGCCGCATCCACGGCCTCGGGTTTCCCCCACCCCGGATCCGGTGGCGGCCCGGATCCCGCCGGGAGCCGCGCCTCCGTACGGTCGGAGAACCTCGCCGCACCGGGCCCGCTCCACGGGCCCGCCCGCGCGGCACCTCGCCGTCCGCCCCTGGGGGAAACCGTCATGACCCGCCGCATCCTTCCGGTCCGCGCGCTCGCCGCCGCCGGCACCGTCGCCCTCCTCGTCGCGGGGCTCGGCGCCTGCTCCTCCGCCGAGGAGGACAAGGACCCCGATCACCGGTCCTTCGCCCTCCGGGGCACCACCCTCACCGTCGACGCCGACGACTCCGCGCTGGAGATCGTCGCCGCCGACGGCAACGCGCCCGGCGAGGTCGAGGTGGACCGGTGGTTCCAGGGCTCGGTCGCCCTCGGCTCCGGCCCCGAGGTGACCTGGAGCATGGACGGCGACCGGCTGAAGCTGCGCACCCGCTGCTCCGGCCTGTTCGCCGACTGCGCGACCAGGCACCGCGTGGAGGTGCCCCGCGGCGTCACCGTCACGGTGCGGACCGACGACGGCAGCGTCCGGGCACGGGGCTTCCGGGACGCCCTGGACATCCGCACGGCCGACGGGTCCGTGCGCGTCAGCGACACCACCGGGCCGCTGACACTGCACAGCGACGACGGATCACTGCGCGCACAGGTGTCCTCGCCCCGGATCGACGCCTCCACCGAGGACGGCTCGGTCCGCCTCGAACTGGGGGCCGTCCCCGAGCTGGTGGACACCCGCAGCGACGACGGCTCCGTCACGGTCGACCTGCCCCGGGCCACGTACAAGGTGTCCGCGAAGAGCGACGACGGGGCGGTCCGCGTGTCCGTGCCGAAGGACGACACGAGTCCCCACGTGGTGAACGCCCGCACCCGGGACGGCAAAGTCACGGTCCGGACGGCGAACTGACCGGCCCGTGTGTTCGTCCCTACCGGGTGGGACAATGAATCCGGGCAGGACGGACGACACGGGAGAGGGATGTGACGGCGACACCATCGCAGCCGTACTCGCCGATGGTGCCGCGCGCGCAGCGCCCGCCGCACCGGACCCCGCGGCGCCGCCCGCCCGGCGCGCTCCGGGACACCCTCGCCCTGCTGGGCCTGCCGCTGGTCGCCGTGCTCGCGGTGCCCGCCGCGTTCGCCGGCGGTGGCACCCGGCGCTGGTTCGGCGGCCGGGCCGAGAGCCAGCGGGCCGAGGCGCAGGCCGCGAAGGACGCCGCCGCGGCCGCCTTCTACGAACTGGACACCGCCCAGCGGGACCTGAGGATCTCCGTCGAGACGATCGCGGCCGTCGACTCCTCCCCCGCCGCACAGCGCGCCGTCGACCACTTCGCGGCGCTGGGCCGGCGCATCGACGAGGTCAGCGGCCGGTACATCGGCGCCGTCGACGCGCACGACCTGGACCGGGACGACCTGGAGGCCTCGGCCGCCTCCCGCGCCCGCACCGAACTGACCGCCGCCAAGGACGAGCTGATCCGGGTCAGGCGGGAACTGGACAGCTTCGCCCAGGGGCTCGGCCCGCTGCTCGGCAAGGCCGAGACCCAGCTCGCCCGCCTCGCCCCCGCCGTCGAACGCGCCCGGCAGACCCTGCGCGCCGCCTCCGAGGCCCTGGACGCCGCGCGGGGCGCCGGTCTGAAGGCCGACGCCCTCGCCGCCCGCCTCGCCGCCCTCGGCCCGGAGCTGACCCGGCTCAACCAGGGCGCCGGGCAGCACGGCGTGCCGGGGACCCTGGAGCGGGCCGAACGGGTCACCCGGGAAGCGGAGGCGGTCCGCGCCGAGGCGGAACGGCTGCCGGAGCGCGCCGCCGAGACCGACCACCGGCTGGTCTCCCTGCGCACCCGCGCCCAGGCCCTCACCACCCGCACCGAGCAGGTCGAACCGGTGCTCAGCGAGCTGCGGCGGCGGTTCACCGTCGCCTGCTGGCAGGACCTCCAGCACGTGCCCGACCAGGCCACCGAAGCCGTACGGCAGGCCGAGCGCAAGCTCGCCGAGGCGCAGACCGCCCGCGACGAGCAGCGCTGGCCGGACGCCACCGCCCTGCTGTCGACGGTGCGGGCGCTGCTGAACGACACCGACGAGGCCGTCTCCGCCGCAGGCGACCGGCTGCGGCGGCTCGACGCCGTGCAGAAGGACCCGCGGCAGGAGATCGAACGCACCCGTTTCGCCATCCGGGACGCCCAGCGCCTCGCCATGGCCGGCCGCAACACCCCCGACCCCCGGCACGCGCGCCCGCTGGACGACGCCGTGGCCCGGCTGGAACGCGCCATCGGCACTCTCGAGGGCCGGCACCCCGACTACTGGCACTTCCTCATGGAGACGGAAGCGGTCCGGCGGACCGTCGCCCGCGTGGTGACGCAGATCCGCGAGGAACGCGGCAGCGGGCACTGACGGCCCTCCCGGCGACCGGGGCCACCGCCCGCGGCCGCCGGTTAACCTGTGCGCATGCCTCGCTACGAGTACCGCTGCCGCAGCTGCGGCGACACCTTCGAACTGAGCCGTCCCATGGCCGAGTCCTCCGCCCCCGCGCCCTGCCCGGCGGGCCACGAGGACACGGTGAAACTGCTGTCGACGGTCGCGGTCGGCGGCTCCTCCTCCGCACCGGCCCCGGCGCCCCGCGCGGGCGGCGGTGGCGGTGGTGGCGGCTGCTGCGGCGGAGGCTGCTGCGGCTGACCCCTGACGCCAGGGCGCCGGGGTGCCGGGGGTCCGCCGCTGCCGCTACCGCTGCTGCTGCTCAGGAAGTCTTCAGGTTCGTCCGCCTAGCGTGGAGACATGGCAGTCAACGCGGCGGAGCCGGCGGGCGGGGCGCCCCAGTGGATCAGCGACCTGATGGACACCCTCGGCGCGCCCGGAGCCGGGCTGGCCGTCGCCCTGGAGAACCTCTTCCCGCCGATCCCGAGCGAGGTCATCCTGCCGCTGGCCGGCTTCGCCGCCAGCACCGGCAGCATGAGCCTGGTGGCCGCGCTCGTGTGGACCATCGCCGGCTCGGTCGTGGGCGCCCTCGCGCTGTACGGCATCGGGGCGCTCCTCGGCAGGGAACGGACCGTCGCCGTGGCGGCCCGGCTGCCGCTGGTGAAGGTCTCGGACATCGAACGGACCGAGGAGTGGTTCCGCCGGCACGGCACGAAGGCCGTGTTCTTCGGCCGGATGCTTCCCGTCTTCCGTTCCCTGATCTCCGTCCCGGCGGGCGTGGAACGCATGCCGCTGCCGGTGTTCACGGCGCTGACCACGGCGGGCAGCGCGATCTGGAACACCGCCTTCGTGCTGGCCGGCTACTTCCTCGGCGACAACTGGACCCAGGTCAGCACCGTCGTCTCCGCGTACTCGAAGGTCGTGCTCGGCGCCGCCGCGCTGGCCGTGATCGCCTTCGTGCTCCTGCGCCTGCTGCGCCCGGGCCGCGGCAGCCGCCGCGGAGCCGGCCGTGACAGAGCCGGCCGCCGCTGAAGACCGCCCTCCGCACGACAGGCCCTAACGCCCCCGGCGTGCCGCCGTGACGAACTCGCGCAGGATCCGCTCCCCCGCCAGCACCCCGCGCTGGGGCAGCGCCTCGATCGCCGGTGCCGTCCAGCCGGAGTCCGCCAGCTCGCCGTGGCCGGGACGCCACCCCCGGTCCGCGGCCAGCAGCAGGTCCGCGTCGAGGAGGGAGTCGCCGGCGGCGAGGGTGAGTTCGGCGCCGGTGCGGCGGGCGACCTCCCGGACCGCGGCGCTCTTGGTGAGCGGCTCGGGGACCACGTAGATCTTGCGGCCCTGGAGGGAGACGGTCCAGCCGCGGTTCCCCGCCCAGACGGCGAGTTCCTTCACCCAGTCCTCGGGCAGCAGTTCGCGCTCGACGACGAGGTAGGCGAACAGGTCCTCGGCGATCCGCTGCTTGCGCACCCACACCGGGTCGGCGGTGCTCATGAGGTGGTCGCCGATCTCGTCCAGCGGGGCGCACTCGTCGGCCAGCCGCGCCGTCACCTGTGCGTGCCAGTCGGGGTCAGTGGCACCGTCCACCAGCAGGTGACCGCCGTTGGCGCAGATCGCGTACTTCGGCGGGGGTCCGGGCAGGCTGATCCTCCGGTACTGCTCGCGGGTCCGGGTGGTGGTGGGGACGAAGACCGCCGTGTCGCCGAGGTCGGTCAGCAGCTGCGCGGCCGTCTCGGTCATGTAGGACAGGGGTCTGCTCTCGTAGACCTCCACGCACAGCAGCCGGGGTGCCAGCGGGTCGGGCATGGTGAGCCCGAGGGCGGCGGCGGAGTAGATGAGCGTGCGGTCGAGGTCGCTCGCGACGAGCAGCGGCATCAGGCCGTCACCGCCCTGCCGTCGGCGCCGGTCGCGCCGCGCGTGTACCTGGGGTGGATCAGCCCGACGCAGGTGTAGGGCAGGCCGTCGACCTCCTCCACGGGCACGCCGCGCTGCTCGGCCAGCAGCCGCACGTGGTCCAGGTCGGCGCCCGCGCCGGTCCGGGCCAGCACCTTCCAGGGCACCCGGCGCAGCATCACGCGGGTGGTCTCGCCGACGCCGGGCTTGACGAGGTTGACGTCGTGGATGCCGTACTCCTCGCTGATCCGCTCGACGGCGGCCCAGCCCTCCCAGGTGGGGGTGCGGTCGGCGGCGAGGAGTTCCTTGGCCTGGGCGTCGACGGTGCCCGCGACCTCCGGGAAGCGGGCGGAGACGGCGTCCAGGAAAGCCACCGACAGGTCGGCGCCGGCGAGTTCGCGGTAGAACTTGGCGCCGTGGTAGTCGTGCGGGCCGACCAGGTCGGCGCGGAGCACGGTGCGCGATATCAGGCCGGAGACGGTGGAGTTGAGGCAGGCGGACGGGATGAGGAAGTCGTCGCGGGTGCCGTAGGTGCGTACGCAGGAGCCGGGGTCGGCGAGGACGGCGATCTCCGGGTCGAAGCCGGTGATGCCGTCGGAGGCCTCGAAGTCGCGCAGGGCGGCGGCGAGTTCACGGGTGATGGCGCCCTTGCCGGTCCAGCCGTCGACGAAGACGACGTCGGCGGGGTCGTGGTCGGCGGCCAGCCGGCGCAGCGCGTTGGCGTCGATGCCGCGGCCCCGGACGATCGACACCGCGTAGTGCGGAAGGTCGAGACCATGACGGAACCGCGCCCAGCGGCGCATCAGGATGCCGACGGGTGTGCCCGCGCGGGCGAGGGAGACCAGGACGGGGCGGGAAGACCGCTCGGTGAGCACGACCTCGGTGACGGCGCCGACGGCACGGGCCAGGCGGGCGGCGGACGTCTCCAGCGCGGCGTGGAACAGCTCCTGGTACTGCTCGCTGGGCTGGTACTCCACGGGCAGCGACTCGGCGTAGTGCGCGCCGCCGCTCTGGATCGCCTCCTCGCGCTCCTCGGTCGGCGCCTCCAGCGTCACGTCCGACAGGTCCTGGAGCAGCCAGCCGACCTCGTCGGGGGCGTACGAGGAGAAGGCGGGGCCGCGCAGGGGCTCGGGCAGCATGGAGGGCCTTTCGGAGGCGTGCGGGGACCTTGACGGGCCGGGGACGTAGGACGGGACGACCGCGAGCAGGACGTGCGGCGTGTGGGCGGCGAGCCGGGCCGTCAGGCCGTCGGGCGCGTGCAGCGCGGGGGTGTCGGCGGCCGAGTCGACGACGGCGACGACGGCGTCGAAGCCGGCCCCCGCGACGTTGTAGGCGTAGCGCTCGCCGGGGCCGTCGGCCGGGTCGTCGTGCGCGGGGAAGACCAGGCGGGTGCGTATCGCGTACCCGGGGTCGTCGACGGCGAGGACGGGAGAGCGGGTGGTGGTGGAGAAGCGCACCTCGGCGCCGGTGGTCCGCTCCAGCTCGCAGGCCAGGCGCAGCGGGGCGTACATCAGCTCCTCGAAGCCGAGGACGAGCACGCGGCGGGCGCCGGCGGGCAGCGCCCCGGCGATCCGGGCGGCCATGCCGGGCAGGGCGGCCTCGAGCCGGTCGCGCTGCGCGGGCGTGAAGCCGTGCCGCCCGCCGTCGGGCACCCCGGCCGGCCAGTCCAGCCCGACCCGGGTCACGGTGCCGGCCGCGACCGTGCTCTCCGCCTCGGCGGCACCGCTCGCGGCGGCGGTCTCCGCCTCGTGGCGGGCGACCAGCGCCTGCCCGCGCTCCAGGACGTCCGCCGGCAGACGCACCGTGCCCGAGGCGGCGGCGACCAGGTCGACGCGGGCGCCGATCTCGCGGGCGAAGTCCTCGAGCCGTCCGGCGTCGGCGGGCGAGCGCATGTCGACCAGGGCCACGACGACGTACCGGCGCCGCGGGTAGCGCTCGTGCAGGGCGCTGATCGTGTTCAGGACGGTGTTGCCGGTGGAGAACTCGTCGTCGACCAGGACCAGCGGCCCGTCGCCGGCCAGCAGCGCCGGGTCCTCGGGCAGCAGCAGGTGGGAGGTGGCGTGCGAGTGGGACTCCTCGAAGCCGCCCGCGCGGGCGACCCCGGCGACCGGGCGGCGCGTGGAATGCAGGCAGGGGGCGTCGCCCAGGCCGTCGGCGACCGAGTGGCCGAGGCCGGTGGCGGTCTCCGCGTAGCCGAGGACCACGGCCCTGCCCGCCTCCTCGGCGCCCAGCAGGCCGCGGACGCGGCGGCCGAGGGCGAGACCGTGGCCGTACACGACGGACGGGGACTGCGGGACGTGCTTGCCGAGCACGTGGGACACGAGCAGGTGGGCGCGCTTGGGGTTGCGGCGCAGGGCGAGTCCCAGCATGCCCCTGAGCGTGTCGTCGCCGGCGAGTTCGACACCGAGCCGCTCGGCGACCCAGCTGCCGGACCAGACCCCGTCGTGCCCTTCGGTCCGCGGTCCCTCGCTCATCCGCTCGTGCCTCCCATGGCCCACTGCGTCGTTCATGTGTTCCTTGCGTTCGGTCGGACAGGACGAAGAGATCTGCGTCAGACAGGTCGGACGGATCGCCCGGACGGGCCGGACGGACCGACCGGACGGGCCGGACAGTCCGGTGTGTTCAGTCGGACAGGCCGGCGGCGAGGAGTTCCACGAAGCCGATGTCCTCGTTGGCCACGCCGAACGCCTCGGCGCGCAGCAGGGTCCGCTCGGCCCATGCGCGGTGCGGCTTCACCTCGTTCATCTTGTTCGTGTACGCCGACCGCAGCACGCCCCCGCCGCCGCGCTCGGGGCGCAGGATGTCCTGGGCGTCGCTGAACTCCTCGCGGCTGACCACGGACAGGGCGTGCACCGGCAGCACGTGCGAGGGGTGGATGCAGGTCTTGCCGAGCAGGCCGTTGGCCCGGTCCAGGGAGATCTCCCTCAGCAGGCCGTCCATGGAGTGCTCGATCAGCTTCTGGCGCAGCTCCGTGGCCTGCACCTCCAGGAAGGGGCTCTGCCGCAGCTGCGGTTTGAACATCCTCTCCTGCACCCGGAAGTACTCCCAGACCGGCCCGGTCACCGTGAACCCGGTGCCGTCGGCCCGGCCGAGCATGTTCACCACGTCGGCGATCACGGAGGCGACGATCTGGACGTCGTAGGCCGTCATGTCGGGGGCCCGGCGCAGTCCGTAGGAGGAGCAGAAGTCGGTCACTCCGAGGCGCAGGGCGAGGATGCGGTCGCGGTACTTGTCGACGGCGCGGAAGATGCCTTCCAGCGTCTGCACGCGGGACTCGCGGTAGAGCAGGTCGGGCGACTCCAGCACCGGCATGGCGAACAGGCGCCGGCCGCTCGTCGCCTCGGCGGCGGTGAGCGCCTCCAGGAAGGGCACGCCGCGTGTCTCGGTGAACTTCGGCAGCACGAATCCGGACAGCAGCCGCACGGCCGGGCCCAGCCGCCGGACGAGGCCGGATATCTGCTCGGGGGTGCGGACCCGGATGAACAGCAGCGGGACGTCCGCGTCGTTGGGGGTCCCCCCTGCTCGAGCGGAGCCGGGAGCTTGGGGGAGGTCCGCCAGGTCCGTGAGCTGGCGGACGAGGTTCTCCTCGCCGGCCTCCACGTCGGCGTCGTCGATCGAGTCCTCCAGGCACAGCACCATCGACACCACGCCGCGCGCGCCCTGCTTGACGATGTCCTCGGCGAGACGCGGCCGGGTGGCCGGGCTGTAGAGGGTGGCGCCGAGGGCCGCGGACAGCAGCCGGGCCGGGGAGTCGGCGGTGAACTCGCAGGGCTCCTGGTGGAAGAGGCGCTGACGCACCTCAGGGGCGATGTGCCCGAAGTGACGCATGAATAACTCCCCCGTGGTGTCTGGGCGGCCTGAGAGCTGTCCGAGGTGGCCGGTAATAGTACGTACGCGTTCGTGTCGGTGGTTCCCACCGGGCATGAAAACCCGGTTACCCCGCCGTGTCGGCGGCGCGCGGCCGGGGCCGCGCGGACACGGTCCGGGTACCCCGCCCCCGCATTGTCGTGACCAGGACCGAGAAGGCAGGATGACGGCATGACGCACGCGATGCTGAAGGGGTCGAACGTCCCGCTGCAAACCACCACGGTACGCGCCGTGCTGCGCTGGTCCCCCGGGCAGGGGGTCCCCGACGTCGACGCCTCCGCGCTGCTCCTGGGGCCCGACGGCCGCGTGCGCTCCGACGAGGACTTCGTCTTCTACAACCAGCCCCGGCATCCGGGCGGGCAGGTCTGGCGGCTCGGCAAGAAGCGCGTACCCGAGGGCCTGACCGACACGATCCAGACAGACCTCGCCGGCGTCGAGTCCGCGGTGGACCGCATCCTCCTGGTCGCCTCGGCGGACGGCGTCACCTTCGACCGCGTGCGCGCGCTGCGCATCCTGCTGTACGACGCCGCGGCCGCGGACAGCGAGCCGCTGGCGTACTTCGACATCAAGCCGGAGACGGGCCAGGAGACGGCGCTGATCTGCGGTGAGCTGTACCGGCGCGGGGAGGGCTGGAAGTTCCGGGCGCTCGGCGAGGGCTACTCCAACGGGCTGAAGGGCCTGGCGACGGACTTCGGGATCTCGGTGGACGAGTCCGAGGCGGCCGAGGACCCGGAGGCCGCACCCGCACCGGTACCGTCCGCGCAGGCCCCCGCCGTGTCCGCGCCCGACCGGCCGGCGGTCGGTCCCGAGGAGCCGACGGCCGTGCAGCCGCTGCCGGTCCCGCCGCTGCCGCCCGCCCCGCCCGCGCCCGAGGTGTCGCCCCCGCTGCCGCCCGAGCAGCCCGCCGGAGTGCCCGCCCAGCCGGCCTACGGCTATCCGCAGCAGCCGCCGGCGACGACGGCACCGCCCGCCGCCCACGGCTTTCCGCAGCCGCCCGCACGGCCCGCCTACGGGTATCCGCAGGCACCCCCCGCCACCGCGGGGGCGCCCGGTGCGCAGTCCGGCTACGGCTACCCGCCGCCGGTCACCGCGGTACCCGACCCGGACTTCCGGCTTCCGCCGCAGGGACCGCAGTTCATCGGGCGGTAGCCGCCCCTCTCAGGCCGGACCGCACCGAACCGGGCTGAACCGGGCCGGCGCTCAGCGCTGTGCCTTGGTCTTGTAGCCCCGCCCCCACTGCAGCCCCCACCCGTAGAGCCGGTCCAGCTCCCCCTGGAAGCCGTAGACGAACTTCACCTCGCGGCGCACCACGATCTCGCCCTTGACGTTCTCGATCATCACCACGGCGCAGGAGCGGGCCTGCGGCTGGCGCTCGTCGAGGCCTATCTCGATGCGGGGGCCGTTGCTCGGGTAGAGCGTGACGACGGCGTGCGTGCGGTCGAAGGCGGGCGTCTGGTCGTAGATGTACGCGAAGAGCAGCAGGCGTTTGACGGCGTCGGCGTGGTCGAGATTGATGTAGAGCGTCTCGCCGGAGGCCGAGCCGAACCGGTCGTCGCCGCTGAGCTTGACGTACGGCGGGCCGTTGATGTCGCCGAGGTGGCCGCCGAGCGGCTGGACGACGCCGCGGCTGCCGTCCTGGAGCTCGTAGAGGCAGCCGAGGTCGAGGTCCACGTTGACCATGCTCTGGCTGTGGCCGACGACCTCGGGGGGCTTGAGCGCCCTGAAGGGGTGCCGCAGCAGGCTCTCGCGCTGCGTGCCCATGATGTCCGAGGTCCGCATCCGCCAGGCGAGATTGACCCGCAGATGGCCGGAGGCCGCTCCCTGTCTGGTCAGGGAGACCTGGCTGCGCCGTTTGGTCAGCTCGATGGCGTTGGTGGCCGCGCTGCCCGAGTCGAAGTCGTTCTCACGGCCGCGCCACAGCCCGTCCAAGAAGCCCATTCCCGCCCCCACCTTCACGTCACCGCCGACGGGGCGGCCCCGAGGAGTCGTCCTCGACGGCCGCCCCGCACAGAGCGTTCCCTCATCCGGTACCGGTGCACACCGGTGGCGTGGGCGCACCGGGGGCGCACCGGCCCGGGTCCGTCAGGGTGTCACACCCCGGAGGCGACCTCCGTCTTCTCGCCGCCGCCCGGTTCCCCGGCCGCGGCGAGCCGCTTGTTGCGGCGCACGGAGGACCAGAAGGAGGCGCCGATGAGGATCACGCCGATGAGGCCGGTGACGATCTCGTTGATCTCGTAGCGGATGGTGACCAGGAGGAGGGCGGCGAGGGCGCCGATGGCGTAGTGCGCGCCGTGCTCCAGGTAGACGTAGTCGTCCAGGGTGCCCTCGCGGACCAGGTAGACGGTCAGGGACCGCACGTACATGGCGCCGATGCCGAGGCCCAGGGCCATCAGGACGATGTCGTTGGTGATGGCGAAGGCGCCGATGACGCCGTCGAAGGAGAAGGAGGCGTCCAGGACCTCCAGGTAGAGGAACATGAAGAACGCGGCCTTGCCGGCCAGGGCGACGGCCGACTTGGGCCTGCCCTCGCGTGCGGCCTTCTCCTCGGCCTCGTGCTCGCGTTCCTCCTCCTCTTCGAGCTTGCCCTCGAAGTAGCCGGAGAGACCGCCGACGATCATGTAGGTGATCAGGCCCGCGACGCCGGAGAGCAGGACCGTCTCGGCCTTGTCGGCGTGGGTGCCGCCGTGCTGGTGGGCGTGGGTGGCCAGGGTCATCGAGGTGATGAGCAGGACGATCAGGGCGATGCAGGCCGACAGCATGTCCACCTTGCCGAGCTTGGCCAGCGGCCGCTCGATCCAGGTGAGCCACTTGATGTCGCGGTCCTCGAAGATGAAGTCCAGGAAGATCATCAGCAGGAACATGCCGCCGAAGGCGGCGATCGACGCGTGGGCGTCGGTGACCAGTTCCTGGTAGCGGTTCTTGTCGGTGAGCGCGAGGTCGACGGCCTCGATCGGCCCGAGCTGGGCGCTGACGGCGACGATCACGACCGGGAAGACCAGGCGCATGCCGAACACGGCGATCAGGATGCCGATGGTGAGGAAGATCTTCTGCCAGAAGGCATTCATCTTCTTCAGGATCCCGGCGTTGACCACCGCGTTGTCGAAGGACAGCGAGATCTCCAGGACGGACAGGATCGCCACGATTCCGAAGGCGGTCCACCCCCCGTAGAAGATCGCCGCGACCAGGCCGAGCGCGGTGACCGCGAACGACCACCCGAAGGTTTTCAGAACCACTGGCTACCCAATCCTGTGTGTACGGGGCTCCCCCGCGCCGTACTCGGCTTTACGAAACGTTGACTCCGAAGTCTAGAGCGATGCCGCGGAGCCCCGACGCGTACCCCTGACCCACCGCACGGAACTTCCACTCGCCCTGGTACCGGTAGAGCTCGCCGAAGATCATCGCGGTCTCCGTGGAGGCGTCCTCGCTGAGGTCGTAGCGGGCGAGCTCCTGGCCGTCGGCCTGGTTGACCACGCGGATGAAGGCGTTGCTGACCTGGCCGAAGGTCTGGCCGCGCTCGTCCGCCATGTGGATCGAGACCGGGAAGACGATCCTGTCGCAGTGGGCGGGCACCCGGGAGAGGTCGACGAGCAGCGACTCGTCGTCGCCGTCGCCCTCGCCGGTGAGGTTGTCGCCGGTGTGCTCGACGGAGCCGTCCGGGCTCTTGAGCTGGTTGTAGAAGACGAACCACTCGTCACCGAGCACCCGGCCCCCGCCGCACAGCAGGGCGCTCGCGTCGAGGTCGAAGGGTGCGCCGGTGGTGGAACGCGCGTCCCAGCCGAGACCGACCAGGACCTGTGTGAGGTCCGGTGCGGCCTTGGACAGGGAGACATTGCCCCCCTTGGCAAGAGTGACGCCCATGTGCTGGTCCCTCCCCGGGTGAAGGTTCTCGGTTCTCCTGCGCGTCCGGCGCCGCACGTAAACGTGCGGCGCCGGACGGTCGAGGCCGTCGCCTCGGAGGTTCGGAGGTTTCGGGTGGTTCAGACGTTCACGCCGAAGTCCTGGGCGATGCCGCGCAGGCCGGAGGCGTAGCCCTGGCCGATGGCCCGGAACTTCCACTCCGCGCCGTGCCGGTAGAGCTCGCCGAAGACCATGGCGGTCTCCGTGGAGGCGTCCTCGGACAGGTCGTAGCGGGCGATCTCGGCGCCGCCGGCCTGGTTGACGACGCGGATGAACGCGTTGCGGACCTGGCCGAAGGACTGCTGGCGGTTCTCGGCGTCGTAGATCGAGACCGGGAAGACGATCTTCTCGACGTCCGCCGGGACGTTCGCCAGGTCGACCTTGATCTGCTCGTCGTCGCCCTCGCCCTCGCCCGTGAGGTTGTCACCGGTGTGCTCGACGGAGCCGTCCGGGCTCTTGAGGTTGTTGAAGAAGACGAAGTGCGCGTCGCTGGCGACCTTGCCGGCGCTGTTCAGCAGCAGCGCGCTGGCGTCGAGGTCGAAGTCGGTGCCGGTCGTGGTGCGGACGTCCCAGCCCAGACCGACGATGACCGCGGTCAGTCCCGGGGCCTCCTTGGTGAGCGATACGTTGCCGCCCTTGCTGAGGCTGACTCCCACGAGTCCTCCCTTTGGTGTCCAGGGGCGGGGAGCCCCGTAGTGCGTTGGATGTCGTGCGGTGACTGTCGGATCAACGAGTCGATCCTAGTGACGGGTTCCCGCCCGGCGCAGTCCCTGCGGCCGGTGGACGACGGTGTCGGTCAGAGGGCGTCGAGCGCCTTCACGTACTCGGTCAGGTCACGGGCGTCCGGCAGGCCGTTGACGACGGTCCAGCGGACGACGCCCTCCCGGTCGATGATGAAGGTGCCGCGGACGGCGCACCCCTTGTCCTCGTCGAAGACGCCGTAGGCGCGCGAGACGTCGCCGTGCGGCCAGAAGTCGGACAGCAGGGGGTACTCCAGGCCCTCCTGGTCGGCGAAGACGCGCAGGGTGTGGATGGAGTCGTTGGAGACGGCGAGCACCTGGGTGTCGCGGTCGGAGAACTGCGGCAGGTTGTCGCGGACCTCGCACAGCTCGCCGGTGCACACGCCGGTGAAGGCGAACGGGTAGAAGAGCAGTACGACGTTCTTCCGTCCGTGGAAGTCGGACAGCTTCACGGTCGCGCCGTGGTTGTCCTTGAGTTCGAAGTCGGGGGCCTTGTCGCCGACCTGGATCGCCATGGTCCTGTTCGTCCCTTCGACGGGTGGTTCGCTGGGAACACCCTACGCAGGGACCGTCGCCCGCTCCGGACGGGCCGACGGCGGTCGGTCCGTCCGGAGCCGGGGTGCGGTGCCGGTGCGGCACCGGGGTGCGGTGCCGGTGCGGTTACCGCTTCGACTTGGCCGCCTTGGGCGTCGCCAGCCGGCTGCCGCTCCAGTCCTTGCCGACGCTGACGCTCTTGGCCGCCGTCAGGCCGGCCGTCGTCGCGGCTTCGGAGATGTCGCTGGCCTCGACGTACCCAGGACGGCCGGTCTTCGGCGTGAGGAGCAGGATCGCCCCGCCTTCCTCGATGTACGTGGTGGCATCCACCAGCGCATCCGTCAGGTCGCCGTCCTCGTCACGGAACCACAGCACGACGGCGTCGGCCACGTCCTCGTAGTCCTCGTCCACCAGCTCGCCCTCGACGGCACCTTCGATGGCCTCGCGGAGCTCCTGGTCGACGTCGTCGTCGTAGCCGATCTCCTGGACCACCTGCCCGGGCTGGAACCCCAGCCTGACGGCAGGGTTCGTCCGCTCCTCCGCGTGGTCCGCGGTCGCGCTCACGGGTTGCCTCCTGATCATGTCTTCGATGAATTTCCCGGCCACGCGCGTGCGCGAAGCCTGGCCGTAGTCCACACGGGCGGGACGGATCGCGCAAGTACCCGGCGTCCGGGACCGCCGAAACGGTGACGATCCGGGCCGTGTCGCCGCAACTTCAGCGCCACCGTCCCGGCCGAAGGTGACGTACACCACACCCTTGTGCCCCGTTTGCGTATTTGGGAACCACACGTGGGTACGAGATTCGAATGAACGTACCCCCGGTTCTCGGGGGAGAACCGGTTACCCCACGGTACAGATGACGTTTGGCTCCGCGAGGTACACGATGGGGGACCGGCGCAGACACCCGGCAGAAGTGGCCCTCCGACAGCGAAGGAACAGCGTGGCTTCCGCATCCGATCGCAATCCGATCATCATTGGCGGCCTGCCGAGTCAGGTTCCTGACTTCGACCCCGAGGAGACCCGGGAGTGGCTCGACTCCCTGGACGCCGCCGTCGACGAGCGGGGCCGGGAGCGGGCCCGCTATCTGATGCTGCGGCTCATCGAGCGGGCGCGCGAGAAGCGCGTGGCCGTGCCCGAGATGCGCAGCACGGACTACGTCAACACGATCGCCACCAGGGACGAGCCGTTCTTCCCCGGCAACGAGGAGATCGAGCGCAGGATCCTCAACGCCACCCGGTGGAACGCCGCGGTGATGGTCTCGCGCGCGCAGCGGCCCGGCATCGGTGTCGGCGGTCACATCGCCACCTTCGCCTCCTCCGCCTCGCTGTACGACGTGGGCTTCAACCACTTCTTCCGCGGCAAGGACGAGGGCGACGGCGGCGACCAGGTCTTCTTCCAGGGGCACGCCTCGCCGGGCATCTACGCCCGCGCCTACCTGCTGGACCGGCTGACCGAGCAGCACCTGGACGGCTTCCGGCAGGAGAAGTCCAAGGCGCCGTACATGCTGTCGTCCTACCCGCACCCGCGGTCGATGCCGGACTTCTGGGAGTTCCCGACGGTGTCGATGGGCCTCGGGCCGATCGGCGCCATCTACCAGGCGCGGATGAACCGTTACATGCACGCGCGCGGCATCGCCGACACCTCGAAGTCGCACGTGTGGGCCTTCCTCGGCGACGGCGAGATGGACGAGCCGGAGTCGCTGGGCCAGCTGTCCATCGCCGCCCGCGAGGGCCTGGACAACCTGACCTTCGTGGTCAACTGCAACCTGCAGCGCCTGGACGGCCCGGTGCGCGGCAACGGGAAGATCATCCAGGAGCTGGAGTCGGTCTTCCGGGGCGCCGGCTGGAACGTGATCAAGCTGGTGTGGGACCGCACCTGGGACCCGCTGCTCGCCCAGGACCGCGACGGCGTGCTGGTCAACAAGATGAACACCACGCCGGACGGCCAGTTCCAGACCTACGCCACCGAGTCCGGCGCCTACATCCGCGAGCACTTCTTCGGCGACGACCACCGGCTGCGCGCGATGGTCGAGAACATGACCGACGACCAGATCCTCCACCTGGGCCGCGGCGGTCACGACCACCGGAAGATCTACGCGGCCTACAAGGCGGCCGTCGAGCACAAGGGCCAGCCGACGGTCATCCTGGCCAAGACGGTCAAGGGCTGGACGCTGGGGCCGAACTTCGAGGGCCGCAACGCCACGCACCAGATGAAGAAGCTGACGGTCGACGACCTCAAGCGCTTCCGCGACCGGCTGCACCTGCCGATCTCCGACAAGGAGCTGGAGTCCGGTCCGCCGCCGTACTACCACCCGGGCCGGGACACGGAGGAGATCCAGTACATGCACGACCGCCGCAGGAGCTGCGGCGGCTATGTGCCGACCCGTGTGGTGCGCTCCAAGCCCCTGCCGATGCCGGGCAAGCAGACGTACGCGACCGTGAAGAAGGGGTCGGGTCAGCAGTCCATCGCGACGACCATGGCCTTTGTGCGGCTGCTCAAGGACCTCATGCGGGACAAGGAGCTCGGCAGGCGCTTCGTGCTGATCGCGCCGGACGAGTACCGCACGTTCGGCATGGATTCCTTCTTCCCGA
The DNA here is from genome assembly GCF_042870695.1 of Streptomyces sp. NPDC006384. Lineage (NCBI taxonomy): Bacteria > Bacillati > Actinomycetota > Actinomycetes > Kitasatosporales > Streptomycetaceae > Streptomyces > Streptomyces sp. NPDC006384. The sequence goes on from NZ_JBIAHR010000012.1 coordinate 51,464, forward strand.
GTGCGAAGATCTACAACCCGCTCGGCCAGCAGTACGAGTCGGTGGACCGGGACCTGCTGCTCGCCTACAAGGAGGCGCCGAACGGGCAGATGCTGCACGACGGCATCTCGGAGGCCGGCTGCACGGCCTCGCTGATCGCGGCCGGCTCGGCCTACGCCACGCACGGCGAACCGCTCATCCCGGTCTACGTCTTCTACTCGATGTTCGGTTTCCAGCGCACCGGCGACCAGTTCTGGCAGATGGGCGACCAGCTGGCGCGCGGTTTCGTGCTGGGCGCGACCGCGGGCCGTACGACGCTGACCGGTGAGGGCCTGCAGCACGCGGACGGCCACTCACAGCTGCTGGCCTCCACGAACCCGGCGTGCGTGGCGTACGACCCGGCCTTCGGCTTCGAGATCGCGCACATCGTCGAGGACGGCCTGCGCCGGATGTACGGCGGGGACGAGCAGCACCCGCACGGCGAGGACGTCTTCTACTACCTCACCGTCTACAACGAGCCGATCCGGCACCCGGCCGAGCCGGAGGACGTGGACGTCGAGGGCATCCTCAAGGGCGTGTACCTCTTCAGCGAGGGCACGGACGGGGTGATCCCGGCGCAGATCATGGCGTCCGGCGTCGCGGTGCCGTGGGCCGTCGAGGCGCAGCGGATCCTCGCCGAGGAGTGGAACGTACGCGCCGACGTGTGGTCGGCGACCTCGTGGAACGAGCTGCGGCGCGAGGCGGTGGCGTGCGAGGAGCACAATCTGCTGCACCCCGAGGAGGAGCAGCGGGTGCCGTACGTGACGCGGAAGCTGTCGGGTGCGCAGGGGCCGTTCGTGGCGGTGTCCGACTGGATGCGGTCGGTGCCGGACCAGATCGCGCGGTGGGTGCCGGGGACGTACCAGTCGCTGGGCGCCGACGGCTGGGGCTTCGCCGACACGCGCGGTGCGGCGCGGCGCTTCTTCCACATCGACGCGGAGTCGATCGTGGTGGCGGTGCTGAGCGAGCTGGCGCGGGAGGGCAAGGTCGACCGGGCGGTGCTGAAGCAGGCGGTGGACCGGTACCGGCTGCTGGACGTGACGGCGGCCGACCCGGGGCCCGCGGGCGGGGACGCGTAGCGCGGAACGGCCGCCGAGACGGCAGGAGGAGTCCCCCGGCACCGCCGGGGGCCTCCTCCTGCCGTGCCTGCCGCCGGGCTCGCCGGCCGGTCAGAGCATGCCGTTGCCCATGCCGGCCGATCCGGCGAGCCAGATGATCGCCAGGAGCGTGTCGATGGCGCCCAGGGCGAGGGCGACCACCGCGGGCACCGGGCGGGATCCCGCCCGGCTCCGCCCCATGGCGAGCCATCCGCAGACGATCGCGGCGGGGCCGAGGACGATGCCCAGCGCGAAGAACCCCGCGACCGCGCAGACGACTCCGATGATGCCGAGCGTCGCGCGATCCGGCCCGGTCTCCGACCACGTCCGGCCGGGCGATCGAGGGTTCCCGCGCGTTCCGTGTCCGAAGCTCGCCATCATCAACTCCCTGAACCTCTTGCCGAGTTCGGGTTCATCTCGGGTCGATGTGCGAGTACCCGCACACGGGTGGACAATCCCTGTGCGGTGTGCTGACCGCGCGCTGCCCCCCTCCGGCAGCGCGCCGCAGCATCCACCTCCCATGCCCTGCGGAGGACCTGACCCACTGTGACCTGTGGAGACCTCCGCAGGGGAGGGTTCGCCGTTTTCGTCACCCTGATGGACGAACGGGCGGCGGGGGCGGACGGACCGTCAGATGTGGCCCACGCCCGCACCGGCCTCGGCGTTCTCGCCGCGCTTGGTGAGGAAGGCGACCAGCACCGCCACCACCGCGACACCCGCGGCGACGAGCGAGGCCAGGCTCATACCGGAGATGAAGGTGTCGTGCGCGACGTCCGTGATCTTCTCGGCGAGCGGTGCCGGGGTACCCGGAGCGACCGGGGCGGCGCCGGCCTGGACCGCCTCGGAGGCCTGGCCGAGCTGTTCCGGCGTCAGCGCGGGGAGCCCCGCGTCCGTCCAGTTGCCCGGCAGGTCGCTGTCGACCTTGGAGGCCATGACGGCGCCCAGCACCGCCGTGCCGAGGCTGCCGCCGATCTGCATCGCGGCCTGCTGGAGACCGCCGGCCACGCCGGACAGCTCCATCGGCGCGTTGCCGACGATGACCTCGGTCGCGCCGACCATGACGGGCGCGAGGCCGAGACCGAGCAGGGCGAACCAGAGGGACATCGCCAGGCTGCCGGTGTCCGTCTCCAGCGTCGACATGCCGTACATGGCGAGCGCCGTGCAGGCCATGCCGCCGGCGAGCGGGACGCGCGGGCCGACCTTGGTGATCATCGTGCCGGCCAACGGCGAGCCGACGATCATCATGCCGGTGAGCGGGAGCAGGTGCAGACCGGCGTCGACCGGGCTCATGCCGTGCACGTTCTGCAGGTAGAAGGTGACGAAGAACAGGCCGCCCATGAAGGCGATGGCCATCAGGACCATCAGCAGCACGCCCGCCGACAGCGGCACCGAACGGAACATCGCCAGCGGGACCAGCGGCTCCTTCACCTTCGTCTCCCAGAAGGCGAAGGCGGCGAAGGCCACGACGGAGACGGCGATGAACAGCCAGGTGTCGCCGCCGCCCCAGCCCCATTCCGGCGCCTTGATGAGGGCCCACACCAGGCAGAACATCGCACCGGAGAGCAGGACGATGCCGAGGACGTCGAAGGAGCGCGGCGCGTTCTCCACCCGGTGGTCGCGCAGGATCAGCAGGCCGAGGACCAGCGCCAGGACGCCGACCGGCACGTTGATGAAGAAGACCGACTGCCAGTTGACGTGCTCGACCAGCACACCGCCGAGGATCGGGCCGCCCGCGGTGGAGGCGCCGATGACCATGCCCCAGATGCCGATGGCCATGTTGAGCTTCTCGGCCGGGAAGGTGGCCCGCAGCAGTCCGAGCGCGGCCGGCATCAGCAGCGCGCCGAACAGGCCCTGCAGGACACGGAACGCCACCACCATGGCGATGCTGCTCGACAGCCCGATCGCCCCGGAGGCGACGGCGAAGCCGGCCACGCCGATGAGGAAGGTCTGCCGGTGCCCGAAGCGGTCGCCGAGCTTGCCCGCGGTGATCAGGGAGACCGCGAGGGCGAGGAAGTAGGCGTTGGTGATCCACTGCACGTCGGCGAGGGTCGCCTGCAGATCGTCCTTGATGGCCGGATTGGCGATCGCCACGATGGTGCCGTCGAGGGCCACCATCATGACCCCGACCGCGACGGTGACGAGGGTGACCCACGGGTGCCCGCGCAGCCCCGGGGCGGGCGTGGCACCCGACGGGGCGGGTGGTCCGTCCCCCGGCTCCGTCTTGTCGATGGTGGTCTGACTAGTCATATCTTCGAGGCTAGTGACAGCGACTGACAGTTGACAAACCAATTCACCGGCCGGTCGCCGACCCGTCGTCCCCGTATAGCCTGAACGTAGCCTGAACTGCGGAAACGGGAGACGAGGAGTCGCCTTGTGAACACGGCGGACACGCCGCCGGCGGCGGGAGGCACCCGGGAGACTCCCCCTCCGGGCCTGCGCGAGCGCAGGAAGCAGCACACCCGGGACACGCTGCTGCGCACCGCCCTCGAGCTGTTCACCGAGCGCGGCTACGAGGAGACGACCGTCGACGACATCGCCGGGGCCGCCGGCGTCTCGCAGCGCACCTTCTTCCGCTACTTCGCGACCAAGGAGGAGGCGGCGTTCTTCGTCGCGCGGCTCGCCGAGTCGCACTTCGTCGACGCCGTACGCCGCCGCCCGCCCGGCGAGGCACCGCTGGACGCGCTGCGCGGGGCCCTGGCGGAGAGCTGGGACACCATCGGCGAGGCCGTCGAGCAGGTGGTGCCGCTCGACCTGCACATGCGCTTCTACCGGGAGATCGAGTCGACGCCCGCGCTGCTCGCCGCCCATCTGCGCCGCGCCAACGAGCTGGAGGAGGAGATCGCCCGCGTCGTCGCCGCGCGCGAGGGCCTCGGCGTGGACACGGACCCGCGGCCGCGGGTGGTCGTGGCCGTCTTCGGCGCGGTGATGCGGGTGACCGAGCGGATCTGGTCGGCGCGGCCCGACGCCGGCCTCGCCGACCTGCGTGACCTGACGGCCGCGTATTTCGACCAGGTGGAGCCGGCGCTCGGCGGGACCTGGCGGAGAACCCCGTAGCACACGGCCGAAACGTGATCCGTGCCACTTGGTCCACGCGGGACACCGCCGTTCTCCTAGTGTGTCCTCCCAGTGACTTCCTTCGACACCTCTCCGCAACTGAACCTCTGGCGCGTCCTGCTCGCCCTGGCCGTGGTGTTCGTGATGCTGGCGACCACCGGCTGGACCGCCCTGCGCAACCAGCGGGGACCCACGGCGCTCGAGGCCTCGCTGACCGCCTGGGAGCACGGCCGGATCGACGGGCGCCGGCTGCCCGACGCGCAGTCCGCCCCCGCCCGCCTCGCCCGTTTCTTCGCCTCGCTCACCGAGCAGCAGCGGGCTGACCTCGCCCGCCGCTACCCGCTGGCCGTCGGCAACATGAACGGCGCGCCGGCCGAGCTGCGCTACCGGGCCAACCGGGCCGCCCTGCGCGAGGCCCGCGCGGTCGAACGCCGGCGCATGCACGACAAGCGTCTCTCCGCGTCGGGGCAGCGCGAGGCGGGCCGCCGCGCCCACCGCTACGCGTCGTTGCTGGACCCCGGCCGCCGCGTCCTCGCCTTCGACCCCGCGGGCCCGGGCCGGATCGCCGAGGTCTTCGGCGACCTGGCCCGCGCGGACCGGGTGTCCGTCGTCGTCCCCGGCGTGGACACCGAGCTGCTCACCTTCCAGCGCACCAGCCGCAAGTACGCGGCACCCGCCGGGATGGCCCAGGCGCTGTACGAGGCCGAACGCGCGGCGAGCCCGGCCACGCGGACGGCGGTGATCGCCTGGGCCGACTACACCTCCCCCAGCGGTCTCGGCATGGAGGCCGCCACGGCGGTCCGGGCCGAGCGCGGGGCCGTCCGGCTGAACGCGCTGGTGCGGGCGCTGCCCGGCCACGCGCCCGTCGCGCTGTTCTGCCACAGCTACGGCTCGGTCGTGTGCGGTCTGGCCGCCGACGAGCTGCCCGCCCGGGTGAGCGACATAGCGGTGGCCGGCAGCCCCGGCATGCGGGCCGAGAAGGTCTCCCATCTGCGCACCTCCGCCCGCGTCTGGTCGATGCGGGACGCCGACGACTGGATCCAGGACGTGCCGCATCTGGAGCTCGGCGGGCTGGGCCACGGCGCCGACCCGGTGTCCCCGGCCTTCGGGGCGCGGGTGCTGTCGGCCCGGGGCGCCCGGGGACACGCCGGGTACTTCGTGCCGGGCACGGAGAGCCTCGAGAACTTCGCCGGGATCGGCGTCGGCGCGTATCACACGGTCGGCTGCGCCCGCGGGGACGACACATGCCGGGCGGATTTGTCCGCAGCAACGGCGGCCGGACGCGCGTAGAGGAGCAGAAACTCCGGTTTGCGCGGAGAGGGGACGAAGAAGCGGGTGCCGCATACGATGAGCCGCATGGGTGACGTACTGGCCGGATTTCATGCCGCCTGGGAGTTCGAGTCCGACTCCGTGCTCATCCGCTACGAACGGGGGATTCGAACACCCAAGCTGTTCCAGGCGCTGGGGGAACGCCGCGTCCCGCTGGAGGCGCTCGCCGAGGTGACGCTGACGCCCGGCAGACGCGGCACCGTCGTGCTGCGCGCCGTGCCGCGCCCGGGCGCCGACCCGCTGATGGATGCGGCGGACGGGCAGCTCAAGGAGGGCTGCGACCCGTACCGGCTGGTGCTGCCCGCCGAGCGGGAGACCCTCGCCGAGTACTACGCCGACGAGCTGCGCGGGCTGCTGAGCGGGCCCGGCCGGGCCGAGCGGTTCCTGGTGGCCGCGCCCGAGACACCGCTGCAGTTCAAGGCGTACGACGGGAAGGCGTCCTTCGACGGTACGACGGTGACGTTCCGCTGGTTCTGGACGGGCGCGTCGTCGGCGAAGTGGAAGGCCGGCGACCAGAGCTTCCCGGTCGCGGAGCTGGGCGGGGTGGAGTGGCGCTCCCCCGAGGTGTTCGACGGGTACCTGAGACTGCTGCCGCGGGACGGCACCCCGGCCGTCCCGCAGGCCGACCAGGACCCGGCGTCCGTCGTCTTCGGCCTCGGGTACGGGCCCGTGCACGAGTCGCTGCCCTTCGCGGCGGCGGTGCTGGCCGCGGTGCGGGAGCGGGGCGCCGGGACACCGGTGCCGGTGCCGGCGCCCCGGCGGGACCCCGCCGACATCGCCGAGCGGATCCGGCACCTCGGGGAACTGCACCGGGCGGGGCTGGTGACGGACGAGGAGTTCTCCACGAAGAAGGCGGAGCTGCTGGCGGAGCTCTAGTGCCGCGGCACCAGAGCTCCGCCGGTGCCTCTACTCACGTCCCGCCGACGTGAACGTCATGTCCGCGTACCGGTCGCCCGCGACCTTGCCGGCGAGGGGTTCCAGGAGGGCGAGTTCCTCGTCGGTCAGGACGATCCGCACCGCCGCCGTGTTCTCCTCCACCCGGGCCGGCCTGCGGGTGCCCGGGATCGGGACGACCGGCAGGCCGTGCACCGCCGCCCGCTGCTGGGCCCAGGCCAGCGCGATCTGGCCGGGCGTGGCGCCGTGGGCCTCGGCGACCGCGCGGACCGGCTCCAGCAGGGCCGCGTTGGCCGCCGCGTTGTCGCCGGTGAAACGGGGCTGCTGACGGCGGAAGTCACCGGGCGTCAGGTCCCGGTCGGCGTCGGCGAAGGAGCCGGTGAGGAAGCCCCGGCCGAGCGGCGAGTACGGGACGAGCGCCACGCCCAGTTCGCGGGCGGCCGGCACCACGCCCGCCTCGATGTCCCGGCTGAACAGCGACCACTCCGACTGCACGGCGGCGATCGGGTGCACCGCCTGCGCCGCCCGCAGTTCGTCGCCCGTCACCTCGCTCAGGCCCAGGTGCTTGACCTTGCCCTCGCGGACCAGGCCGGCCATGACGGCGACGGTCTCCTCGATGGGCACGTCCACGTCGCGCCGGTGCATGTAGTACAGGTCGATCACGTCGACGTCCAGGCGGCTCAGGCTGGCCTCGACCGCCCGGCGGACGTACGGCGCGTCGTTGCGGATGATCCGCTTCGTCGGGTCGTCCGGCGGGATCGCCAGGCCGAACTTGGTCGCGATGACGACCTCGTCGCGGTGGGCCTTGAAGAAGGGGGACAGGAAGCGTTCGTTCGCGCCGTCGCCGTACGCGTCGGCCGTGTCGTAGAGCGTGACGCCCAGTTCGAGCGCCCGCTCCAGGGTCGCCCGGGACTGTTCCGCGTCCGCGGGGCCGTAGGCGAAGCTCATGCCCATGCAGCCGAGGCCCTGGACGCCCGCCTCCGGGCCGCCGTCGCCGAGCCGTACCGTCGGGATCCTGCTGTCGTTCATCGGGTCGTCTCCCCTTCGCGGGCGCGTTCCGCGTCCCCGTAGAAATCGATCTTGCGGTCGAGCACGGCGAGGGTGTCCTGGAGCTCGGCGATCCGCGCCAGGACGTCGCGGCGGGTCGACTCCAGCAGTGCGCGCCGGTCGGCGTAGGTGCGCTCCCCCGCGCGCACCAGCTCCGCGTACCGGACCATGTCGGCGACCGGCATACCGGTCAGGCGCAGCTTGCCGACGAGGCCGAGCCAGTCGAGGTCGCGGTTGCTGTAGCGGCGCTGCCCGGTGTGCGAGCGGTCGATGTGGGGCATCAGGCCGATCCGCTCGTACCAGCGCAGGGTGTGGGCCGACAGTCCGGTGAAGGCGGCGACCTCGCTGATGGTGTAGCGGTCCTGGCCGTCGGGGCGCGGGTGGCGCCGGGGCGGGGCGGCACAGATGTCTGTTCTGGTGGCGTTCGGCAGGGTGGTCCCGGCCGTGGTCTGCATCACCGTCATGCTCCACACGCTATGACCTTGGAGTGCACTCCAGGCAAGCGTGTGCGGGCGGAAAACGGCGTGAGGCGGGACGCCCGGCTGGCTGGCATGCCCGGCATGAGTCCCGTACGCCGTGCGCTGCCCGGGGACGCGGAGGAAGTGCTGCGTCTGCGTCAGGTGATGATCGACTCGATGCCCCTGGCCGATCCCTCCACGGCATGGCACGCGGAGTCCCTGCCGGTGCTGCGCGGCAGACTGGCCGAGCCGGACGGCACCTTCGCGGCGTTCGTCGTCGACCACCCCGAACGGCCGGGCGCGCTCGCGTCCCTGGTGGCCGGCACCCTCGACTACCGCATCGGCGGCGCCCGCAACCCGCTCGGTGTCGACGGCTACGTCTTCAGTGTCGCCACCGACCCGGAGGCGCGCCGCCGCGGATACGCGCGCGCCTGCATGGAGGCCCTGCTGGAGTGGTTCCGCGAGCACGGCGTCCGGCGGGTCCGTCTCACCGCCTCCTCCCAGGCCGAGCCGCTGTACGTCTCGCTGGGCTTCCGGCCGAGGCCGGACCCCTTGCTGGAGCTGACACTGTGAGCGCTTAGGCTCGACGGCATGTCGCTGAAGAGCCTCGCGCTGATCGAGAACTGGCCGGTCCCCACCGCCGCGGCGGGTGTCGTACGCGCCGACGGCACGGCCCTGGGGACGCACGGGCCCGTCGGGCGGCGCTTCCCCCTCGCCTCGGTCACCAAGCCGCTCGCGGCGTACGCGGCGCTCGTCGCGTACGAGGAGGGCGCGATCGAGCTGGACGAGCCCGCGGGGCCGCCCGGTTCGACGGTCCGTCACCTGCTCGCGCACACCTCGGGCCTGGCCTTCGACGAGTACCGGACGACCGCCCCGCCCGGGGAGCGCCGGCTGTACTCCAACGCCGGTTTCGAGCAGCTCGGCGACCACATCGCGAAGGCGACGGACATCCCGTTCCCCGAGTACGCGCGGCAGGCGGTGCTGGAGCCGCTCGGCATGACGTCGACGTCGCTGGACGGCTCCCCCGCCAAGGACGGGGTGTCCACGGTCGAGGACCTGCTGCGCTTCGCCGCCGAGGTGCAGGCGCCGCGCCTGCTGGACCCGCGCACGGTCGCCGAGGCGATGACCGTCCAGTACCCGGGGACCAAGGGCGTGCTGCCGGGCTACGGCCACCAGAACCCCAACGACTGGGGCCTCGGCTTCGAGATCCGCGACGCCAAGTCCCCGCACTGGACGGGCTCTTCGTCCTCGCCCCGCACCTTCGGCCACTTCGGCCAGTCGGGCACGTTCCTGTGGATCGACCCGGACGCGGGCGCGGCCTGCGTGGCCCTGACCGACCGCGCCTTCGGCGCGTGGGCGGTCGAGGCGTGGCCGCCGTTCACGGACGCGGTGCTGGCGGAGCTCTAGGACATCTCCCACAGCAGCAGTTCGGCGTCGGACACCGCCACCGCGTCCGTCCCCTCCCCGTCCGTGATCCGGGCCGCGTCGCCCGGGGCCAGCCTCTCGCCGTCCAGGGTCACCTCGCCGCGCACGACGTGGACGTAGACGTACGGCGCGGCAGGCACCGGCGTGCGCCCGCCCGCCGCCGGGCGGCGTACGTGGAGCGTCGCGCCCGCCTCCGGGAGGGCGTACGGGGTGGGGTCCGCGAGGTCCCGGACGACCTCGTAGGACGGCTCGCCCCCCGGTGCGAGCGGGGCGAGCCACATCTGGAGGAAGGTCAGGGGCACGTCGCCGCCGTTGCGTTCCACGTGCCGCACGCCGGACGCGGAGCTCAGGCGCTGCACGTCCCCGGCGCGGACGACCGTCTCGCGGCCCGTGGAGTCCCGGTGGGTCAGCTCGCCCTCCACCACCCACGTGACGATCTCGGTGTGGCTGTGCGGATGCTCGTCGAAGCCGGCGCCGGGGGCGAGACGCTCCTCGTTGCAGGCGATCAGCGCCCCGAAGCGCAGGTTGTCGGGGTCGTAGTGGGGCCCGAAGGAGAAGGCGTGCCGCGACGCGATGCCGGCCGCCGGATCCCCGCCCTGGTAGCGCTCGTCGGCGCGCCGTACGTCCATCACGGCGTCCACCGTAGCGCCGGTGCCGCGTGTCCCGGTGGGCGGCCGGGGGCGCCGGGCACCGCCCCCGGCGGCACGCACGCCCGTCCCGATAAGGCAGTCTTGTCCCGTGCCCGAACCCGAAACCAGCAAGCCCGAGCCCACCGCGCGCGCCGTCCATCCGCACACCGCGACCCTGAAGCGGCTGGAGCGGTCCTCCGGGTCGCTCGCCGCGCAGGCGATCGCGCGGATGGACGAGACGCTGCCGTGGTACCGGGCGATGCCGCCGGAGAACCGTTCCTGGATCGGGCTGGTCGCGCAGGCCGGTATCGCCGCGTTCACCGAGTGGTTCCGGAAGCCGGACGCCCCGCAGGCGATCTCGACGGACGTCTTCGGCACCGCGCCGCGCGAGCTGACCCGGGCGATCACGCTGCGGCAGACCGTGGAGATGGTGCGCACCACCATCGAGGTCATGGAGTCGGCCATCGACGAGGTGGCGGCCCCCGGCGACGAGTCGGTGCTGCGCGAGGCGCTGCTGGTGTACGCGCGGGAGATCGCCTTCGCGACGGCCCAGGTGTACGCGCAGGCCGCCGAGGCACGCGGTGCCTGGGACGCGCGGCTGGAGTCCCTCGTGGTGAACGCCGTGCTCAGCGGCGAGGCCGACGAGGGGGCGGTGTCCCGGGCCGCCGCCCTGGGCTGGAACTCGCCCGAGCACGTGTGCGTGGTGCTGGGCACGGCGCCCGACGGGGACTCCGAGCTGACCGTGGAGGCGATCCGGCGCGCGGCCCGGCACGCCAAGCTCCAGGTGCTCACCGGGGTGCTCGGCGACCGGCTGGTGGTGATCGCGGGCGGCAGCGACAATCCGCTGGCCGTGGCGAAGTCGCTGATCGGGCCGTTCGCGCAGGGTCCGGTGGTGGCCGGTCCGGTGGTGCCGGACCTGCTGGCCGCGACCCGGTCCGCGCAGGCCGCCGCGGCCGGGCTCAAGGCGTGCACCGCCTGGCAGGACGCCCCGCGGCCGGTGCTGGCGGACGATCTGCTGCCGGAGCGCGCGATCGCCGGAGACCCGTCCGCGTGCGAGCAGCTGGTGGAGGAGATCTACAGACCGCTGGAGGAGGCCGGGGCCGCGCTCCTGGAGACGCTCAGTGTCTATCTGGAGCAGGCGAGCAGTCTCGAAGGCGCCGCGCGGATGCTCTTCGTTCACCCGAACACCGTGCGCTACCGGCTCCGACGTGTGACTGACGTCACCGGCTGGTCGCCCTCTGATGTACGGTCTGCGTTCACCCTGCGGATCGCGCTCATCCTGGGGCGTCTGGCCGATGGAGATCCGCAACTCTAGGATTTTGTCGAGGGTCCACAAAACCCCCTCGTGTTCTTCGTCCTTGTCCCCACGGGCGGTCATGGCCGTCCTCAAGAGAGAGTGTGAGAGTGCTCGTACTCGTCGCTCCCGGCCAGGGCGCCCAGACGCCCGGCTTCCTGACTGAATGGCTCGACCTCCCCGGCGCCGCCGACCGCGTCGCCGCGTGGTCCGAGGCCATCGGACTCGACCTCGTCCACTACGGCACGAAGGCCGACGCGGACGAGATCCGCGACACGGCCGTGGCGCAGCCGCTGCTCGTGGCCGCCGGACTGCTGTCCGCCGCGGCACTCGGTGACATCTCGCCGGGCGCGGTCGCGGGCCACAGTGTCGGTGAGATCACCGCCGCCGCCTTCGCGGGCGTCCTCGACGACACCGCCGCGCTGACCCTCGTACGCCGCCGTGGCCTGGCCATGGCCGAGGCCGCCGCGGTCACCGAGACCGGCATGTCGGCGCTGCTCGGCGGCGACCCGGAGGTGAGCGTGGCCCACCTGGAGAAGCTCGGCCTGACCCCGGCGAACATGAACGGCGCCGGTCAGATCGTCGCGGCCGGCACCATGGAGCAGCTGGCCGCGCTGGACGAGGACAAGCCCGAGGGCGTCCGCCGGGTCGTCCCGCTGAAGGTGGCCGGCGCGTTCCACACGCACCACATGGCCCCCGCGGTGGACAAGCTGGCCGAGGCCGCCAAGGCGCTCACGCCGACCGACCCGGAGGTGACGTACGTCTCCAACAAGGACGGGCGGACCGTCGCCACCGGAACCGAGGTGCTGGAGCGGCTGGTCGGCCAGGTCGCCAACCCGGTCCGCTGGGACCTGTGCATGAAGACCTTCGAGGAGCTCGGCGTCACCGCGCTGATCGAGGTGTGCCCCGGCGGCACGCTGACCGGCCTGGCCAAGCGCGCGCTGCCCGGCGTGAGGACGCTGGCCCTGAAGACCCCCGCCGATCTCGACGCGGCCCGCGCGCTCGTCGCCGAGCAGGCCTGACAAGGAGCCCGAGAGCATGCCGAAGATCAAGCCAAGCAAGGGCGCCCCGTACGCGCGCATCCTGGGCGTGGGCGGCTACCGCCCGACCCGGGTCGTGCCCAACGAGGTGATCCTCGAGAAGATCGACTCGTCCGACGAGTGGATCCGCTCGCGCTCCGGCATCGAGACGCGGCACTGGGCCTCGCCCGAGGAGACCGTCGCGGCGATGTCGATCGAGGCCTCCGGCAAGGCCATCGCGGACGCCGGGATCGACGCCTCGCAGATCGGCGCCGTGGTCGTCTCGACCGTGTCGCACTTCAGCCAGACCCCGGCCGTCGCCACGGAGATCGCGGACAAGCTGGGCACGCAGAAGGCCGCCGCCTTCGACATCTCGGCGGGCTGCGCGGGCTTCGGCTACGGGCTGACGCTGGCCAAGGGCATGGTGGTGGAAGGTTCCGCCGAGTACGTGCTCGTCATCGGCGTGGAGCGGCTGTCCGACCTGACCGACCTGGAGGACCGGGCCACGGCCTTCCTCTTCGGCGACGGCGCCGGCGCGGTCGTGGTCGGCCCGTCCCAGGAGCCGGCCATCGGCCCGACCGTGTGGGGCTCGGAGGGCGACAAGTCCGAGACGATCAAGCAGACGGTCCCCTGGGACCGCTTCCGGCTGGGCGACGTCTCCCAACTGCCCCTCGACAGCGAGGGCAACGTGAAGTTTCCTGCGATCACGCAGGAGGGCCAGGCGGTGTTCCGCTGGGCCGTGTTCGAGATGGCGAAGGTCGCCCAGCAGGCGCTGGACGCGGCCGGAATCAGCCCGGACGACCTGGACGTCTTCATCCCGCACCAGGCCAACGTGCGGATCATCGACTCGATGGTGAAGACGCTGAAGCTGCCGGAGCACGTCACGGTCGCCCGTGACATCCGCACCACCGGCAACACCTCGGCCGCCTCGATCCCGCTCGCGATGGAGCGGCTCCTGGCGACCGGTGAGGCGAAGAGCGGCGACACCGCGCTCGTCATCGGCTTCGGGGCGGGTCTCGTCTACGCCGCGACGGTCGTTACTCTCCCCTAGGCACTCCGTGCCGGATCATGCGGTCCGGGACGGAGAACAAGAGCCACACCCTCTGGAACATCTACGAAGGAGCGCCGCCATGGCCGCCACTCAGAAGGAGATCGTCGACGGTCTCGCCGAGATCGTGAACGAGATCGCCGGCATCCCGGTTGAGGACGTCCAGCTGGACAAGTCCTTCACCGACGACCTGGACGTCGACTCGCTGTCCATGGTCGAGGTCGTCGTCGCCGCCGAAGAGCGTTTCGACGTCAAGATCCCCGACGAGGACGTCAAGAACCTCAAGACGGTCGGTGACGCGACCGAGTACATCCTCAAGCACCAGGCCTGATCCCCCGATCGTCGCCTGAGGGCTGACTGCCCCGCCACCCGGCGGTGGCGCCGTACGAATCCGTATCCCGTTGGAGAAAGAATTCCCGTGAGCTCGACCAATCGCACCGTGGTCGTCACCGGTATCGGCGCAACCACACCGCTGGGTGGCGACGCAGCCTCTACCTGGGAGGGTCTGGTGGCCGGCAGGTCCGGCGTCAGGCCCCTGGAGCAGGAGTGGGCCGCCGAGCAGGCGGTCCGCATCGCGGCCCCGGTCGCCGTGGAGCCCTCCGAGGTCATCCCGCGGCCCCAGGCGCGCCGGCTGGACCGTTCGGCGCAGTTCGCGCTGATCGCGGCCCAGGAGGCGTGGAAGGACGCCGGCTTCACCGGCAAGGCCGGTGAGGACGGTTCCGTCGACCCCGACCGGCTGGGTGCGGTCATCGCCTCCGGCATCGGCGGCGTGACGACCCTGCTGGACCAGTACGACGTGCTCAAGGAGAAGGGCGTCCGCCGCGTCTCCCCGCACACCGTGCCCATGCTGATGCCGAACAGCCCCTCCGCCAACGTGGGCCTGGCCGTGGGCGCCCGGGCGGGCGTGCACACGCCGGTGTCCGCCTGCGCGTCGGGCGCCGAGGCCATCGGCTACGCCATCGAGATGATCCGCACCGGCCGTGCCGACGTCGTCGTCGCGGGCGGCACGGAGGCGGCGATCCACGCGCTGCCCATCGCCGCGTTCGGCAACATGATGGCGATGTCCAAGAATAACGACGACCCGCAGGGCGCCTCGCGTCCCTGGGACACCGCCCGGGACGGCTTCGTCCTCGGCGAGGGCGCCGGCGTCCTCGTGCTGGAGTCCGCCGAGCACGCCGCCGAGCGCGGTGCCCGTGTCTACGCGGAGGCGGTCGGCCAGGGCGTCTCCGCCGACAGCCACGACATCGTGCAGCCGGAGCCCGAGGGCCGCGGCATCTCGGCCGCCCTGCAGCACCTGCTGGACCGCACCGACCTGGCCCCGGCGGAGATCGTGCACGTCAACGCGCACGCCACCTCGACGCCGGCCGGTGACATCGCCGAGCTGAAGGCGCTGCGCAAGGTCCTCGGCGACGACGTGGACCACATCGCGGTCTCCGGCACCAAGTCGATGACCGGTCACCTCCTCGGTGGCGCGGGCGGCGTGGAGTCCGTCGCGACCGTGCTCGCCCTGTACCACCGGGTGGCGCCGCCGACCATCAACGTCGAGAACCTCGACCCGGAGGCCGAGGCCAACGCCGACATCGTGCGCGGCGAGGCCCGCAAGCTGCCGGCCGAGGGCCGTATCGCCGCGCTGAACGACTCGTTCGGCTTCGGCGGACACAACGTGGTCCTGGCGTTCCGGACGGTCTGAGCGACGTCCCCGTACACGTGAGAGTGCCCCCACCGGCCGGTGGGGGCACTCTCACGTGCAGCCGGGAAGGCGGCGGGGTCACACCACCTGGTGCAGCCAGCGCACCGGGGCGCCCTCGCCGGCGTACCGGAACGGCTCCAGTTCGTCGTCCCAGGGCTTGCCGAGGAGCTTGGTGATCTCCTTCTCCAGGTCGGTCTCGCCGCCCTGGGAGCGGACGAGAGCGGCGCGCAGCCGGTCCTCGGGGATCAGGATGTCGCCGTGGACGCCGGTGACGGCGTGGAAGATGCCGAGGTCGGGGGTGCAGCTGTAACGCTCGCCCTCGGCGCCGGCGGACGGGTCCGCGGTGACCTCGAAGCGCAGCATCTGCCACCCGCGCAGTGCGGAGGCGAGTTTGGAGGCGGTGCCGGCCTGGCCCTGCCAGGAGAACTCCGAGCGCCAGGTGCCGGGAGCGGCGGGCTGCCGGATCCAGTCGAGGGCGACGCGTGTGCCGAGCACCCCGGCGACGGCCCACTCGACGTGCGGGCAGAGCGCGCGCGGCGCGGAGTGCACGTACAGAACTCCACGGGTCGTCACCGGAACCTCCGGGCTGAGCGGGACATCTCGGAACGGGTGGAACGGGCATGACCGGGCGGGTCACATGAGGGCGAGGCTACCGTGCGACGGCGCAAGGAGTGTGACGTACCGTCGGTCCCGGTGCCGGGAAACTCCTGTCTTTCACCCGGCAGGACGCTTGTACGGGTGTGAGCCGTCGCATCGCCGGCCCGGGAACCCCGGCGCGGTGTCACGGGTTGAGAACGGTGGAGGCACGAGGCGAGGGACGGTACGGGCATGAGGCAGGACTGCGGGCGGGGTTCGCGGGACCGGCGGCGCCGTTCGCGTGCCGTGCTCGCCGTGCTGGCCGCGGCCGTGCTGGGCGTGGCCGGCTGCGACACCGCGGGCGGGGAATCGGCCGGCCCGTCCGGCACCGGGTCCGCGCGGCCGTCCCCGAAGCCCACCCCGGACTGGGACACGAGCCCGGAGTCGATCGCGGCGGTGGGCGACTCCATCACGCGCGGCTTCGACGCGTGCACGATCCTGTCGGACTGCCCCGAGGTGTCCTGGGCGACCGGCAGCAGCGCCGAGGTCGACAGTCTGGCCGTACGGCTGCTGGGCGCCGAGGGGGCCGCGGGGCGGAGCTGGAACTACGCGGTCACCGGGGCCCGGATGGCGGATCTGACCGGGCAGGTGACGCGGGCGGCGGCGCGTGGGCCGGAGCTGGTGACGGTGATGGTCGGGGCGAACGACGCCTGCCGCGCCTCGACGGCCGCGATGACCCCGGTGGCCGATTTCCGGGCCCAGTTCGAGGAGGCGATGCGCACGCTGCGTCAGAAACTGCCCAGGGCACAGGTGTTCGTGGCGAGCATCCCGGACCTGAAGCGGCTGTGGTCCGAGGGACGCGCCGATCCGGTGGGCAGGCAGGTGTGGAAGCTGGGTGTCTGCCCGTCGATGCTGGGCGACGCGGACGCCGTGGACGCGGCGGCGACACAGCGGCGCAACACGGTGCACGAACGGGTGGTCGCCTACAACGAGGTGCTGCGGGAGGTGTGCGCGAAGGACCGCAGGTGCCGCACCGACGGCGGCGCGGTGCACGCCTTCCGGTTCGGCACCGGACAGCTGAGCCGCTGGGACTGGTTCCACCCGAGCGTGGACGGGCAGGCCCGGCTGGCGGAGATCGCCTACCGCGTCGTCACCTCGGAGCGGCCCTGACGCACCGTCGGGCCCCCTGCGGTCCGCACGCGTGTCCTAGAGTTCCGCACATGAACGAACTCTTCGGCACATTTTCCGACGGCACGCAGGTCCACCGCTGGACCCTGGAGCGGGCCGGCGTGCGGGTGCGGGTCCTGACGTACGGCGGGATCGTGCAGTCGGTGGAGATCCCGGACCGGGAGGGGCGCACCGCGGACGTGGTGCTGGGGTTCGCGGACCTGGAGGGCTATCTGACGCACCCGGAGCCGTACTTCGGCGCACTGGTCGGGCGGTACGCCAACCGGATCGCGGGCGGCCGTTTCCCGCTGGACGGACGCACGTACGCGCTGGTGCCCAACAACGGGCCGAACTCGCTGCACGGCGGCGAGCGCGGCTTCGACAAGCGGGTGTGGGACGCGGAGCCGGTGGAGCACGGCGTCCGGCTGAGCCGGGTCAGCCCGCACGGCGAGGAGGGCTTCCCGGGCCGTGTGGAGTTCTCGGCGACGTACGCGCTGGACGCGTCGGGGGCGCTGCGGATCGCGTACGAGGCGGTCACGGACGCGCCGACGGTGCTGAACCCCACGAACCACAGCTACTTCAACCTGAGCGGCTCGGGTCACACGGGCGGTCACGAGCTGCGGATCGCCGCGTCACGGTTCACCCCGGTCGACGCGGACCTGATCCCGGTGGGGCCGCCCGCCGGGGTGGAGGGCACGGACCTCGACTTCCGGCGGGCCCGCAAGGTCGGTTCGGGCCACGACCACAACCTCGTCCTCGACAAGGGCGTGACGGACACCGCCGTGGAGGTCGCCGAGCTGTACGACCCGGCCTCCGGGCGGGTGCTGACGGTGGCCACCACCGAGCCCGGTCTCCAGCTGTACACCGCGGACCATCTGGGCGAGCCGTTCGCGCCCGGTCACGGCATCGCGCTGGAGACGCAGCACTTCCCCGACTCCCCGAACCGGCCGGACTTCCCGAGCACGGTGCTGCGGCCGGGCGAGGTGTTCCGTTCGGAGACGGTGTACGGCTTCTCGGCGCGGTAGCCGGCCGGGGGGCGGCCCGCGTTCAGGGGTGTGCGGGGGACGGGCCGTACGGGGCCTTCACCGGCGTCCGTCCTGTCCGGCGGTGTGAGGGGAGGCGGTGCCGGGAGCCGGGGCGTCGCCGGGAGCCGGGTTCTCGGCGCCCTCGCGGGTCTCCGCGCCTTCGCGGGTCTCCTCGCCGAGCAGCTCGCGGGCGAGGAGCGTGGCGCCCGCGACCGCGCCCGGCATCAGGAACACCGCGACGAACGGCACCAGGAAGGCCACGGCCAGCGGTGTGCCGAAACCCCACACCAGCGTCCTGCGGGAGCGGAGCAGGGCAAGGCGGTCGCGCAGCTCGACCCCGCGGCGCTGGAGGGCGACGGCGGTCAGCTCCTCGGTGAGGAAGAAGCCGGTGACGAAGAAGCCGATCACCGGGACGACGGTCTGGCCGGCGACCGGGACGAGACCGAGCGCGAAGAGCAGCACGCCCCAGACGGCGGCGCGCAGGACGATGCGCAGGCTGTCGCGGCCGGAGATCCACAGCTCGCGCCAGAGCGGCAGGTCCGACTCGGGCGCGGTGCCGTCCGGGGAGACGTCCCGGTCGACCCGTTCGGAGAGGGCCTCGTAGAAGGGCTGCCCGATCAGCAGGGTGACCGCGGTGAAGGTGAGGACGGCCAGGAGCAGGGTGAGGGCGAACAGGACGGCGGTGAGGAAGCCGCGGAAGAGGCCGGACCAGGGGCTCGGCCAGTCGTCGGCGAAGGGGGTCGCCCAGGCGACGGCGTCCTCGCCCCACAGCGCCAGCGCGACCAGCACCGTCGCGTACAGGACGAGGGTGATCAGGCCCGGGACGAGCCCGAAGCCGTAGCTCTTGCCGTGCCGGGCCACCCAGCGCTGGCCCTTCAGGAGTTGACCGAATCCCGCCCCAAGATCGCGCATGGGCGGCACTCTACCGGGCGGCGAAGGCCGCGCCCCCGGGCCGGGGGCGCGGCCTTCGCCGTACGTGAGGGGCCCGGTCAGACGAGCGTCACGGTGATGTTGCCGCGGGTCGCCTTGGAGTACGGGCAGACCTGGTGGGCCTTCTCCACCAGCGACCGGGCGGTGGCGTCGTCCACTCCCGGGATCTCGGCGGAGATCTCGACGATGATGCCGAAGCCTTCGTCGTTCTTGCCGATGCCGACCTTCGCGGTGACGGTGGAGCCGGAGACGTCGGCGCCCTCCTGGCGGGCGACGACGGCGAGCGCGCCCTGGAAGCAGGCGCTGTAGCCGGCGGCGAAAAGCTGCTCCGGGTTGGTGCCGGCGCCGCTGCCGCCCATCTCCTTGGGCGGGTTCACGACCACGTCGAGCTTGCCGTCGTCGGTGGCGACGCGGCCGTCGCGGCCGTTCTCGGCGGTGGCGACGGCGGTGTAGAGGACCTCGGACTGCTGGATGGGCATGCGGTTGTCTTCCTCCTCGGTCCGCCGTGACTCGCGCCCACGATCACGACGGATTTCGGAATGACGTTACCGCATGCCGGAAACTCCGTGAAGGTCCGTCCGGCCCGGCCGGCTCTTCGGTCCGTCCGGCCCGGCCCTTCGGGTCAGAGCTTGACGATCATCTTGCCGGTGTTGTCGCCGCGCAGGACGCCGAGGAACGCCTCCAGGTTGTTCTCGATGCCCTCGACGACCGTCTCGCGGTACTTCAGCTCGCCGGAGCGGACCCAGGGGCCGACCTCCTGGACGAACTGCGGCTGGAGGTCGTAGTGGTCGCCGACCAGGAAGCCCTCGATGCGGCCGCGGGTCTGGATGAGGCGGGCGAGGTTCTTCGGGCCCGGGGCGGGCTCGGTGTTGTTGTAGACCGAGATCATGCCGCAGATCGCGATGCGGCCGCCCTCGTTGAGGGAGCCGATGGCGGCCTCCAGGTGGTCGCCGCCCACGTTGTCGAAGTAGACGTCGATGCCGTCGGGGGCGGCGGCGCGCAGCTGCTCGCTCACCGGGCCCGCCTTGTAGTTGAAGGCGGCGTCGAAGCCGTACTCGTCGGTGAGCAGCTTGACCTTCTCGTCGGAGCCGGCCGAGCCGATGACCCGCGAGGCGCCCTTGAGCTTCGCGATCTGCCCGACCTGGCTGCCGACCGCGCCGGCGGCGCCGGAGACGAACACCGCGTCGCCCTCCTTGAAGGAGGCGGTGCGCAGCAGACCGGCGTAGGCGGTCAGCCCGGTCATGCCGAGGACGCCGAGGTACGCCGACAGCGGCGCCGCGTCGGGGTCGACCTTGACGGCGTTCCCGGCGTCGACGGCGGCGTACTCGCGCCAGCCGAAGAAGTGCAGGACGTGGTCGCCGACGGAGATCCCCTCGGCCTTGGAGGCGACGACCTCGCCGACGGCGCCGCCCTGCATCACCTTGCCGAGCTCGAAGGGGGCGACGTAGGACTTGGCGGCGCTCATGCGGCCGCGCATGTAGGGGTCGACGGAGACGTACAGGTTGCGCACGAGGACCTGCCCGTCGCGCGGGGTGGGGACCTCCGCCTCGACGAGGGCGAAGTCCTCGGGCTCGGGCCAGCCGACCGGACGGCTGACGAGATGCCATTCGCGGTTGACGGTGGGGAGAGCGGGGGAGTCGGCCATGGGGCACCCTTCCTCGGAATGTCGTGGAGAGGTTGTTTCAGCCTCTGAAACAACCATGCGACTGAACATTTCACGTTGTCAAACAAATGGGTACCCTTGTTTCCATGGCCACACCACACGACACTCCCCGCCGACCCGACGCCCTCACCCTCGAGGTCGTCGGACTGATCGGCGAGGTCGTGGCCCGCTTCCACGCCGATTACGAGGAGGCCGCGGCACAGCGGTCCCTCACGGGGGCGCAGGCGCGGCTGCTGAGCCTGCTCACGCTGGAGCCGCTGCCGATGCGGAAACTGGCGCAGAAGCTGAAGTGCGAGCCGTCGAACGTGACGGGGATCGTGGACCGGCTGGAGGCGCGGGGGCTGGTCGAGCGGCGCGCGGATCCCGGTGACCGGCGGGTGAAGGTGGCCGCGGCGACGGAGGAGGGCCGGCGGGTGGCGCGGGGGCTGCGCGAGTCGCTGCGGTTCGCGCGGGAGCCGCTGGCGGGGCTGTCGGAGGCGGAGCGGATCGCCCTGCGGGACGGGCTGCGGCGGATGCTGGGGGACTGAGCGGAGGGACCGACCGGGGGGACTGGGCGGGGAGACCGGCCGGGGGGACTGGGCGGGGAGACCGGCCGGGGGGACTGGGCGGGGAGGACTGGGCGGGGGGACTGACCGGAGGCGGTGGACGCGGCGGGCCGGGGCGGGAGTCCTTCACGGGACGCCGGCCGCCCGTCGGGCCCGGTCAGCCGGCCGGTGGACGCGTCGCGTCCGGGACGGGCGAGGGCGTCGCCGAGGTGCCGTCGGACGGGCGGCGGTGATCCGTCACGCGGGAACGCCGGACGCCGCGGCGGACGTGCGCCTGCGGCCCCCGGGAAAGCCGTGCGCGAAAGACTCCCGACGCCGCGGCCCCACCGCGCCGAAACTGCCGAAACCGTTGCCTGTCCGACCCATTGACACCCCCGGCGCCGTTTCCTTACTGTCAACCAGCATTTCGAACGAGTGCCGACATATCGAACAGAGCGAAGGACAACCCCCGTGCGCATCACCGGAATCAGCACACACGTGGTCGGGACGCCGTGGCGCAACCTG
Source organism: Streptomyces sp. NPDC006384 (assembly GCF_042870695.1). Taxonomy (NCBI): domain Bacteria; kingdom Bacillati; phylum Actinomycetota; class Actinomycetes; order Kitasatosporales; family Streptomycetaceae; genus Streptomyces; species Streptomyces sp. NPDC006384. The sequence goes on from NZ_JBIAHR010000012.1 coordinate 72,876, forward strand.
ACCTACGTCCAGGTGCACACCGACGAGGGCATCACCGGAGTCGGTGAGACCCGGATGCTGGGCCACACCGACGCGCTCATCGGTTACCTGAAGGAGGCCGAGGCCAACCATATCCTCGGCTCCGATCCGTTCGCTGTCGAGGACCTGACCCGCCGCATGAAGTACGGCGACTACGGCCGCGCCGGCGAGATCGTGATGTCCGGCATCGCCGTCGTCGAGATGGCCTGCTGGGACATCAAGGGCAAGGCGCTCGGCGTCCCGGTGTGGCAGCTGCTCGGCGGCAAGGTCACCGACAAGGTCAAGGCGTACGCCAACGGCTGGTACACCACCGAGCGCACCCCGGAGGCGTACCACAAGGCCGCGCGGGGCGTGATGGAGCGCGGGTACCGGGCGCTGAAGATCGACCCGTTCGGCACCGGGCACTTCGAGCTCGACCACGAGCAGACCCTGTACGCCGTGTCGCTGATCGAGGCCGTGCGCGACGCCATCGGTCCCGACGCCGAGCTGATGCTGGAGATGCACGGCCGCTTCTCCCCCGCCACCGCCGTGCGGCTCGCCAAGGAGATGGCGCCCTTCAAGCCGGCCTGGCTGGAGGAGCCGGTGCCGCCGGAGAACCTCAAGGCGCTGAAGAAGGTCGCCGAGAAGGTGGACCTGCCGGTCGCCACCGGTGAGCGCATCCACGACCGGATCGAGTTCCGCGAGCTGTTCGAGGACCAGTCCGCCGACATCATCCAGCCGGACGTCGGCCACATCGGCGGCATCTGGGAGACCCGCAAGCTCGCCGCCACCGCCGAGACGCACTACATGATGATCGCCCCGCACAACGTGGGCGGGCCGGTGCTGACCGCCGCCTCCCTCCAGGTCGGCTTCACCACGCCGAACTTCAAGATCCTCGAGCACTTCAACGACTTCGCGGACGCGGAGATCAAGAAGGTGGTCAAGGGCGCGCCGCAGGTGGACCCGGAGGACGGCTGCTTCCACCTGTCCGACGCCCCCGGCCTCGGCGTGGAGCTGGACACCGAGGCGGCGGCCGAGTTCCCGCAGCAGCAGGCGCGGTTCGACCTGTGGGCCGAGGGGTGGGAGCGACGCGCCCCCAAGGGAAGCCGGGCATGAGCGGCGCGGTCGTCATCGAGGCGCCGGGCGAGCACCGGCTCGTTCCGCACGAGCCGCGCGAGCCCGGTCCCGGCGAAGCCCTGATCCGGGTGCACGCCGCCGGGATCTGCGGCAGCGACCGCGAGGTCTACCAGGGCAACCGGCCCGAGGGATACGTGCGTTACCCGCTCGTCCCCGGGCACGAGTGGTCCGGGACCGTCGTGGCCGTGGGTGCCGGGGTGCCGGGGTCCCTGCCGGGCCGCAAGGTCGTCGGCGAGGGCTTTCGCAACTGCCAGGTGTGCGACCGCTGTCACGCGGGTGAGACGACGCTGTGCGACGCCGGGTACGAGGAGACCGGGTTCACCCAGCCCGGTGCCATGGCGCCCACGCTGACCCTCCCCGCCCGTCTCCTGCACGTCCTTCCCGAGGACGCCGATCTGACCGCCGCCGCGCTGCTGGAGCCGGCCGCCTGCATCGCGGCCGCCGCGCTCAAGGCGAACGCCCGCCCCGGCCGGCGGGTCGCGGTCGTCGGCACCGGGACGCTCGGCATGTTCGCCGTGCAGTTCCTGCGCGCCGCCTCCCCCGCCGAGCTGCTCGTCGTCGGCACCCGGGGCGACCGGGAGGAGCTGTCCCGGCACTACGGGGCGACCGACTTCCGCACCAAGGACCAGCCGCTGCCGGGCGGTTTCGACGTCGTGATCGAGACCGCCGGGTCCGCGGACGCGGCCCGCACCTCCGCCGGGCTGCTGCGCCGGGGCGGGCGCCTGGTCCTGACCGGCATCCCCACCCCCGGCACCGGCTGTCTCGACCCGTCCGACCTGGTGGTGCGCCAGCTGGAGGTGCACAGCGTCTTCGGAGCGGCGCCGGACGCGTGGGCGCACACCGTGCGCGTCTTCGCCGCCGGACTGCTCGACCCGCTGCCGCTGGTGACCCACGAGCTGCCGCTCGACGGGTTCGCCGAGGCCATCGAGCTGGTGGGCTCCGGCGACCCGAAGGTCGGCAAGGTGCTGCTGCGCCCCTGAAGCCGTACGCCGGTACGGGGTGCGACCTGACGGCTCCCGTACCGGCGTACACCCAACCGACCGAGCTTTTCGTACCCCTCGCCGCGAACCTTGTCCGGTATTTCGAACCGGCGCATCGGTGCGGCACACCGAACACGAAGGACAGCTGTGACCGACTCTTCCGTCCCGGCAGCCGCCCGCAGGCCCGGCGAGCAGGCCCTCGCCGCACTCGACCTGGCCGCGCCCGCCCTCGACCCCGCCGACGCCTCCCCGTACTCCTTCCCCGGCGGAGGCCGCTGGCGCACCGAGATCCCCTCCTGCGAGGGGCCGGAGGCGCTGGCGGTGGTCCTCAAGGAAGCCTCACGGCTGGACGTGCCGATCCACCGGATCAGTCAGGGCAGCGGCGTGTGGATGCTGACCGACGCCGAGATCACCGAGATGGTCGAGTCCACCGCCGAACGCGACATCGAGCTCTGCCTGTTCACCGGTCCGCGCGGCACCTGGGACATCGGCGGCTCCACCCGGACCGACTCCGGCGGCGCGGGGCTGAGGGCGCGCGGCCACGACGCCGTCGCCGGGTGCGTCGAGGACGCCGTACGGGCCACGGAGCTGGGGGTCAGATGCCTGCTCATCGCCGACGAGGGCGTGCTGTGGACGCTGCACCGCGCGCGGTCGGCCGGCATCATCCCGGCCGACACCACGCTCAAGCTCTCCGCGCTGGTCGGCCCCGTCAACCCGGCCGCGTACGCGGTGTACGAGCAGCTCGGCGCCGACTCGATCAACGTGCCCAGCGACCTGACGCTGGACCACCTGACCGAGATCCGGCGGGTGTCGGCCGCGCCGATGGACATGTACATCGAGGCGCCGGACGACCTCGGCGGTTACGTGCGCATGTACGAGGTCGCCGAGCTGATCCGGCGCGGCGCCCCGCTGTACCTGAAGTTCGGCCTCTCCAAGTCGCCGGGGATCTACCCCTACGGGCACCACCTGCGGGAACTGACCCTGGCGACCGCCAAGGAGCGGGTCCGGCGCGGCCGGCTGGCCCTGGACCTCCTCCAACGGCACGGCACGGACGGCGACATGGCGCCGCTGGGCTCCCGGCTGCCGGGCAAGCTCAGGCGTTTCACGGACCCGTCATAACGTTCCGGAAACCTCTCTTCACATCAGAAGACGCGAACGCGCACAATCCCACACATCTCCACTCGGTCGCACCACCCTCCGTGTTCCCCGCGCGCCGGCACCACCCGGACCGGTCCCCGCACCCACATCAAGGATGATGACCATGCGTAACCGCAGAGCCGCATTCACCGCCATCGCCTCCGCCGCCACCCTCGCCCTCACGCTGACCGCCTGCGGTCAGAACAGCGAGGGCGGCAGCGAGGAGAAGGGCAGCAGCGAGGGCGGCACGGTCGGCATCGCGATGCCGACCAAGTCCTCCGAGCGCTGGATCACCGACGGCGCCAACGTCGAGAAGGAGCTGAAGGCCAAGGGGTACAAGACCAAGCTGGTCTACGGCGAGGACGACCCGGACCAGCAGGTCTCGCAGATCGAGAACATGATCACGCAGGGCGTGGACGCCCTGATCATCGCCGCGATCGACAACAAGTCCCTGAACAACGTGCTCCAGCAGGCCAAGGACGCCGACATCCCGGTGATCTCCTACGACCGGCTGATCCTCGGCACCGAGAACGTCGACTACTACGCCTCCTTCGACAACGAGAAGGTCGGCGAGCTGCAGGGCGGCTACATCGTCGAGAAGCTCGGCCTCAAGGACGGTTCCAAGAAGGGCCCGTTCAACATCGAGCTGTTCGCCGGCTCCAACGACGACAACAACACCAAGTACTTCTTCCAGGGCGCGATGAACGTCCTGAAGCCGTACATGGACAAGGGCCAGCTGGTCGTCCGCTCCAAGCAGACCGCCCTCAACCAGGTCACCACCCTGCGCTGGGACGGCGGCACCGCGCAGAAGCGCATGGACGACCTGCTGACCTCCAGCTACCGCGGCGCCCGCATCGACGCGGTGCTCTCCCCGTACGACGGCATCTCCATCGGCATCCTGTCCGCCCTGAAGTCGGACGGCTACGGCTCCGCCGGCAAGCCCATGCCGGTCGTCACCGGCCAGGACGCCGAGGTCGCCTCGGTGAAGTCGATCATCGCGGGCGAGCAGACGCAGACCGTCTACAAGGACCTGCGCCAGCTCGCCAAGGTCGCCTCGAACATGGTCGACGCCTCCCTCAACGACAAGGAGCCCGAGGTCAACGACACCAAGTCGTACGACAACGGCTCCAAGGTCGTCCCCGCCTACCTGCTGCAGCCGGTCAGCGTCGACAAGGCCAACTACAAGCAGGTCCTGGTCGACGGCGGCTACTACACCGAGAACGACCTCAAGTAACCGGGCCCACCCAAGGATTGGAAGGCAAGACCATGGCGGGACCCGTCCTGGAAATGCGCTCGATCGTCAAGACCTTCCCCGGTGTCAAAGCGCTGTCGGACGTCACCCTGACCGTCCGGCAGGGCGAGGTCCACGCCATCTGCGGTGAGAACGGCGCCGGGAAGTCGACCTTGATGAAGGTGCTCTCCGGCGTCCATCCGCACGGCAGTTACGAAGGGGAGATCCTCTTCGAGGGGGAGACCTGCCGCTTCAAGGACATCCGGGCGAGCGAACAGCACGGCATCGTGATCATCCACCAGGAGCTCGCGCTGGTGCCGTACCTCTCCATCGCGGAGAACATCTTCCTCGGCAACGAGCACGCGAGGCGCGGGCTGATCGACTGGAACGAGACGCTCCGGCACGCCGCCGAGCTGCTGCGCCGGGTCGGTCTGGACGAGCACCCGGAGACCCGGGTCGCCGACATCGGCGTGGGCAAGCAGCAGCTGGTGGAGATCGCCAAGGCGCTGTCGAAGAAGGTGAAGCTGCTCATCCTCGACGAGCCGACGGCGGCGCTCAACGACGAGGACAGCGGCAAACTCCTCGACCTGATCCTTCAGCTGAAGGAACAGGGCATGACGTCGATCATCATCTCCCACAAGCTCAACGAGATCCGCAAGGTCGCCGACTCGGTCACGATCATCCGCGACGGGCGTTCCATCGAGACGCTCGACGTGAAGGACGCGGGGACCACCGAGGACCGGATCATCTCCGGGATGGTCGGCCGCGACCTGGAGAACCGCTTCCCGGAGCGGACCCCGCACCAGCCGGAGGAGGGCACCGCGCCCGCCCTGGAGATCCGCAACTGGACCGTGCACCACCCCATCGACCAGCAGCGCAAGGTCGTCGACGACGTCTCCCTCCAGGTGCGGCGCGGCGAGATCGTGGGCATCGCCGGACTCATGGGCGCCGGCCGCACCGAGCTGGCGATGAGCGTCTTCGGCCGCACCTACGGCCGGTACGCGGGCGGCACGGTGCTGCGCGACGGCGTCGAGGTCCGCACCAAGAACGTCCCGGAGGCGGTCAAGCACGGGATCGCGTACGTCACCGAGGACCGCAAGCACTACGGCCTCAACCTCATCGACACCATCAACCGGAACATCTCGCTGACCGCGCTGCGCAAGGTCTCCCGGCGGGGTGTCGTCGACGAGCACGGGGAGCGGCAGGTCGCCGAGGGCTTCCGCAAGTCCATGAACATCAAGGCGCCGACCGTCTTCGAGCCGGTGGGCAAGCTGTCCGGCGGCAACCAGCAGAAGGTCGTCCTCAGCAAGTGGATCTTCGCCGGTCCCGAGGTGCTGATCCTGGACGAGCCCACCCGCGGCATCGACGTGGGCGCCAAGTACGAGATCTACACGGTCATCGACCAGCTGGCCGCCCAGGGCAAGGCGGTCGTCTTCATCTCCTCCGAGCTGCCGGAGCTGCTCGGCATGTGCGACCGCATCTACACGATGGCGGCGGGACGGCTGACCGGCGAGTTCTCGCGGGCCGAGGCGTCGCAGGAAGCGCTGATGCGTCAGATGACGAAGGACAAAGAGGTAACCCGATGAGCACGGACGTGACGGCCAAGACCCCGTCCCCCGCACCCCCCGGCAAGGGCGCCTCCGCCGACGGCGGCCTGCTGCAGCTGATCCTCGGCGGTCTGCGCCGCAACATGCGCCAGTACGGCATGCTGATCGCCCTCGGCCTGATCGTGGCGCTGTTCGCCGTGTGGTCGGGCGGCGACCTGCTGCTGCCGCGCAACGTCTCCAACCTGGTGCTGCAGAACAGCTACATCCTGATCCTCGCGATCGGCATGATGCTCGTCATCATCGCGGGCCACATCGACCTGTCGGTCGGCTCGCTGACGGCGTTCATCGGGGCGATGGCCGCCGTCCTGATGGTCGAGCAGAACATGTCCTGGCCGCTGGCGGTGGTGCTGTGCCTGGTCATCGGCGCGGTCGCGGGCGCGGCACAAGGGTTCCTCATCGCCTATCTCGGCATACCCTCCTTCATCGTGACCCTGGCGGGCATGCTGCTCTTCCGCGGTCTGACGGAGATCTTCCTGGAGGGCCAGACCCTCGGCCCGTTCCCGAAGGACCTGCAGGAGATCGCCAACGGCTTCCTCCCCGAGGTCGGCCCGGAGACCAACTACCACAACCTCACCCTGCTGCTCGGCTTCGCGCTGATCGCCTTCGTGGTGTACCAGGAGGTCCGGGACCGCAAGCGCCAGCAGGAGTTCTCCCTGGAGGTGCTGCCGGCCAAGCTGTTCCTGCTCAGGCTGGTCGCGCTGGTCGCCGCCGTCCTCGTGGTCACGCTGCTGCTGGCCAGCTACAAGGGCGCCCCGATCGTGCTGCTCATCCTGGGCGTGCTGGTCGTCGGCTTCGGCTACGTGATGCGCAACGCGATCATCGGCCGCCACATCTACGCCATCGGCGGCAACCTGCCCGCGGCCAAGCTGTCGGGTGTGAAGGACAAGAAGGTCACCTTCCTGGTCTTCCTGAACATGGGCATGCTCGCGGCCCTGGCGGGTCTGGTCTTCGCCTCCCGCTTCAACGCGGCCTCGCCCAAGGCCGGCCTCAACTTCGAGCTGGAGGCCATCGCCGCCTCGTTCATCGGCGGCGCGTCGATGAGCGGCGGCGTCGGCACGGTCCTCGGCGCGATCATCGGCGGTCTGGTCCTGGGCGTGCTGAACAACGGTATGAACCTCGTCGGCATCGGCACCGACTGGCAGCAGGTCATCAAGGGCCTGGTGCTGCTGGCGGCGGTCGGGTTCGACGTGTGGAACAAGCGCAAGGTCGGTTCGTAGTCACTCCGGGCCCCGCACCGGCGGGGCCCGCTTCTTCCACGGAAGTCACAGGAGCCGCAATGGAACTGAGCAGACGCACGGTCATGGCATCCGCCGCGGCGGCGGGCATCGCCGCCACCACCACGCTCGGCGGCACGGCACACGCCACGGGAGGCAGGAAACCGGTGAAGGAGCTCTTCGGCAAGCTCGCCGACGGCACGAAGGTGTACCGCTGGTCGCTGGAGAACGGCGGCACGCGGATGAAGGTGCTGTCGTACGGCGGCATCGTGCAGTCCCTGGAGATCCCCGACCGCCGGGGCCGCTACGCGAACGTCTCCCTGGGCTTCGACAACCTCGACGACTACGTGGCCTCCAGCCCGTACTTCGGCGCCCTGATCGGGCGTTACGGCAACCGCATCGACAAGGGCCGCTTCACCCTGGACGGCAAGCAGTACCAGCTCTCCGTCAACGACGGCGAGAACTCCCTGCACGGCGGCGCCCAGGGCTTCGACAAGCGGGTGTGGGACGTCGAGCCGTTCGCCGAGGGCTCCGACGTCGGCCTGGTCCTGCACCACACCAGCGTCGACGGCGAGATGGGCTACCCGGGCACGCTCCGGGCGAAGGTGACGTACACCCTCACCCGGCGCGGCGACTGGCGCATCGACTACGAGGCCACCACCGACAAGGCCACCGTCGTCAACCTCACCAGCCACGTCTACTGGAACCTGGCCGGCGAGGGCAGCGGCACGATCGAGGACCACGAGCTGTCGATCGCCGCCTCCCGCTTCACGCCGACCGACGCGGGTCTGATCCCCACCGGCGAGCTGGCGAAGGTCGCGGGCACCGCGTTCGACTTCCGCCGTGCCAAGCCGATCGGCCGGGACATCCGGGACGACCACCCCCAGCTGATCACCGCCAAGGGCTTCGACCACAACTGGGTGCTGGACAAGGGCATCACCTCCCGCCCCGAGCACATAGCCACCCTGCGCGACGGCTCCTCCGGCCGCACCCTGCGCATCGCCACCGACCAGCCGGGACTGCAGTTCTACTCCGGCAACTTCCTCGACGGCACCCTGACCGGCAGCGGCGGTTCCGTCTACCGGCAGGGCGACGGGCTGTGCCTGGAGACGCAGCACTTCCCGGACTCGCCGAACCAGCCGTCGTTCCCGTCGACGGTGCTGCGGCCGGGACAGACCTACCGGACGTCGACGGTGCACTCGTTCGACGCGTGAGCCGTGATGCCGTGATGCCGTGACGCGGTGACGATGTGACGACGTGAAAGGGCGGTCCGCGCTTCCCGCGCGGGCCGCCCTCTCCCGTTCCTGTGCGGATCCGTGCCGGCGCTCAGTAGGCGACGGGCCAGCCGCTGCTCCAGTCCAGCAGGTTGATGCCGAGCTTGGGCGTGCCGTTGTCGTTGCCGTCGTAGTAGTGGTAGACGAGCAGGTCGCCGTCGACGTCCTTCATGACCGACTGGCCGCCGGGGCCGATGACGCTGCCGTGCGACTCGAGGACGGGCGTGCCGCCGTTGTCCGTCATCGGGACGCCGTTGCGGTCGCGGTAGGGCCCGGTGACGCTGGTGGCCCGGCCCACCTTGATCTTGTAGGTGGAGGCGGTGCCGGCGCAGCAGGTGTCGTACGAGGCGAAGAGGTAGTAGTACCCGTTCCGCTTGACGATGTACGGCGCCTCGACGGCCTTCGTCCCGGTGGGGCGGGAGGCGAGGGAGCGGCGGGCGGTGTCGGAGGAGAGCTGCTTCCCGGTGGACGGGTCGATGCGGATCATCTTGATGCCGGTCCACCAGCTGCCGAAGGACAGCCACCACTTGCCGTCGTCGTCGACGAAGAGGTTGGGGTCGATGGCGTTGTAGTCGCTGGAGGCGTCGGAGGTGTAGACGATGCCGTAGTCGCTCCAGCTGCCGGGCTGTCCGGTGGTGGAGCCGGCGAGCCCGATGGCGGAGGTGTTGGTGCCGAACTTCGAGACGGAGTAGTACATCAGGTACTTGCCGCCGTGGTACGAGATGTCGGGCGCCCAGGCCTCCGGGACGGAGGAGTACCGGGACCACCAGGACGGCCGGGTGCCGAAGGCGTCCGCGCCGGCGGCGAAGGCGGTGCGGTCGCCCGACGTCCGGCTGCTGATGCCGCCGCCGGTGGCGTAGAGCTGGTACTGCCCGGAGGCGGTGCGGATCATCGTCGGGTCGTGCACGACGACGGAGCCGGTGACCCTGCCGGGCCCCGGGTACGCCGACGCCGTGGACGGGACGAGGGCGAGCAGGGCGGCGGCGGGGAGAGCGAGCAGTGCGGTTCTCGTGCGGCTCATGGGGGGACACTCCTGTTCGGGATGTCGAACATCGATCGCTCTTTCGGACGGAACGTAGGGGTGATCCCCCGGCGCGTCAACGCCTCGCGCAGCAACCGCAACCAACGCCCGGAGAACACCGCGCGCAACAGATGACACACCGGTGAATTCGGGACGGACGGTCCGCGCACCCCCTCCCGGCCGCCCCCTCCCCCGGTCACCATGGCCTCCCCGCCCGCCGTCCGCGCGAGCACGCGAGCGCGCTGCCCGTCCTGTCCCTGGAGTCGGAAGTGAACGGTGTTACGTGGGAGTCGGTGATCGCCGTGCTCGGCCTCGCCGTGCCCGTGGCCGCCGCCCTGTGGGAGTTCTTCCTCGCCGGCCGCAAACGGCTCGGCTACCGGGTGCAGATGGACACCACCGCCCGGGACTCGGCCACCTCCTCCGGGCCGGAGGCCGGGATCCTGCGGCGGATGCAGTGGGACGGCGCCGATCTGCGCGATCCGTCGGTCGTCCTGCTGCGCATCGAGAACGCCGGCTGGTCCCCGATCGTCGAGGACGACTACATGGCCCCCGCCAACGACCCGGTGGGCATACGCGTGGCGTTCCCGGGCCGCCGCGTGGTCGGCATGGTCGTGACGGAGTGCAGCCACACCGTGCTGCGCGACTTCTTCGCACCGGGAACACCGGGCTTCCGGGCCACGGACGGTGTCATCAGGCTGCCCAAGGTGAAGCTCAACCGCCGGGCGCACTACAAGGTCCTGGCCGTCCTGGACCGTCTTCCGGACTTCACGGAGACCGACTTCCCCGACCCGGAGATCACCGCGGGTGTCGTCGGCGGGGTACGCGGCGGGACCATCAGGAGGACCGAGTACTACCCCTTCGCCTCCCGGCCGGTGCGCTGGCTGCTCGCCGTCCTCATCATGGTGAGCGTCACCCAGTCCGTGTCCGCCTTCACCCGGGACGGCGACGCGCGGGCGGCGCCGCTGGACTGTGCCGAGGGGACGCTGTACCTGTCGGGCTCCACCGCGTTCGAGCCGGTGCTGAAGGAGGCCGCGCAGCAGTACACGAAGACCTGCCCCGGCGCCCGCATCCCCGTGACCGAGGGCACCTTCGACGGCAGCGTCCCCGGTCTGGACGCCCTCGCCGCGGCCGGTGAGAAGCACAGGGCGGAGGAAGGGCTGGGCGACCGGCTGGCCTTCAGCGACGGCCCCAAGGCCGACGGCCGGCCCCAGTTGCTGCCGCGGCCCGTGGCCCTGTCCCTGTTCACCCTCGTCGTCGACGAGGACACCGGCGTCCGGGACCTGTCGCTGGACCAGGTGCGGCGCATCCTCGCCGGGGAGATCACCGACTGGAGCCAGGTGAAGGGCCGGCCCCTGCCCGTCCAGCTGATCGGCCGTCACCCCGGCTCGGGCACCCGGGCGGCGCTGCAGAAACAGGTGCTGGACGGCCGTCCCCTCCTCGCGACCACGGTCGACGACTGCGCCGGCCTCGACCCGAAGACCCCCGGCCGCTGCGAGACGCGCGACACACCGTTGCTGCTGAAGGCCGTGGCCTCCACGCCCGGAGCCCTCGGCTACAGCGAGGCCGCCCTCGCCGCCGCCCACGAGGGCGTACGGCCGGTCCGCATCGACGGCTACCCGGCGACCCTGGAGGGCGCCGACCAGGGCGCGTACCCGTACTGGGAGACGGAGATCGCCTACACCTACGGCGAGCCCCCGGCCGGCTCCCTCGCCGCGAGCTTCCTGCGCTACCTCTCCGACGAGGTCGGCAAGGACATCATCCGCGCCAAGGGCCACCGCCCCTGCTCCGAACTGGACAAGCCGCTGCTGTGCCGGCCGGACGGGGACTGAGATCCCCGACCCCGCCCGGCCGGGAGCGGGGCCGTCCGCGCTCCGCGGCGGTCGCGTGCGGCCCCGGTGACGCCCGTTGACACAATGACCCGGCACGGGCAGTACGGACAGGCGGCACCAGGAGAGGCTCCCTTGGAGCTCAGCAGACACCACAGGCACAGCGGGCACAGCGGGATCGGCAGACGGGCGTTCGGCGCCCTCGCGGGCACCGCCGTCCTCGGTCTCGCGCTCGGCGGCAGCGCGAGCGGCGGGACGGTACCGGCGTCCGGTCCGCCCGGGCCCGTCCCCACCGGTCCCCCGCCCGGGCCGCCCGGCGCCGACGGGGTCCGCCACCGGGTCGCCCTCGACCGGCGCTCCCTGCTGGTCGACGGCAGGCGCCTCGTCCTGTGGGCCGGTGAGCTGCAGCCCTTCCGGCTGCCGAGCCCCTCCCTGTGGCGGGACGTGCTGCAGAAGCTGCGGGCGTCCGGCTTCAACGCGGTCACCGTGCCCCTCGCCTGGAACCAGCACTCCCCCGCCCCCGGCCGCTACGACTTCACCGGCGTCCGCGACCTGGACCTGTTCCTGCGCACGGCCGCCGAGACCGGCCTGTACGTCGTCCTGCGCCCCGGGCCGTACATCGGCGCGGACGTCGACGCGGGCGGCCTGCCGGGCTGGCTGGCGACGACCGGGGGCCGGCCCCGCACCGCCGACCCGGCGTATCTGCGCCACGCCGACGAGTGGCTGCGCCGCGTCGACGCCGTCGCCGCCCGGCACCAGTACACCCGGGGCACCGGCACCGTCCTGCTCTACCGGCTCGACGCCCCCCGGCGCGCCGAACTGACCCGCCTGCACGAGCGGATCCGCGCGGACGGCATCGAGGTGCCCCTCCTCCACGACGGCACGCCGGTCCCCTGGGCGAAGGAGCGGCGGGCCGCGGACGCGGCCGAGGCGCGGCGGGTCCATCTCGGCGATCTCGCCGACGGGGTGACGCTGCATCACGTCGGCCCGGTCTTCGGCGGCTCCTCGTGGGGCTGGCTGGCCGCGCCCTCGGCGCCCGGGCCCGTCCACGAGCCGGCGGCGGCCCTCGACGCGGCGCGCAGGCCCACGGAGCTGCTCGCCCCGCTCCACCAGATCGGCCATCTCCTGCGCCACGTGCCGGGTTTCACGCGGCTGGAGGCGGCGTCCGCCGTGCGGGCAGGCGACGCCCGGATCGGCGTACGGCACCTGACCGACCCGGACACCGGCGCCCATGCGTACGTCCTGCGCAACGACACGTCCCACGAGGTGACGTCCACGCTGCCGCTGGACGGCACCGACGTGCCGGTCACCGTGCCCGCGCGGGACGCCAGGCTGCTCGCCGCCGGTCTCGACCTGGGCGGCGGACGCCGACTGGCGTACGCCACCGTGCAGCCCATGGCGACGCTGAGCGCGGGACGGCTGGACATCGCCGTCTTCACCGGGCGGACCGGGGAGACGGCCCACGTGGTGCTGGACTGCCCCGAGGAGCCGTCGCCCGCCCGGCTCGACGAGGAGGCCGCCTGGGCGTACCAGGACGGCCGGCTGCACGTGACCGCGCCGCTGGGCGCGCAGGGCCTGGCCCGGGTGCGGGTGCGCGGCGCCGGCTCGGACCGCACCCTGCTGCTGATCCTCGCCGACGACGCCCTCTCCCTGCGGCTGTGGCCGTACGAGACGCCGTCGGGCAAGGGGCTCGTGTACGGTCCGGCGCTGCTGCGCGAGGCGGTCCTGGACGGCGACACCGTCCGGCTGACCGGGGACATGGACGAGGCGTACGGGCTGGAGGTGTGGGCGCCGCGCGGCATCACCGGCGTCACCTTCAACGGCCGGGCGCTCGCCACGTCCGTCAGCAGTGCCGGGAGCCTGCGGACCGGGCGGCGACTGCCCGGTGCGCCCGAAGTGACACTGCCCGCGCTCGGCGGCTGGCGGCGCCGGGAGGAGAACCCGGAGGCCCGGCCCGGTTTCGACGACTCGGGGTGGACGGCCGCCGACCGCCGGACGTCGTACAGCAGCACGCCCGTGCCCGGGGACCGGCCCGTGCTCTTCGCCGACGACTACGGATTCCACTACGGCGACGTCTGGTACCGGGGCCGTCTCACCGGCATCGACGGGCTGGAGACCGTCTCGCTGTCCTACAGCACGGGCGCGCGCGGCATGCTCATGGCGTGGCTGGACGGGGAGCCGCTGGGCACGCACCGGACGGGACGCGAGGAGGAGGAGAAGGAGAAGGAGAAGGGGACGTGGACCGCGACGGCCCGGCTCCGGCTGCCGCAGGCGCTGCGCAGGCGGCTGCGCGAGCCGCGGCGTGACGGGCGGCCCCGCACCGGCGTCCTGTCCGTCCTGGTCCGGCGCACCCGGCACGACCAGGACGACCTCCTGGCGGCCCGCGGGCTCACGTCGGTCTCCTTCGACGGCGCCTCGCCCGCCGTGCGCTGGCGGATCCAGGGCGCGGCCGCGCCCGACCCCGTGCGCGGCCCGCTGAACAACGGCGGGCTGTACGGGGAGCGGGAGGGCTGGCACCTGCCCGGGTACGACGACGCCGGCTGGGAGTCCGTGCCCTTCCCGCGCACGGAGCGGCGCCAGGGCGTGACCTGGTACCGGACGGTGTTCCGGCTGGACGTGCCGCCGGACGTCGACGCCGCGGTGGGGCTCGCCCTCGGGGACGGCCCGGGCCGCGACCACCGCGTCCAGGTCTTCCTGAACGGCTGGAACCTGGGCGAGCACGCCGGCGGCGCGGCCGTCCGGCAGCCCCTCGTCCTGCCGAACGGCATCCTGCGCACGCGCGCCGCCGTCAACACCCTCGCCCTGGCGGTGCTGTCCGGCGGCGGGGCCCCGGCGGGGCCGGGGCCGGTGCGGCTCGTCCTGCTGGGCCGCGCGGCCGGAGGAGTGCCGGTGGAACCGGTCGCCTCCCCCGGCCGCCGGGAGCCCTGAGACGGCTCAGCCGAGCCGGATCATGTTCCAGGACAGCGGCTCCAGGACGGCGCTCAGCCGGCCGTCCTGGAGGGTGGTGCCCTCGACCGCGTGCGGGACGACCCGCTCGGGCTCGGCGAGCGTGTTGCGGGCGCCGGGGTCGGCGTCCGCGAGGGCGCTGTGCTCGACGACCTCGCTCAGGTCGAGGCCGTTGAGGGCGACCTCGAGCGGCAGCGACTCGGTGCGCGAGCGGTTGACGGCGAAGACGGTCACGGTGCCGTCCTCGGCGCGCACGGCGGTGGCGTGCAGCAGGTCGGCCTCGCCGTACTTCTTCGTCTCGTACGTCGGCGAGTCCACGCGGACGTCGAGGACCTCGCCGCGGCCGTACTTCGAGGCCTGGGCGAAGGGGAAGAACGTCGTCTGGCGCCAGGCGGGGCCGCCGGGCTCGGTCATGATCGGGGCGATGACGTTGACGAGCTGGGCGAGGCAGGCGACGGTGACGCGGTCGGCGTGCCGCAGCAGGGCGATGAGCAGCGAGCCGAAGACGACGGCGTCGGTGACGTCGTAGCTGTCCTCGAGCAGGCGGGGGGCCTCGGGCCAGTCCAGGGCGCTGACCTCGGCCTGGGTCCGGGACAGGTACCAGACGTTCCACTCGTCGAAGGAGAGGTTGATCTTCTTCTTCGACTTGAGGCGGGCGCCGATGTGGTCGCAGGTGGCGACGACGTTCTCGATGAAGGACTCCATGTCCACGGCGGAGGCCAGGAAGGAGTCGACGTCGCCGTCGAGCGGCTCGTAGTAGGCGTGCAGGGAGATGTAGTCGACGAGGTCGTACGTCTCCTTGAGGACCGTCGCCTCCCACTCGGCGAAGGTCTCCATGGCCTGGCCGGAGGAGCCGCAGGCGACGAGTTCGAGGTCCGGCTCGATCTGGCGCATGGCGCGGGCGGTCTCGGCGGCGAGGCGGCCGTACTCCTCGGCCGTCTTGTGGCCGGTCTGCCAGGGGCCGTCCATCTCGTTGCCGAGGCACCACAGCTTGATGCCGAACGGGTCCTTGTCGCCGTGCTCGACGCGCAGGTCCGACAGGGCGGTGCCGGATGGGTGGTTGGCGTACTCCTGGAGCTCCAGGGCCTCGGCGACGCCGCGGGTGCCGAGGTTGACGGCCATCATCGGCTCGGCCTGGGGGCCGACCTTCTTGAGGAAGGCGATGTACTCGGACAGGCCGAAGCGGTTGGTCTCGGTGGAGCGCCAGGCGAGGTCCAGGCGGCGCGGGCGGTCCTCGACCGGGCCGACGGAGTCCTCCCACTTGAAGCCGGAGACGAAGTTGCCGCCGGGGTAGCGGATGGCGGTGACGCCGAGCTCCCGGACCAGCTCCAGCACGTCCTGGCGCAGGCCGGCCTCGTCGGCGGTGGGGTGGCCGGGCTCGTAGATGCCGGTGTAGACGCAACGGCCGAGGTGCTCCACGAAGGAGCCGAACAGGCGGGGGTTGACCTCGGCGACGGTGAAGGCGGGGTCGAGGGTGAAGCGGGCGGTACGCATTGCGTCCTTTCGGGGGGTGTGCTGGTGCTTCGGGGAAGGCGGGAGAGGCCGGGGGTCACGGACGGACGGCCGGCCAGCCGCTCTTGGTCCAGGTCAGGGCGTTGAGGCCGAGCTTGGGCGTGCCCGCGTCCTCGGCGTCGTAGTAGTGGTAGGCCAGCCAGTCCGTGCCGCGGTCGCGGAAGAGGGACTGGCCGCCGGTGCCGATGAAGCGGCCGTGGCCCTCCAGCAGCAGGTCGCCGCCGCCCTGCAGCATCGGCTTGCCGGTGCTGTCGGTGTAGGGGCCGGTGATCGAGGTCGAGCGCCCGACCTTGATCTTGTACGTGCTGTTCACGCCGGAGCAGCACGCGTCGTAGGAGGCGAAGAGGTAGTAGTAGCGGCCGTGCTTGACGATGGCCGGGCCCTCGACGGCGTAGGGCTCGTCCGGGCGGGTCGCCAGGTGGTGGACGGTGGCGCCCTCGACGGCCTTGCCCGTCCCGGGGTCCAGTTCGACCATGCGGATGCCGGACCAGTAGGAGCCGAAGGCCATCCACAGCCTGCCGTCGGCGCGGATCACGTTCGGGTCGATGGCGTTCCAGGTGTCGGTCGTCTCGGAGGAGAAGACCTTGCCGTGGTCGGTCCAGGTGCCGGGCAGGCCGGTGCGGGAGGTGGCGACGCCGATCGCGGAGTGGTTGGTGCCCCAGGAGGAGACCGCGTAGTAGAGCCAGTAGCGGCCGTCGCGGTAGGAGAGGTCGGGGGCCCACGGGTCGCCGGTGTCGTTGTACTCGTACCACCAGCTCGGCGGCTCGGCGAAGGCGTTGCCCGCGTCGTTCCAGTGGACGCCGTCCTCGGAGGTGCGGGCGCCGATGACGCCGCCGGTCGAGTAGGCCACGTAGCCGCCCGACTTGAGGCGCAGGACCGTGGGGTCGTGGATGATCTCCTGGCCGCTGATCGGCCGGGGGTCGGGGTAGAGGGTGTCCGCCTGCGCGGTGGCCGGCAGGAAGGCCAGCACGGCGGCGGCGAGGACGGTGGCGACTCTCAGACGCTTCATACGAGAACTCCTGTCGGTCCGGTCACTGGCCGGCGAGGCCGGTGTGCGCGACACCCGCCACGATCTGGCGCTGGAAGAAGACGAAGATGATGATCAGCGGGAGTCCCGCCATGAGGCCGCCGGCCATGAGCTGGGCCCACTGGATGCCGTAGGAGTTCATGACGGTCGCGATGCCGTTCGGCATGGTCATCAGGTCGGGGTTGTTGGTGACCATGTAGGGCCACAGGAAGTTGTTCCACGAGCCGATGAAGGTGAAGATGCCGACCGCCGCGAGCGAGGGGCGCGACAGCGGCAGGATGATCGTGAAGAAGACCCGCCAGCGGCCCGCGCCGTCGATGAAGGCGGCCTCCTCCAGTTCGCGCGGGATGCCCTGGAAGAACTTGTAGAGGATGAAGACCATCGCGGCGGGCGCGCACTGCGGCAGGATCATGCCCCAGTAGGTGTCGACCATGCCCATCTGCTGGACGGTGGTGAACAGGGGCACGCCGAGGACGGCGGGCGAGACCATCAGGCCGGCCATGACGACGCCCATGAGGACGGCCTTGCCCTTGAACTCGGTGCGGGCGAAGCCGTATCCGGCGAGCGCGCTCACCAGCAGCACGATGAAGGTGACGCAGACGGAGACGACCAGCGAGTTCACGAACCAGTTGGTGATGTTGCCGGTCTCGAAGAGCGCCTTCCACGCCTGGCCCGTCCAGACCTCGGGCAGCCAGTGCGGCGGGATCTCGGCGGCCTCGGCCTCGGCCTTGAACGAGGTGAGCAGGGCCGCAGCGATCGGCGCCACGAAGAGGGCGGAGACGACGATGCCGGTCAGGGTGAGGACGATCTGGCTGGGGGTCCAGCGCTTGCGGGACTTGGTGCGTATCGGCGTGGTCGCGGCGGTGGTCATCGGCCGCCCTCCTCACGGTTGCGCAGCAGCCACATCCGTGCCACGGCGACGGCTGCGATGATCACGAAGAAGATGATGGACATCGCGGAGGCGTAGCCCACGCGGTAGCTGGTGAAGCCCTGTTCGAGGGTGTACTGGACGAAGGAGCGGGTGCTGAGCTCCGGTCCGGGGCCGAAGTCCATCATCACGACGGCCTGGTCGAACAGCTGCAGCGAGGCGAGGATCTGGAGCGCGATCACCAGGCCGGTGATGTTGCGCAGCATCGGCAGGGTGATGTGGATCATGCGGTGCCAGGCGTTCGCCCCGTCCAGCTTGGCCGCCTCGTAGAGGTGGCCGGGGATGCCCTGGAGGGCGGCGAGGTAGAGCAGGAAGCTGAACCCGACCGTCCACCACAGGGTCTGGATGACGATCGCGAGCATGGCGTACGACTTGTCGGTCAGCCAGGGCGTGTCGATCCCGAGGGTGTGGTTGAACAGGCCGATGCCCTGGGTGAACAGCCACTGCCACATGTTGGCGGCGACCGTCGACGGCAGCAGGAACGGCACGAAGAAGCACAGCCGCCACAGCCACTTGCCGCGCTCGATGTGGTGGGCGAGCAGCGCGAGGAGGAGCGCCATGACGGTGATGCAGGGCACCACCAGCAGCGTGAAGTACGCGCTGTGGCCGAGCGATTCCCACATCGCCGCGTCGCCCAGCGCCTCGCGGTAGTTGTCGAGGCCGACGAAGCTCGTGTCCGCGCCGGAGATGTTGGCGTCCGTGAAGCTGAGGTAGACGCCGCGCAGCAGCGGCCAGATCACGAACATCACGAAGAGGGCCAGGAAGGGGGCGACGAACCAGCCCCCGTGCTGGAAGCCCTGCTTGCGGCGGACGGTCTCGCCGGCCGCGGCGGTCTTCGCCCGCGCCGGGGCGATGACGGTCTCAGCACTGGTCGTCATGCGACCGCACCTCCCTGCGCGGCGGTCCTGCCGTCCATCGGGTTCTTCGAGGCGAGGAGCTTGGTGAGCCGGCTCTTCATCTGCCGGGCGACGGCGTCCGGCTTGGCGGAGCCCATCGTCGAGGAGACGGCGAGCGGGCCGAGGTCCTGGGCGAGGACGCCGGTGGAGCCCGCGAACCACACCTTCGGCTCGGTGGCCTGGTGGTCCATGGCGCTCACGTACTCGTTCTGCGGCTCGAGCTTCTTGTACGCGTCCGTGGACAGGGTCGGCGTGTAGGCGGGGATGTGCCCGCCGGCGGCCCACTGCTGGGCGTGCTGGACGACGTACGCGGCGAGCCGGTGGGCGGCCTCGTTGGTGGCTCCGCCGCGGCCCGCCTGGTGCGGGAGGACGAAGGCGTGGGACTCGGCGTGGGTGGCCTGCTTGCCGAAGACGGGCGGCAGCGGGGCGGCGCCGTACTCCAGCTTCGCGCCGGAGAAGACGGGCACCGACCAGTTGCCCTCCCAGGTGAAGGGGGCGCCGTTGATGAACTGCTCACCGGTGGGCGCGCCGGGGATGACGTACCCGTCGGTGACGTGCCGGCGGAGGAACTCCAGGACCTCGGTGGCCTTGTCGGTGTCGAAGGTGACCTCGGTGTTGGCGTCGTCGAACCAGGTGCCGCCGAGCTGGGTGTAGAAGGTGACGAAGAACCACCACTGGAAGTTCTGGTCGTTGGCCCACAGGCCGATGGTCTGCAGGCCCTTCTTCTGGGCCGCCTTGGCCTTCTTCAGGATGTCGAACCACTCGGTGGTGGAGGTCGCCTGGACCATCCGGCCGTCGTCGCCGAGCAGGTCCGCCTTCTTCAGCACGTCCTTGCGGTAGTAGCAGAGCTGGACGTGGATGTCGAGCGGCAGGGCGTAGAGCTTGCCGTCGATGACGCCGCGGTCCCACAGCGCGGGGTTGTAGTCCTCCTTCTTCACGCCGTACTTGGCGAGGAGGTCCATGTCCCAGGCGTCGAGGAGCCGCCCCGGCGAGAAGCCGGTGACCCGGCCCAGGTGCATGACCCCGAGGTCGGGGGCGCGGTTGCCCGCTGCCGCCATGGCGAGCTTGGTGTAGAAGGGGTTGCCCCACTGGAGGGTGGAGTCCTTCACGTCGATGCCGGGCGTCTCCTCACGGAAGGAGTCCAGCATCGCGATCATGTTGTAGCCGTCGCCGCCACTGAAGAGGTTCCAGTAGCGCACTCGTGTGGCCGCGTCGGAGGCCAAGGCGTCGGCGCCCGTGCCCAGGGCGGCGAAGCCGAAGCTGCCCGCGACCGTCAGGCCGCCCGCCGCGGCCAGAAAGTGCCTGCGATTCAGGCCAGGTCGTCCCATGCCCTGCCCCATCTGTCGGTGTGTACCTGTGGAGAGAAGCTCGTGTTCGATATTTCGAAACGCGCTCGTAACTTCGAACGGAAACTAAGGTGGGAGCGCGGCCACGTCAATAAGTTGCTCAGCTACTTTTGAGCAACGATGGCTTTTTCTCGCCCACGCACCGCGCCGGCCGGGGGCTCCGGAGCCCGGAGATCGGGCCCGGACGGGCCTCCGGCGCCGGGGCCGGAGGCGGCCGGCCGGCCCCGGACCAGGCCGCGTCGGGCGGCGGTCCGGACGGCATCCGGTGCATGCGGCCCGGGGGCCGCGGGAGTACAGTGCGGACGAGCGAGCGGGCACCCCTCCTCGCCGGCGCGCTCGATGTCCCTGTCCGGGCACCCTTTTCCGCAGGCCGCGAGGCCCTGCCCCAGCCCCTCTCCGAGGCGCCCGTCGCGTCCGTCCGCCGCACGGCGCGGCCGGAGGCCGGGACGCACGGCGTCATGGTGGCGGTACGGCGGCCCGGCGCGCGCCCGGCCGCCGTACGGCGTCGCCCCGGTCAGCCCCGGAACGCCGGCTGCCGCAGTCCCCTGCCCGCGCCCGGCACCACCAGCACCGACCCGGCGAGCGGGTGCGGGGCGGTGAGACCTGTGCGGGCCGTGGTGATGTAGAGGTCGGTCAGGCCGGCGCCGCCGAACGCGCAGGCCGTGACGAGGGGCACGGGCAGGCCGATCACCCGGTCCAGGGTGCCGTCCGGCGCGTAGCGGCGGACGGCCGCTCCGCCCCACAGCGCCACCCACACACCGCCCTCGGCGTCGACGGTGAGCCCGTCGGGGAGACCGGCGTCCTCCTCGACGGTGACGAAGGGGCGCCGGCCGGTGACCCGGCCGCTGCCGGCGTCGTGGTCGAGGACGTCGATCCGGCGGGTCGGCGAGTCGATGTAGTACATCAGCCGTCCGTCGGGGCTCCAGCCGGTGCCGTTGCTGACCGCCACGTCGTCCAGGACGGTCGTCGCGGTGCCGTCGCCCGTGAGCCGCAGGAGCGTGCCGCCGCCGGGCGCCTCGTCGTAGCGCATGGTGCCGGCCCAGAGGCTGCCGTCGGGGGCGACGGCCGCGTCGTTGGCCCGGCGGCCGGGCACCGGGGCGTGGTGCAGCAGGCGGAAGGCGCCGTCGGGGTCGGTGACGCCGATGCCGTCCCGCAGGTTCAGGACGAGCCCGCCGCCGGCCCGCGGCTTGGCCGCGCCCACGTGCTGCTCGGTGGTGCGCACCGTCCGCCGCCCGGAGACGGGATCGTAGGTGTGCACCCGGCAGCCCAGGATGTCCACCCAGATCAGCCGGCCCGCGTCCGCGTCCCAGGTCGGCCCCTCGCCGAGCTCCGCCTCGGCCCGCACCGCCACCTCGTACGTCATACCGCCCTCCGGTAGCCGAGGCGCTCGGACAGGTCGGCGGCGCCCTTGACGGCGAGCTCCTCCAGCTCGGCGCGGCGCTCCTCGCTCCAGCGGATCATGGGCACGGAGATCGACAGCGCGGCGACGACCCGCCCCGTGCGGTCCCGGACAGGGGCGGCGACGCAGGAGACGTCCGGGTTGGACTCCCGGTTCTCCACCGCGATGCCCCGCTCCCGGATCCCGGCCAGCGCCGTGCGCAGGGCGGCGGGGTCGGTGATGCTGTTCGGCGTCATCGCGGTCAGCTCGGTGCCGTCGGGGAAGCGGGCGGCGACCTCGTGCTCGGGCAGGGAGGCCAGCAGCATCTTGCCGACGGACGTGCAGTGGGCGGGCAGCTTCCGCCCCGCCGCCGACACCATGCGCACCGCGTGCGTGGAGTCGACCTTGGCGATGTAGATGACGTCCGTGTCCTCCAGGATGGCCACGTGCACGGTCTCGTCGCAGGTCTCGGCGACGCTCCGGGCGACCTGCTGACCCTCGGCGGCGAGGTCCAGGTGCTCGGCGTAGCGGGCCCCGAGCTGGTACGGACGCACCCCGAGCCGGTACCGTCCGGGCTGACCGGCCACGGGGACGATGTACTTGCGGGCGGCGAGCGTCGTGACCAGTTCGTGCACGGTGGTGCGCGGCAGCTGGAGGCGGCGCACGATGTCGGGGGCGGAGAGCGTGCCGTCCCCGTCGAGGAAGAGCTCCAGTATGTCGAGAGCCCGGGTGACGGCGGGTACGAGACGTCCCATGTCCGGCCCCCTCCTAGGTGTCTCAGGCGCCTGCGGTGACGATAGTTCGATGTTCGAGATATCAACAGGCGATCGGAATGGCGAACACAGGCTACTCACACTGCGTTTGCCGGGGCAATGGGCACACGGACGGTGACGACCCCTTCCGGTCTCGAACAGACGCACAGTTGTTCCCTAGAACAGGTGATCGTCGCTCATGAGAGCGCATGGGACCAGTGCGACCAGTGATACTTACGGTGCGCAAGCGACGGGCTGCAGACCGTGTTCGACGCGCAGGTCCCACTCAGGCAATACAAGGAGCAGCACGATCATGAACCTTCTCACCGACATCCTCGCCGGCCTCGTCCACTTCGTCGGCTGGCTGGTCTGACGGTCCGAGAAACCAGGCGGCGCCGCCTCCCCGTCCCAGGGAGGCGGCGCCGTCCGCGTGCCGGAGCACCCCGGGACCCGGCCCCTTACCCCCTTCTCCCCTTCCGCCCTTCTCCGGCACACCGGCGGGCCCCCCGTTCAGCGGCCCCCCGCCCGGCCCTCTCCGGAAGGCGTCCGCTCCCGGCCCCGCGCACGATGCCTAGGAGACCGGCCACCAGCCGGGGCCCGCACGGTCCGCGCTCTCGGGAGGAACCACCATGACCGCCACTCTGGAGCAGCTGCGCCGCTGCCACTTCGCCGTCGACCTCGGCGCGTCGCGGACCCGCGTCTACGTCAAGGACGTCGGGCTCGTCGTCGACCAGCCGTCCGCCGCCGCGGTCAACACCCGCACCGGCGCGCTGATCGCGGTGGGGGAGCTCGCGGAGAAGATGACGGGCCGCACCCCCGGCTACATCCGCGTCGTACGGCCCGTCTCCGGCGGCACGATCGTCGACATCGAGATGGCCCAGCGCATGCTGCGCCACCTGCTCGGCGACAAGATGCGCCGGGCGCTGCGCCGCAAGCCCCGGCTGCGGGCCGCCGTCTGCACCCCGCACGACGCCGATCCGCTGGCGCAGCGGGCGGCGATCGAGACGCTGGTCGGGATCGGCGCCCGGCGGGTGGAACTGGTGGACACGCTCATCGCCGCCGCGGTCGGCTGCGGACTGCCCGTGGAGCAGCCCGAGGCGACGATGATCATGGTGTGCGGGGCGCACGCCACGCAGGTGGCGGTGCTCTCCCTCGGCTCGATCGTGACCGCCGAACGCGTCCCGGTCGGCGGCGAGGCCGTCGACCACGCGATCGTGCAGCACCTGCGCCACCAGCACGAACTGGTGCTGCCCAGCCAGTCGGTACGTCCGCTGCAGATCGCCCTGTCCGGCAACGGGCTCACCGCGCAGGGCCCCGCGTCCACCGAGATCCACGGGCGGGACGTGGCCACGGGCCTGGCCCGCAGCGTGAAGGTCGACACCGCCGCGGTCCGCAACGCCATCCAGACGCCGCTGACGGCCGTGCTCGACGGCATCGGCAAGGTGCTGCGGGACTGCCCGCCGGACCTGGTCGCCGACCTCGCCGACCGCGGGATCATGATGGTGGGCGGCAGCGCGCTGCTGCCCGGCTTCGACCAGATGCTGCGCCAGGCCACCGGTATGCCGGTGCACATCGCGGAACGGCCCGACGTGTGTGCCGTCCAGGGCCTCGGCATCATGCTGGAGGGCCGGGTCGAGCCGCTTGCGCTGGACCCGCTGGCCGACTGAGCGCGTCACGAACGGCCCCCGACGGCATGTCCGCCCGGCCCGCCTCGTGCCTGCCCCGTCTCCTGGACGTCCTCCTCGGCGTCGGCACCGACCTGGACCTGCCCGGCACCCTGCGGCACGTGGTGGACGGCGCGGCCGAGCTCACCGGCGCCGTCCACGCGTCCCTGATCACGGCCGACCCCGACCGCGACGGCCTCACCGAGATCCGCACCCCGCCCGGCGCCGCCCCCGCCACGGCCGGTCACCGCCTGCGGGTGCCGATCCACGTGGGCGACGAGAGGTTCGGCGAGCTGCGCCTGACCGGCCCGCCGGACGGCACCCCCTTCACGTCGGAGGACGAGCAGCTGCTGCGGGTGCTGGCCGCGCAGGCCGGCATCGCGATCGGCAACGCCCGGCTGTACGAGACGGCCCGGCAGCGCGAGCGCTGGATCGAGGGCGCCGCGGCCGTCACCACCGCCCTGCTCACCGGCGGCAGCGATGACAGCACCGAGAGCACCGGAAATGAAGCCGACGCGCTGACCACGGTCGCCGAACGGGCCCGGCGGCTCGCCGGCGCCTCGGCGGGCGTCATCCTGCAGCCGACCGCCGAGGGCGGCATGGAGATCGTGACCGCCTCGGCGCCCGACGACCCGGACGGCATCGTCGGCGCGACGATCGCCCCGGGCAGCCCCGTGCTGACACAACTGCTGGGCGGCGAGCCGGTGTTCCTCACGGACTCGGCGACCGACCCGCGCATGACGACACCCGTACGGCACCGGTTCGGGCCCAGCATGATGCTGCCGCTGCAGGCGAACGGCCGGCTGATCGGCACCCTCGCGCTGCCCCGCCGCCGCGGCGACCGCCCCTACACGGCCGTCGAACGGCTGCTGGCCACCCAGTTCGCCTCCCAGGCCGCGCTGGCCCTCGTCCTCGCCGACACCCGCGAGCGGCGAGAGCGCCTCGCGGTCTACGAGGACCGCGACCGCATCGCCCGCGACCTGCACGACCTGGTGGTGCAGCGGCTGTTCGCCACCGGCATGACGCTGGAGTCCGTCCGGCGCCGCCCCGGCGCGGACGAGGTCCGCGAGCTCCTCGGCCGGGCGGTGGACGAGCTGCAGTCGACGGTCCAGGAGGTCCGTACGGCGATCGTCGCCCTGCAGCAGCCCCCGGCCGGGCCGCCGGCCGGTCTGCGCGGCCGGGTGCTGCGCGAGACCGCGCGCGCCGCCGCCCTGCTCGGCTTCCCGCCCTCCGTCCGCTTCACCGGCGCCGTCGACAGCCGCGTACCGGACCCGGTGGCCGGGCAGCTGCTCGCCGCCCTGCGCCGCGCCCTGGCCGCCGTGCCCCGTGACCGCGGCGTCTCCCGCCTCGAGGTCGTCGTGGACGCGACCGCGTCCCTGCCCGACGGCCGGGGCGCGGTACGGCTGACGCTCTCGCACGACGGGACCCCCGACGAGACAGCCGGCGGCACGGGCTGCGACACGGCCCGCGACGCGCCCGGTGCCGACGGCCCCCGGACGGTGTTCACCTGGCAGTCGCCCCTGTGAGCGGGCACGAAGCCCCGGCGGGACCGCCCCGCACATGTCCCGGCCCCGCGCATGTCGCACGCCCGTACCCGTCCCCGGGCCGGTCATTCCTCACCGTCGGGTGTACTCCGCCGGACGCCGGGCAGGCGCACCAGCACACGGGGGCTGCGTGACGGTTGTGAACGTCCGTCGGAGACCGACGAGGACCGGCGAGGACGGACGAGGACGGACAAGGCGGTGACATGATCCCGACGGCACCACCACGTCTGGCGGGGAGGGCGGCCACCCTGGTGATCGACGGCCGGGCGGACGCGGGCCGGGCACTGCTCGTCCCGCGGGGCGAGCTGGTCCACGGGTGCGCGGACGTCCTGGCCGAGGCGCTGGCCGCGCTGCCCGCGGACGTCGAGCGGATCGACCTGGACATGGGCGACGTGGTGTTCATGGACACGGCCGGGCTGCAGTTCCTGGAGCTGCTGCGCGACCAGGGCTGGCTGCGGGCGGTTCAGGTGACGGCGACGAACTGGACCGGCCAGCCGCGCAGGATCCTGGAGCTGCTCGGCCTGGACACCACCGCTCCCCTGCACACCGCGCCGCCCCCGCGGGCGCCCCGGCCGGCGCCCTCGGCGGTGCGCTCCGCGGTGGCGGTGGAGCGGTCGGAGCGGCTGCACGTCCTGCAGGAGGAGGTGGAGCAACTGCGGCAGGCGATCGCCTCCCGCCCGGTCATCGACCAGGCGCGGGGCATGCTGATGGCCCTGCACTCCTGCACCCCGGACGAGGCGTGGCACATCCTGCGGGAGACCTCCCAGCTGTCCAACACCAAGCTGCGCACCGTCGCCGAGGCGCTCACCGCCGGCGCCGGGAGCGGCGGTCCGCCTCCCCCGCCCGAGGTGCGCGCGGCTCTGCGGACCGCCCTGAGCCGGATCGGCCGCTGACCCGCCCCGCCGTGTGATGCCCCGCCCCGGCCCGGGGTACCCGGCGCGGGAACCCGAACCGGCAGGAGGCACCACGATGAACGAGACCACCCCTTCCCAGGCCGAGGGCGAACGCGACGACGAGCAGGACACCACCGGTCCGAACCCGTCACAGACCACTCCCTCCCAGGCGGAGGGCGAACGCGACGAGGACGGGACGGACGACACCGGCGGCCCTTAGCGAACGCGTCGACGGCTTCCGCCAGGCACTGGCCGACATCCTCACCGTCAACACGACCCTGGTCACCCAGCAGCAGAACGCGGAGATGCGGGCACTGGCGGTCGCGGGCTTCGAACAGAACGAGGAGATCAAGAAGATCTCCGCCTGGGCCGCCATCCTCTTCGCCCCGACCCTCGTCGGCACCATCTACGGCATGAACTTCGACACCATGCCCGAGCTGCACTGGGCGTTCGGATACCCCTTCGCGATCCTGCTGATGGGGGCGGTGCGCGTGAGCCTGTACGTGGTCTTCAAGCGGCGGGGCTGGTTGTAGGGCCCATGGGGGCCGTTACGGGGTCTTCCAGGTCAGGGGGTTGGAGACCGTCACTCCGTGGCTTGCGAAGTCCAGGGTGAGGCGGTCGCCGTCCTGGAGGCGGAAGCCCGCGTGGAAGCTGCTCCGGTCGGCGCCGATGTACACGTAGTGCGTCCGGCCCGGGTGGTGCAGGGAGTGGTGGGCGAACAGGCGGCGCATCATCGTGTCGAGGTCGTAGTGGAGTGCGTCCGTGCCGGTGGTGAAGGTGCCCTTCCAGGCCGGTGTGCCGTGCCGGTCGACGGTGACGGAGCCGGTCACCGAGCGGGGCGGTGGGCCGAGGTGGAGCCAGGGGGCCACGGCCGCGTCGCAGAGTTTGGCGTAGGAGAGGTGGCCTGCGTGTTCCTTGAAGCGGCCGATGTCGGTGAGGTCGTTGCCGAAGGTGTGGCCCAGGTAGCGGGAGGTGCCGTCCTCTTCGTCCACGTAGACGAGGACGATTTCCGCCTCCTCGGTGACGGCCACCGCGTCGCCCGGTACGGAGAGGGGCTCGCCGGGCAGCTTCAGGGAGGTGCCGAGGCCCTTGAAGAACCAGTTGGGCTGGTCCGGCACGTCGGCTCCGGCCTTGACGTGGTGGGTCATCATGAAGCCGCTGACCAGGGCGTCCCCCGGGTGCTCCGGGAACAGTGGCGGCCTCGTCCGGATGCGGTGGGCGTCCTCGGCGGGGACGTTCAGCGCCGGGCCACGGGAGGCGAGTGTGGTGCGGAGGGCGGCTGTGTCGTCGCCCGACTCCCGCAGCAGCGACCGCAGGTCGGTTCCGGAGAGGGGGTGCAGGCGGACCGGCTCGCCGTCCTGCGGGATGCCGAAGCCCACGTACCGCTCATGGTCGTACGAGCATTCGAAGAGCACGGTCACGGCGTGAGGCTCCTGGGGGCGCGCGGGTGCCGGGTGAGCAGCACCTCGGGGTTGACGAGGAAGGGCGGGCGGTCGCCGCGCAGGATGCACTCGATGTTGTCCACCGCGGCGGGGACCAGCGAGCGGTACATCTCCACCGTGTGGCCGACCACGTGGTCGGTGAGCAGCGTGCCGGGCGCGCCGCGCAACGGGCTGCCGGAGGGCAGGGGTTCGGTCTCGAAGGTGTCGATGGCCGCGCCCGCGATCCCGCCCTCGTGCAGCGCGCGGGCGAGCGCGTCCTCGTCCACGATGCCGCCCCGTGAGGTGTTGATCAGTACGGAGTCGGGGCGCATCCGGGCCAGTTGCTCAGGGCCGAGCAGACCGCGGGTGACGCCGTTGAGCGGGAGGTGGACGCTGACGATGTGGGAGGCGGTGAGGAGCTCGTCGAGCTCGCAGAACTCCACCTGCGGCCACTCCTCGGGGCGTGGGGTGCGCGTGTGGCACAGGATTCTGCCCAGACCCCAGCCCTCCAGGCGGACGCACACCTCGCGGGCGATCCTGCCGAAGCCGATCAGCCCGAGGGTGGCACCGCGCAGCGAGTGGCTGTCCAGCTCGGGCGGGCGGGGCCGCGCCCGGCCCGCGGCGAGCGCGTCGAGACGGTCCGCGAATCTGAGGCGCAGGGCCAGGGCCAGCATGATGGTGGCCTCGGCCATGCTGCCGTGGTTCTCCGGCGTGGCCCCGTTGGCCACCACGATCCCGCGCCGCGTCGCGTCGGCGACGTCGAGGGAGTTCACGCCGCTCGACGCGAACGCCACACCGAGCAACTCCGGGTGGTCGTCGAGCAGTTCGGGGCCGACGGGCGTGCGGGACGTCACGAGCAGCGCGTGCAGCGGTCCCGTCACTTCCCGGGGGTCGTCCGCGCGGACGACCTCGTGGCCCGCCCGCCGGAGTTCCTCGGCGGCCTCGTCGAGCAGTTCGTCCAGCACCCGGTCGGTGCCCACGCACACCCTGGCCCCGGCAGGGTGCGCGTCCCGTATCCCCTCGCCCGCTCCGGTCATGCCGTCGGGAAGCCGTTCAGGTAGGGCAGGCGGGCGGCGGTCGCCTTCACCTCACCGGCCGACTTGAGCAGCTCGGTGAGGGTGTCCCAGGTGCCGGCGAGGAAGGCGTCCCGCAGCGAGGGCGAGATCTCCGCGGCGAACACCCGGCCGCCGACGGTGAACGTGCCCTTCTCCAGGTCGACTTCGGCCTCTGCCCGCGGGTCGGCGGCGGCGATGGCGCGGGCCTCCTGCGCGTCCTCGGAGGACAGGCTCAGGCAGGGCAGGCCGATGGTGCCGCAGTTGCCGCGGAAGATCTCGCCGAAGGTCTCGCCGACGACGGCGCGCACGCCCCACCGGTAGAGGGCCTGCGCGGCGTGCTCGCGGGACGAGCCGCAGCCGAAGTTCTTCGCGGTCAGCAGGATGGCGGCCCCGGCGCGCGCCGGGTCGTCGAAGGGGTGGGTGATGCCCTGGGCGTGGTTCTGCTTGCGGTCGTCCTCGAAGACGTGGTCGCCGAGAGCGTCGAAGGTCAGGTGCTTGAGGAAGCGGGCCGGGATGATCCGGTCGGTGTCGATGTCGTGGCCGTCGAGGACCACCGTGGTGCCGGTGACGGTCCGGACACGCGAGTCGACTGTGCTGCTCACGGGAGGCTCCTTGGAGGGGGCGCGGTTAGGAGACGGGGGAGGCGGACGCGGAGACGCCGGCGCCGAAGACCTCGGCCGGGTCGACGGCCGAGCCGTGCACGGCCGCCGCGGCCACCGCGATCGGCGACATGATCATCGTGCGGCCCGTGGGCGAGCCCTGGCGGCCCTTGAAGTTCCGGTTGGAGGAGGACGCCGAGAGCTCGCGGCCCACCAGCTTGTCCGTGTTCATGGCCAGGCACATGGAGCAGCCGGCCAGCCGGAACTCGAAACCGGCCTCTTCGAGGATCTTGTCGACGCCGAGCGCGACCAGTTCCTCGCGGACGGCGTTGGAGCCGGGCACCGCGAGCGCGCGCACCCCGGGCGCCACGCGCTTGCCGGTCCGCTTGAGGGCCTCGGCGACCTCCAGGAAGTCGGAGAGGCGGCCGTTGGTGCAGGAGCCGATGAACGCCACGTCGATCGGGTAGTCCCCCAGCGTGGTGCCGGGCTTCATGCCCATGTAGGCGTAGGCCTCTTCGTACGACAGCGCCGTCTCGGCGTCCTGCTTCGCCGGGTCGGGCAGCAGACCGCCGACGGGGACGGACTGGCCGGGGTTGATGCCCCAGGTGACCATGGTCCGGATGTCGGAGCCCTGCATGACGACGACGTCGTCGTACTCGGCGTCCGCGTCGGAGGCGATGGAGCGCCACCAGGCCACGGCCCGGTCCCACGCCTCGCCGGTCGGGGCGGCGGGGCGGCCCTTGAGGAACTCGAAGGTCGTCTCGTCCGGGTTGACGTAGCCGCAGCGGGCGCCGCCCTCGACGGCCATGTTGCAGACGGTCATGCGCTCGTCCATCGACATGTTGTCGATGACCTCGCCCGCGAACTCGTACGCGTAGCC
Organism: Streptomyces sp. NPDC006384; assembly: GCF_042870695.1. Lineage (NCBI taxonomy): Bacteria > Bacillati > Actinomycetota > Actinomycetes > Kitasatosporales > Streptomycetaceae > Streptomyces > Streptomyces sp. NPDC006384. Next base: position 103,141 of record NZ_JBIAHR010000012.1, read on the forward strand.
GACGCCGCCGACGACGCTCAGCTCGTGGATGACGTGCAGGATGACGTCCTTCGCGGTGACGCCCGCGGACAGCTTGCCGTCGATCTGGATGCGGCGGACCTTCAGCCGGTTCATCGTGACGGTCTGGGTGGCCAGTACGTCACGGACCTGCGAGGTGCCGATGCCCAGGGCGACCGCGCCGAACGCGCCGTGGGTGGAGGTGTGCGAGTCGCCGCAGGCGATGGTCATGCCCGGCTGGGTCAGGCCCTGCTCGGGGCCGATGACGTGGACGATGCCGTACTCGCCGCCGGAGGGCGCCAGGAAGCGGACGCCGAAGTCCTGGGTGTTGTTCTCCAGCGCGCTCAGCATGTCCTCGCCGAGCTGGTCGAGGAACGGGCGGGTCACCGAGTCCGTGGGGATGACGTGGTCGGCGGTGGCGACGTTGCGCTCCGGCATGGCCACCGACAGGCCGCGCTCGCGCAGCATCGCGAACGCCTGCGGGCTGGTGGCCTCGTGGACGAGGTGCAGACCGATGAACAGCTGGGCCCGACCGTCCCCGTAGTCGTGCACGGTGTGCAGGTCGAAGACCTTGTCGTACAGAGTGGCGCTCATGCTTCTCCCTTGTGCTTCCTTGAGTCGGGTGTTCGGCGGTCGGCGGTTCAGCGATTCAGCGTTCTGCCGTACGCACCGGGGCCGGGCTGCCCGCGGTCACGCCGCCGTCGACCGCGAGTGCCTGGCCGGTGACGTAACTGGACGCGGGGCTTGCCAGCCAGAGCGCCGCCGCCGCCACTTCCGCCGGGTCCCCGACCCGGCCCAGCGGCGCACGGCCGGCCCGCGCCCGCATCTGGTCCGCGTCGGGGTACAGCTCCCGCAGCATAGGCGTGTCGGTGGAGCCGGGGCAGACGGCGTTCACCCTGATGCCCTGGGGGGCCAGCTGAAGGGCCGCGGCCTTGGTGAGTCCGACCACGCCGTGCTTGGTGGCCGCGTACATCGGACTCCCCGAGTGGCCGAGGAACGAGGCGACCGATCCGGTGGTCACGATGGCTCCCCCTCCCGTGCTGCTCATCGCACGTGCCTGGTGTTTGACGCACAGCCACATGCCCATGAGGTTGACCGAGACGACGTTGGCCGCGTCTTCCTGCCGTGCCGTGGCGAGCGGACCGATGGGGCCGAAAGTACCAGCAGTGTTGACGGCCGCATCGAGGCGACCACATCGTGAGACGGCCGTCTCAACTGCGGCCTCGACGCTCTCCTCGTCCGTGACGTCGCAGCGGACCGCCAGGCCCCTGGATTCGTCGAGTCCGGCGAGCTTCAGCGACTCGGCCAGGGGCTCCGTGCGGCGTCCCGCGGCGACCACCGTGGCCCCGGCCGCCGCGAAGGCGGCGACGGCGGCCCGGCCGATGCCGCTCCCGGCCCCGGTGATCATGACGATCTTGCCTGCGAGGCCCATGTCCATGGCCGGTACGGATGTGTCCTGCACGGTGGTTCTCCTGGGGTTCTGGTGGTTCGGGTGAGGCGTGGTGAGGGGGATGCGGGTGATCAGGGCGTACGGGTACGGAGCTAGATGTGCAGGCCGCCGTTGACGTCCACCACGCATCCCGTCGTGTAGCCCGCATCGTCGCCGCACAGGTGGACGACCGCGCCGACGGCCTCGGCCGGCGTGCCGTACCGGCCCGTGGGAAGCCGGTCCAGCACCTCGCGCAGCCGCTCCTGGGGCATCTCGCGCTGGGCCTGGAGAAGGCGTTCGGTGGCGATGGGGCCGTGGGCGACGGCGTTCACGACCACTCCGGTGGCGGCGAGTTCGTACGCGCACTGCTTCGTGTAGCCGATGACGGCGGCCTTGGCGGCGACGTACGCGGCGTTGGAGAAGATCGAGTAGGTGCGCCCGGCGATGGAGGCGAGGTTGACGATCCGGCCCCGGCCCCGTTCGGTCATGGCCGGGACGCAGAGCCGGGTGAACGTGAAGCAGCCCAGCAGGTTGTCCGTGACGGCCTGCATGAGGTCGTGTTCGCGCAGGTCGGTGAGGGGGATGCGGCGGGTGTCGCCGCCGACGGAGTTCACCAGGATGTCCGGCATGTGAGACGGGCCGAGGCCGTCCACCGCCTCGGTCACGCGCGCGGTGTCCGTGACGTCCAGTTCGAGGGTGAGCGTGCCGGACGGGAGGGTGCGCGCGGTCGCCTCCAGCGCCTGTGCGTCGCGGTCGATCAGCACCACGGTGGCACCGGACTCCGCCAGTTTCCGGGCCACTTCGGCCCCGATGCCGGAGGCGCCTCCGGTGATCCACGCCCGTCGTCCGTTCATGCCGTGCTCCTCGTGGGGTGTTGCGAGTGAGGTCCGCGCGGCTCGCACAGGGCGAGCAGTGCGGGGGTGACCGTCAGGCCGATGCCGGGGCCGGTGAGGGCCGGTGCCCTGGAGGCGGCCCGGTCCACCGCGTACGGGGGTGCGGTGAGGCCGGGCGGGAACCACTCGTCCTGCCGTCCCGCCTCGACGGCCGCCGCGTACGGCAGCGCGGTCGAGATCAGCCGCCCCGCCGCCCAGAGCGGGCCGACCTCCCCCACCTGCACGCCGAGCTGCACGCCGAGCCCGGCCCGCCGGGCGGCCCTGAGCGCGGTCAGCAGGCTCAGCGGGCCCCCGCACTTGGAAACGCGCAGGTTGACCAGGTCGGCCGCCTCGTGCGCCACGCCCTCCGCCAGGTCGCGCACGGACACGAAGGACTCGTCGAGCATCACCCGCAGTCCGGCGCGGCGCAGGGCGGCGAGTCCGGTCCAGTCGCGCGGCGTCAGCGGCTCCTCAAGCCACGAGACACCTGCGGCCAACAGCGCGTCCGCGCAGGCCAGCACGTCCGCGAGCCGCCAGGCGCAGTTGGCGTCCACGGAGACGGTGGTGCCGGGCGCGAGCAACGGGCGCACCCGGGCCACGGTTTCGGCCGCCCGCGCCGGGTCGGGGCCCGCCTTCAGCTTGAGGTGCGGGATCGCCGCCCGCGCCGTCCCGGGCAGCGCCGTCAGGTGCGCGACGGGGTCCCGGCCCAGGTCGAGCACGGTGGCCACCGGCGCCGGGGACTGCCGTTCGGCCAGTACGTCGCCGAATCCGGCGCGGTGCAGGGCCGTGAACCCGGGGACGCCCTCGCGCCGGCACAGGTGGTCGAGGAGCGCGGTCTCCAGCCCGGCGGCAGCGGCAGGCGCGGCCCCTGGGGTACGTCCGGCCAGCGCCGCCAGCGCCTCGTCGAAGGGCAGCCCGAGGACCCCGGCCGCCGACCGCGCGACCTCCGGCCGGGACAGCGCGGCCAGCACCGACCCCACGGTCTCCCCGGTCACGTACTCCCGGGGAGCCGACTCGCCCCAGCCCGTCACGCCGCCCGAGCGGACCGCGACCAGCACGGACGAGGACGCGGTCCTGGCCTTCGCCGCGTGCCGGAACGGCCGCCGCATCGGCACGCGCGCCTCGTACAGCTCGATCTCCGGCAGCCCGGTCCTCGGCAGCCTGCTGTCCGGCAGCCCGCTCTCCGGCAGCTCAGTTCCCGGCACGGGCCACCTCCGCCAGCCAGTCCCAGTACGCGTGCCGTACGTCCGTGAACTCCAGGTAGTGGGAGGTGGTGGCGAACCGCTCGGTGCGCGCGTGCGGGGCGAGCCGGGCCAGTGCCGCGCAGGTCGCGTCGAGGTCGATGATCTCGTCGCGCTGCGGCAGCGCCAGGTGCACCGGGAGGGCGGCCCAGGGGTCGCCTCCTGCGGAGCTGTCCCGGTCCGTCATGTACAGGTCCTCGATCTCGACCATCGCGGCCCGGAAGGAGCCGGTCACCATCCGCACCATCAGCCCGTCGTTGGCCATGATCTGGAGGTAGCGCGGCAGGTCGGTGTACTGCTCGTCGCGCAGCCGGACCACGGAGTACGACGTTCCGCGTCGCTGCCGCACCTCTGCCCGCGCGGTCTCGTCCAGCCGGGCCCGCTGCTGGCCGAGCGCCGGTGCGCACAGGACGACCCGGATGCCCGCCGGGACCCGGCCGGTGGCGATCAGGGCCGCCAGGATGCTGCCGCCGAAGCTCTGCCCGACGACCGTGACCGGGCCGGTGGCCCCTGCGGCCTCCTCCGCCAGGAAGGCGGCGTAGTCGTCGAGCACGGCGGCGGCCCCGTCCAGGTGGCCGCGCCGTCCTTCACTGCGGCCGGAGCCGCGCCGGTCGAGCACCGAGAGCCGGACTCCGCGCCCGGCCAGCTCGGGGCCCGCCTCGGCGAGCCACCCGGCGTGGCTCTGGAGGCCGTGCACGTATAGGACGCGAGCCGGGCCCCGCCCCCAGGTGTGCACGGCCAGCGACGTGCCGTCGCGCTCCAGAAACCGGAGCGTGAGCCCCGTACCGAAGACCGTCTCAGGCATGGGAAGCAGCCGCTTCGAGCGTCGGGAAGTCGCCCGACTCCCAGCGCGCGATCAGCGAGTTCGCAACCAGCTGCGAGAACTCGCGCCGTCCGGGAACCATCTGACCCGTCGTCACGAAAAGATCGCGGGCCGCCTCCCACTGGCGGCGCCACTGCTCCGCGTCCGTCGTCTCGGTGGCGGGCGCGGCGGCGCTGCGGGCCACCACGGACGGGAACCACGGCCGGTCGGAGGGCTCGTGGGTGGGGAAGTAGCGGAAGTCGAAGCTCCAGCGCAGTCGTGCGGAGCGGTTGACGGTCGAGCCGTGCGGGGTGCGCTTGTGGAGCAGGACGAGGTCGCCCTGCCGCACGGGCAGGGGCACCGCCTCGGCCTCCAGGCTCTTGACGGTGTCCGCGTCCATCGGCCAGGGCAGGAGCTTCTCCTCCTGGTGGCGGCCGGGGACGACGAGCAGGCAGCCGTGCTCCTCCGTGACGTCCATCAGCGGGATCCAGCAGGTCACCATGGTGGTGTCGTCGGACTGCGGGATCTGCGTCATCGCGTCCTGGTGCCACATGGTGGGGGCGTGCAGGGTCTCGCCGCGCCGCGCGCCGAACGCGCCCGCGGCGCCGGGGGCCGGGAGCTTGAGCCGCACGTGCTGGTTGGGGCTCGCCGAGATCTCGTCGCCGACCAGCCGGGAGACGACGTCGAGCACCTTGGGGTTGCGCAGCAGGCCCAGGACGCCGGGCCCGGTGTGGACCTTGCTGCCCGGCTGGAGGGAGGTGAACGGCATGTGGGGCAGCGTGATGTCCAGCTCGCTCAGCAGTGCCGGGTCGAAACCGGGGAGGGAGGAGAGCGCGATGAGCTGCTCGTCGAACGGCCGCCCCGCCAGGGCGTCCTCCTCCCCCGGGGCCGCCGGGGCGAGCAGCCCGTCGCGCCGCCACTCGGCCGCGCGCCGCTCGATCAGGCGGGCGTACTCCTCCCGTACGTCGGTGAAGTCCTCCGGCGCGAGGACGCCGCGCACGACGGCGTACCCGTCGCGGTGGAAGTCCTCGGCCAAGGTGGGTGAAACGGACATGACAGACTCCTGTGTTTCCTCGTCGCGCAAACGCACGGACTTGAAAGAACGGACTTGAAGGAACCGCGGGCAAGGACTCAGAGCACGGGCGACGACAACTCCCCGCCGAGGTCCCGCAGCAACGCGTCGTCGGTGTGCAGCCACCGGTGCTTGACCTGCGCCGCCGAGGCCCCCGACGCGACCCTGCGCTCGGCCAGTGCCCGGTAGGCACCGGGGGCGATCACCCGCACCCGCAGCGGGGACAGCCGTCCGGAGCCCCGCTTCTCGGCGTACTCGGTGTTGAGGCGGGCGAGTTCGGCGTCGACACGCGCGCAGAACCGGTCGTCGCGCCCGGCGTCCGGCGAGGCGCGCTCCATCACCAGGACGTAGCCGGGCGGCCGGCCCCACTCGGGGACCACCGCGTATCCGCCGCTGACCGAGGCGTGCCCGACGGCCGCGCGGATCGCCGCGTGGACGTCGGACTCGGTGAGCTTCTCCCCGGTGAAGGAGGTGACGGAGCCGCCCCGGCCCTCGAAGTCGAGGCGCGGCAGGCGTCCCACCCGGCCGACGACCCGGTAGATGTCCCCGGTGTCGTACCGGTAGAGGCCGTTGGCCTGGCTCATGACCAGCCGGTACGTCTCGCCGAGCGCCAGCTCTTCGGGGCCGAGCGTGGCCACGTCCTCGGCGAGCGGGGCGCCCGGGTCGGCGGCGTCGCAGGGCGCGAACTCGAACAGCCCCTGGTCGATCGCGAGCGGCCCCGCCGAGGTGTGCGAGTCCACCGGCAGCGTGACGATGCCCTCGGTGCCCGTGGTGCTGAACGGGATGAGCGGGACACCCGGGGCGATCTGGTCGAGCCAGCCCCGGTAGTAGCGGGCGGAGGCGGAGTTCCAGCACACGAGCAGCGCCAGCCCCGGCCACAGGTCGGTCAGGGTGACGCGCCCGCTGAAGGCATGGGCGGTCTCCAGGCGCGCGGCGGTGACGGGGTCGGCAGCCAGCCCCGCGTCGGGCAGCCCGCGCAGGGTGCCGTCCCGCAAGTCCTTGAGGAGGTACGGGAGTTCCTGGTTGAGGGTCTCCCCGAGCGCGGTGATGCGCGACGGGTTGACCGCCACCACGACCCGCACGTCCGCCCCCGCCAGCAGCCGCAGCCGGGTGTACAGCGGTGTGCTCCCCAGGTCGCCCGCGAACCAGCGTTCGGCATACCACGGCGGGGCCCAGTCGTCGGGCCCGACCGCGGCGGGGCGCTTGGTGATGCTGTAGACCGGCAGCGTGCAGTCCGCCGCCCAGCCGCCGTCGCCCACCGTGCGTTCCCAGGACAGGTCGAGCACGCTGCCCGGCCGGTACCGGGTCAGGCCCAGCCGGTGCACGTACAGCCCCCACTGCGCGTACAGCGCGGGCCCCCGGTACCGGTTGCGCCAATGCCTTGTCGTGGGTATGTACTTGGGGCGGCCGGTGGTGCCGGACGTGGTGTGCAGACCGTAGGGGCGGCTCACGGTGAGCACCCGGTCCTCACCCGCGCGGATCCGCTCCACGTACCCGCGGAACGACTCGTAGCCGCGCACCGGCACGGCGGCCGTGAAGTCCGCCCTGGTGCGCACGTGGTGCAGGCCGTGGTCCCGGCCGAAGGCGGTGTCGGTGGCCTGGTCGAGGAGGTCGGCGAAGACCTCGGCCGCCGTCTGCTGCGGCTCGGCGCACCGGCGGCGCTGGCGGTCGTACGCGGCCAGGGCCCGCCGGGTGAACTCGTCGCCCGTCATCACGACCGCCCGCTGTCCACATCCGCTCCGGGCAGCGTCAGCTCGGGGGCGAGCCGTGCCTCCAGGTCGGCGCGGCCGTCCAGGAGGTCGCCCGGCAGCTCGGGCCCGCTCGCGCCGCCCGGCCCGGCGAGGGTGCCGAGGACCGTGCAGGTGCCCAGGTAGGACAGCCACGCGAGCTGGACGGCCATGGTCTCGCGGGCAACCCGCCCCAGCGGTGCGCCGAAGCGCGCCGTGTACGCGGCCTCCAGCGCCTCGCCCATCCCGGCGAGCACGGTACGGGCGGACTCCCAGCGCTCCGCGGGCCCGCCGCCGGTGTCGATCCGCGTCCCGGTCCGCGCGGACAGGTCGGCCGCCGGGTCGAGCCGGTGGACCAGTTCAGCGAACTCGGCGGTCCAGTCGTCCTCGGTGACCACGTTCCCGCCCACGGTGACCAGCCTGAGGTCCGCGTCCGGCAGCGCGGCGACCAGGTACCGCGCCCACTCCGAGGCCGAGCAGTACGACAGCACGACCTGCGGCCCTTCGGCGGCGCGCACCGCTTCCCGGCACTCGCGCAGGCGGTCGTCGGCCTCCTGCGGGTCCAGGCTGCGGGGCACCGGCAGTTCGACGACGTGGGTCTGCGGGAAGGCGTCGCGGACGAACGCCGCGAGCGCGGGTTCGGTGCGCGCCCCGGGGTAGTCGACGGTGAACACCGTCAGCTGCGGCTCCCGTTCGCCCGCCGCCTGCCGTACCTGGGCCAGGAGTTCGGCCACGGAGGAGTCGGGGGCGGCGACCAGGTACTCCACTCCGGCGCGCACGGCGGCGAGCAGCCGCTTGGCGTCGCTCTCGCCGACCAGCGCGAGGCTGTAGTCCAGCTCCAGGGTGAGTTCCCCGGGAGTGTCGACGAGGTGGATGTTGCAGTGGCGCTTGATGCTGCCGGTGCCCAGCGAGTGGTTGCGCCAGCTGCCGTCGCGGATCGCGGGCGGGTCGAGGGGCGCGTCCGCCGCCTGGAAGAGGATGTTCGCGTACGGGGCGAGGGTCTTGGCCTTGGTGTACGCGTCGAGCTCGTCCAGGACCACCTCGACGGGCAGTTCGCTGCGGCCCAGGCTCTCCACGACGTCGCGGTGCACGTCGCCGACGTACGCGCGGATGCCGCCCGTGGCGGCGGTCGTGGTGCCGAAGTTGCCCACGAAGAAGATCTGGTTGGTGAACAGCCCGATCGTGTCGCGGACCCGTGCGGAGTTGCGGTTGGCGACGCCGCTCATCACCACGACGTCGTCCTCGCCGGACAGCACGTGCGCCGAGGCCAGCAGGGAGGCGAGGAGCAGGCTGTACGTGGTGACGCCGTACTCCCTGGCAGCCGTCCGCACCGCGTCGGCCTCGCCGGGCGCGTCCCAGCTCAGGCGGAGCGACCCGGCCCGCTGCCCGCCGGCCTCGCCGCTGCGGCGGGCGACGGTGAAGTCCGGCGAGACCCGCCCGAACTTCGACCGCCAGTACGCGACGTTTTCGGCGTAGTGTCCTTCGGCGGCGCGGGCCTCCAGCATGCCCGCGTAGGCGCTGAACGGGGTGGCGGCGGCGAGTTCGGCGTCCGGTTCGGTGTAGAGGGCGAGGAACTCGGCGGCGAGCAGGTCGGTGGACCAGCCGTCGGCGGCGATGTGGTGGATGCCGAAGTACACCACGCCCTCCCCGCCCGGCAGGGGTACGCAGCCGCCTCGTACGGGAGGCTCGTCGGCGAGCGAGAAGGGCCGTCCGACGGCGGCGCGGATCACCGCGGTGGCCTCTTCGGGCGTCGCCGCGGCCGGGTGGTGCTCGAACGTGGCACGCTTCGGCCAGTCGGGGACGTCCTGGAGCAGCAGCCTGCCGTCGGCGTCCGTCAAGTACCGGTTGCGGAGCGACTCGTGACGGGTGATCAGGTGGCGGAAGGCGGTCTCGGCGCGGTCGGCGTCGAAGTCGCGGGTGCAGCGCACGGCGTGGCCCATGTTGAGGAAGGCCGCCGAGCCCGCCTCCTGCGCGTGTCGCCAGTGGCGGCGCTGGGAGGCGGTGGCGGGCACGGCGTCGCCGCCCTCCCAGAACCGCTGGTGCGCGGGCTCCGACGGGGCTGCCGTGTCCAGGAGTTCGGCCAGCGGGGCGGGGCCCAGCAGCCGGGACATCGGGATCACGGCTCCCAGCTCCTGCTCGATCCGCATGACCGCGGCGTATGCCTCCAGCGAGCTGCCGCCGTTCTGGACCCAGGACTTGTCGAGGTCGGCGGACTGCCCCGCCGGGGCCTTGCGGTCGAGTGTGTCCAGCAGGACGGCGGCCAGTGCCGTGCGGGATCGGTCGGTGCTCATGTGTGTTCACCCGTTGTGGTCGTGAGGTCCCCGGCGGGTGCGCTCAGGGACTGCCGTACGAGCGCTTCGACGGCTCTCAGGTCGGTCTTGCCGTTGGTCAGGCGGGGCAGGGAGGCGACCGGCACGACGGTGTGCGGGCGCGCGTAGTCCCTGAGCCCGGTCAGGTCCAGGTCCGGTACGCGGTCGCGGGGGGCGGCGGTTTCGACGACTGCGTGCACGGCGTCGTCGAGCACCAGGACCCGGGCCTCGGTCACGCCCGGCTGGCGGCGCAGTTCGTCCTCCACGGCGGCGAGGTCGACGCGCTTGCCCCGGACCTTGGTCTCGTGGCCCGCGCGGCGCCGGTAGACCAGGCCGTGTTCGGTCTCGGCGACGATGTCGCCGGTGCGGTACCAGTCGCCCGGGGCTGGCGTGCCGTGCCGGAGCGGGTGCAGTCCTTCGGCGTCCTCGGTGTAGAAGCGGCCGGCGTTGTGCCGGGGGTCGAGGTAGCCGTCGAACAACTGCGGTCCGCGTACGCACAGTTCGAGTTCGCCCGGCGCGTCGGCGGGTTCGACCAGGCGGCTCTCCAGGTGGGGCAGTACCCGGCCGATGGGGACGTCGCTCCCGGCGGGTTCGGCTCCGGGTGCGAGCTCGTACTCGGCGCAGGCGATGGTCACTTCGCTGGGCCCGTAGCTGTTGACCACGGTCGATGCGGGTGCCGCGGCCCGCCACAGGGCCAGGCTGTGCGCGGAGAGGGCCTCCCCGCCGAAGACCGCGAGCTTCACGCCGGGCAGTGAGCCGGGGCCGAGCTGGCGCAGCCGGTGGGCCATCGTCACCTGGGACGGTACGGAGTTCCACACGGTGACGCCCCAGCGTGTGCAGAAGCGCTGCACGAGGAGGTGTTCGCGGCCGTCGGGCACCACCATGGCGGACCGCCCGAGCGCGGCCATGAGCAGCACTTCGTAGAACGCGTCGAACTGCGGCTGAAAGTTCTGGCTGATCCGGTCGCCGGGCCCCATGCGGGCGACGTCGCGCAGGTGGCCCGCGTAGCTTCGCAGGTGGCGTTCGCCGATGGCGACGTCCTTGGGGGCGCTGGTCGAGCCCGACGTGGACAGGACGTACGCCTCGGGTTCCGTGTGCCGGTGCGCGTCACGGACCGCGGCCAGCGGGGTGATCTCCACGGCGTCGGGTCCCGCGGCGAGGGCGCTCCAGACGCCGAGCCGCTCCAGTCGCCGCCGCTCGCCCTCCGGGCCGTTCGCCACGTACGGCACGAGGGAGCAGTCCAGCGCGGAGACCGCGAGGACCGCTGGGTACAGGTCCGCGCCGAGGTCGTCGGCGACGGCGATGCGCAGGCCCGCGCGGGCACCGGCCCGCTCCAGGCGTGCGGCGAGGTCCCGGGCCCGTTCCAGCAGGGCCGCGTACGTCCACGCGCCCCGGCCGCCGTCCAGGGCGGGCGACTCCCCCGCCGCGTCGGCTGCTTCGGCGTACCGCGTGTAGAGGTGTCCCATGTCAGGCCCCCGCCGTGACCGGTGCGGCGCCCAGCCGGGCGAGCATGGCTTCCGTCCAGTCGCCGTGTCCCACGCCGTCGGCGGCGAACAGTTCGCCCACGCGGGTGAGGAAGGCGGCGACGTCGTGCCCCAGGGCGGTGTCGTCGGCGCAGTCGAAGACGACGTTGCAGGCGATGCCGTCGCTGTCGGCGCGCGGGGCCCCGGCCCTGGCGACCTCGTCCACGGCGGTGGCGCCCGCCTCCTTCAGGTCCGCGGCGGACACCCGGGACCTGACCTCGCCCTCCAGGGTCGCGAAGGGCACGAACAGCCCCGCGACGGCACGCCCGCCGCCCTCCGGCGGCAGCGGCTGCCCGGGCAGCCCCGCCGTGCACAGCAGCGCCTGCCGTACGAGGTCGAAGCCGCTGCGGCGGTGCAGCAGACGGCTGAGGTGGCCGCCGACCCGGCAGTTGATCTCGATGACCTCCGGCCCGGTGGCGCCGAGCTTGACCTCGGTGTGGGAGATCCCGTCGCCCATGCCGAGCGCGCGGTGCGCCCCGAGGACCAGTTCGGTCACCTGCCGGCGGACCTCGGGCGCGAGCCCGTCGGGGAGGATGTCGCCGGTCGTGGCGACCTGCCCGACGGCCCCGCCGCGCGCGTACACGGGGAACTTGGCGTACACGGCGACGACGTCGTGGCGGCCTGCGGCGCTCTGCACCTCGACCGAGACGTAGTCCGCCTGCCACCTTCCGGGCGCGGGCGCCGCGTCCGGGATGAACTGCTCGGCGTACAGCTGGGCGCCCTGCGGCCAGGTCCGCGCGAGGCCGTCGAGCTGCTCGGGCGTACGGACCACGGTGACGCCCTCGCCACCGGCGCCGCGGCGCGGCTTGACCACCAGGGGCAGGCCGAGCGCGGCTCCCGCCGCCGCGAGGTCGTCCGGGCCGTTCAGGGGGTGGGCCGCCATACGGGTCAGCCCGGCTTCGGCCAGGGTGGTGCGCTGCACGTACTTGTCCGCGGGCGTCGCGTCGCGGTGGCGCGCGCCGTGCCTGCGGCCGATCTCGGCGGCGAGTTCCAGCTCCGCGTCGCCGAACGTGACGACGCCGTCGAGGGGCGGCCCCGGCACTTCGGGGTTCTCAGCGTCGACCTCGACGACCTCGCCGAAGAGGCGGGCGGAGAGGGCGGCCAGGCCGGGCCACCGCGCGGCGACGTCCCGGCGCACCAGCGGTACGACCTGGATGTCGTCCCGCGCGGCGACGAGGATGTCGCGCACGCCGGCCGCTCCCCGGGGTGACAGGAGCACCCCGACACGGGGCTTGCCGTGCGGGCTCATCCCTGCGCTGCCTTCACGGCGGCCTCGGTGAGGGCGCCCAGGGTGCCGTCGAGGAACAAGACGTCGACCGGGATCTCCACGCCGAGGTCGGCCTCGATCTTCTGGATCAGGTCGATGGCGAGGAGCGAGTCACCGCCCAGCTCGAAGAAGCGGTCCTGGGGGGTGGACTCGGTGACGCGGAGGACGGCACGCCAGTGGGACTCGACGACGGCGGCAGCAGACACAGCGGACACGAGAATCTCCAGACTCACGGAACAGACAGAGGAGTGGGGAAATGAGGTCGGGGGCGGGACGGGCGCGGGGCTCCGGCCTTCTTCAGGGGCGGGCGCGGGGACGGCGTGCTAGTTCGTGGCCGTCTCCACGGCCGCGGGCGGCTGCGGGGCCGCCGCCCCGCTCTCCTCGGTGGCGTTACGGATGCGGCGCACGCCGGGGGCGAGCAGCACCGCGGCGCGCACGCCGAGGTTGAGGACCGCGACGGCGGCCACGATCAGCACCGGGCTCGCCGCCGCGACGACCATGCCGGTGAGCGCCATGCCGAGCGGGTTGAGGGCGAGCGAGCCCAGCCATTCGTACGAACTGACCCTGGACAGCGCCTCGGAGGGGATCTCCCGTTGCAGGGTGCTGAGCCACAACGCGTCCGACATGGTCACCCCGGCGGAGCCGACCAGCGCGAGCAGCGCCACCAGCTCCATCTGCGAGGTGCCGACCAGGGCGAGCAGGAACAGGGACTCCAGCCCCACGAGCAGGTTGCAGGCCAGCAGGGGCCGTGCTGGCCGCCACCACATCAGCGCCAGTCCGCCCAGCACGGCCCCCACGCCCTGCGCGACCAGGACGACGGCCCAGCCGGAGGAGCCCATGCCGCCCTCGCTCGCCGCCAGCACCGGCCCGACGAGGAAGATGGCGGGCAGGATCAGCCCCTGGTAGAAGCCGAAGCTCGCGACGGTCGACCAGACCCAGCTGCGGGAGGCGAACTCCCGCCAGCCGCCCGCCAGGGACTGCCAGAACGTCTCGTCGTCCCGGTTGGGGGGCAGGGCGGCGGGGAGGCGGGTGAGGAGGACGGCGCTGACCAGGAAGAGGAAGGTGTCGACGAGCACGATCCAGCCGGCGTCCCAGACCAGCAGCAGCCCGCCGGCCGCAGCGGGGCCGCCGATCGAGGCGATGCTCCGGCTCAGCGTCACCAGGGCGGTGGCGTCCTGGATGCGTTCGGGCCGTACGAGATCGGGCACCACGCCGGTGTTGGCGGGCGTGAAGAAGGCGCGGGCAGTGCCCCACAGGGCCTGGAGCGCCATCAGCAGGGGCAGGCTGACCTGGCCGGACACGATCAGGACCGCGGTGCCGGCCTGGCTGAGCGCCATGACCAGGTTGGTGGACACCAGGATCAGCTTCCGCGACATCCGGTCACCGAGCGCGCCGCCCACCAGGATGAACAGCAGCTGCGGGGCCGTCTGCGCGGCGAGGACCAGGCCGAGGAAGGAGGCGGACTTCCCGGCCCCGAGCACCGCGAAGGAGAGCGCCACCGGCGCCATGGTGGCACCGAACATGGTGAGCACCCGGGAGGCCAGGTAGGGCGTGAATCCCGGTATGTCGAGCATGACGCGGCGGCGAAGGGCCTGCATGTCCAAGTCCATCCGATAAGTGGCCGAAGAATGAGGAGGGTTCGGGCTCAGGCGGCCGGGGTGGGGGCATCAGCGGGTACGGGGGCGATGTCGGCGGCCGGGGCTAGAGAGATCGCCCAGACGCCGCTGATCACGGCGCCGCGCCGTTGCTTGACGACGCTGGAGTCCAGCCCCAGGTCGATGCGGCGGCAGCCCAGCTCGAAGGCGTACTGGACCGGCCCGTGGATCATGGCCTGGAGGTACGCGTACTCCCGGCCCTCCACGTCGTCGGCGAGGCCGATCTCGTACCCCTCCAGCGCCTCGCCCTGCACGGCGAAGAAGGACACGGCGAGCAGCCGCCCCCCGGAGTCCCGCACGACGCTCGCGTGGCAGTCGCCGGTGCCGAACGCCCTTACCCACTCCTGGAGTCGGAAGAGCGCGAGCCTCGGGTGGTCGGCCACCCCGTACTTGGTCTTGACCGCGCAGACCAGCGGTGCCGCTTCGGCCAGCACGGTCTCGGCGGGCACCCGCCGGGCGGTGTGGCCGAGGGCCGCGAATCTGCGCCGGTCCTTGCGACAGCGTTCGCGCTGCGAGGCGCTGAGCGCGGCGGTGTGCTCCTCCACGTCGTTGCCGGTGAGGAACAGGTCGGCCGTCCGATTGAGTTCGCGGGCAACGGCGCAGGGGCCGATTCCCGCCGTGAAGGCCGCCGCCTCGTCGGCCCGTACGTGCAGGGCGACGGGGAAGTCCCCGGCGGCGTCGGCCTCCGCGAAGGCGTGTGCCGCGAGGGCGCCGCGCACCTGTGCCATCTCGTCTTCGCTCAGCGTGCTGTCGGTGAGGGCGCCCGCGGCGAGGTCGCGGCATCCGCCGACGAACACCCAGCGCCGGGGGTCTTCGGGGGCGGGGCGCCCCAACACGTCGCCCAGTTTGGTCAGTTCGTAGGGCCCACCGGTGAACCGGGCGGTGGCCGGGCGGTGGCTGGTGACCGCTCCGACGGGGCGGCCGTCGATCCGGGCGACGGTCCACCGGGTTTCCCAGCGGGCGTCGTCGGCCGCGGTGAGCAGCCGTCGGGGGGCCAGGCTCAGCGCGCTGAACCGGCAGGGTGCGGCGAGCAGTTCAGCGGGAGGCCGGTCCTGTGTCCGTACGGAGGGCACTGCCGGCCCGCTCGGAGCCGTCGGCCTCATGGCCGGGCTCCCGTCCGCAGAAGAAGACTCCCATATCCGGATATCGGCCACCGATCGGCTCCCCCTGCTAACTCCACCGAAGCACTTCCCCGTTGGTCGAACCCACGATGAACCCCCCCTGAGCAGGGCCTATGCTGATCCCGCCGGGTGGGGAAACGTTAAGACGAGGCGCTCGGCGATGTCACCAGTGATTCTCGTATTTCTCAGCATGCGGGACAAGTGGTCTTGCCAGGTGACCCGTTGGCGACGGTCGGACAACGAGCAGGCTACTGGCCGCCTCGCACGGTGCGAAAGCCCACCGGTGGCCTCCCGCACCGTGCGAGGCGGGGCACGGGATCACACGGCGGGTGCGCCGCACGGAGCACCGGCACACACCGTACGGCGCAGCGGCGCGGGCCAGGCGGCCCGACCCGGCGTCCCGTTCGAGTGAGCACGGCGGCGTGTCGGCACGAGGCGGGAAGTGTCGTTCGGGGACGCCAAGGAGCGCCCCCCGTCCCACCCGGGCCCGGAAGCCTAGGGCCGATGCGGCGGAAGCGGCTTCTTCGGCCTCGGTCGTCACAGCGGACGGTAGCCGGGCTGATGCCGCCTGAGAACGACCTCGGGCCCGGACTCTTCCCGCTCGCGGCGGTGAACGAGTCCGGGCCCGTTCACGTTGATGAGCAACTTGCCCTCATCGGTGAGCCAACGCCCGTGCGCATACCGGCTGTTGAGTGGTCGGTCTGGCTTGCCAACGAGTCCGTTCAAGCCCGGTACTGGGCAAAGGTCTACCGACCAGGGTCAACCGAAGACTGCTGGTTCTTCTTCGGCGGGATCTCCAGCACCGGCCACGCCAGCTTCAGGGCCGCCTCGCGGCCGGGCAGGACGCGACGCGGCACGATGCCGGGCCACCTCTACGGGTACCAGCTCGCGCACGGTGTCATCCCTCGGCTCGGTTGGGGCACCGACAGCCCGACCGTCTGCCACACCTGCGACAACCACTCCTGCCGGCAGCCGACGCACCTGCGACTGGGGACAGCGGCGGAGAACCGTGCCGAATGGCTGGCCCGCCGCAGAGACCCGGGCAGCCCCCTCGCAGACCTTCGCAGCCCGGCCGGACGCTCCCGCGCCATAGGCGCCGCTATCCGGGCCGGCCGGAACTGCGGGGAGTCCGAAGCGGAGATCGCAGCACGCATCCGTGCGGCGATTGCCGCGGGCCGCCCCCTCAGCCTCTGGTGACGACCGACCACCACCGACCGATCCACCGTTGGAGAAAACGTGACACCCGCTGGATCGATGAACCTGGTGCAGTTGGTTCTGGTGTGGTCGGATATGTCCGTCAGCAGCCCCACGTAGGCATGGGCGTAGATCGGGAACTTTTCCGCATCCAGCACCGGCGACTCGTCCGGCTCGACGGATCCTTCCCCCTTGACCCACCCCGGCGGCCATTGCTGTCCGTGACCGTTGACCAGGTCGCGGAAACGTTCCGCCTGCTTGTCATCGTCGAAGGTCTCACGGCACCAGCGGCCCGTTCGGGTGCCGCCGGCCCGCCACTCGACGGTGCAGGAGGGGTCTCCGGACAGCCGGGAATTGGTCTTGACGTAAGCCATGGGAGTGATCGCACGAGGTTTCGGTGCGGTGTTCGTGCGGTGAAAGCCTCGTCGGCGCTAGCGTGAAACGGGCGTTCTCGCAGGTCACGACGTTACTGCTGTGGTGGGGCGGGTGGGACTCGAACCCACGGCCGACGGATTATGAGTCCGCTGCTCTAACCGGCTGAGCTACCGCCCCGTGAACGGCGTGTCGCGTACATGTGTGCGCGCCGTCTGCCGCAGCATAGCCGCTCATACGATCTCCTGCCTCGGCTGGTCGGCACACCGCGATGCCTTCACGACCTTGAGGACTCCGCAGCGTGCCGCGTGGTTCCCGGGAGTTCCCGGAAGATCCACGCGCATGCCTCCGCACACGTGCCCGGGTGGGGACCGGGCACGCACCCGGGCAATGAAAAAGGACCCCTGAGGGCCCTCGTTCACCATGCTCCCCCGACTGGACTCGAACCAGTAACCTGCCGGTTAACAGCCGGCTGCTCTGCCAATTGAGCTACGGAGGACCGAGCTCCCCGGACTGGACTCGAACCAGTAACCTGCCGGTTAACAGCCGGCTGCTCTGCCAATTGAGCTACCGAGGAAGGTCTCGTATCGCATCGAACGCGCTCGCCCGGGTATTCGCCAGGGGGCGCGCGCTCGCTGCGACACATACATTAGCGCAAGCAGGGGGGTGCTCCGCCAATCGGTACTCCCCGGCACCTCGGAGCCACAGCAAGGGAAGGGTGGACGCCATGCGTTACCGGCTCACATTCGTCGTCGGACTCGCCGTGGGTTACGTGCTCGGCACGAAGGCCGGGCGCGAGCGTTACGAGCAGTTGCGGAGGTCCGCTCGGCAGGTCGCGCAGAACCCGGCCGTCCGCAACACCGCGGAGTCGGCGGCCCAGCAGGGCAGGCAGTTCGCGGACAAGGCGTACCACGTGGTGAGCGACAAGGTCGGCGACCGGATGCCCGACTCGGTGGCCCAGCGCGTGCGCTCGCTGCGGGAACGCAACGCGAACGGCGCCGGCGCGGACGACTGGGGCACCAGCAACACCTGAGACGGGTGCCCCCGCCCGGTACGGGGGGCTTCCGCCGTGCGGCAGAATTTCACGCATGGGGATAGTCGCCGGGTTGGACAGTGCGCTCGATTTCACTCGTATCGTCGTCTGCGACGCGGACACCGGGGCCGTGCTCCGGCAGGGATACGCGCCGCATCCCGTCGAGAGCCCCGAGGGCGGGGGCCGTCCCTCCGACGTCGACCCGCAGGCCTGGCTGCTGTCCCTCGGGGAGGCCGCGGGCGGCGGGCTGCTGGAGGGCGTGCAGGCCATCGGAGTCTCGGCGCAGGCCAACTCGGTGGTGCCGCTGGACGCCCAGGGCAACACCGTGCGCCCGGCCATGGTGGGCGGCGACAAGCGCTCGCAGGTGGCCGCGGCCGATCTGATCGACGCGCTCGGCGGACGCGAGGCGTGGGCGCAGGCCGTGGGCTGTGTCCCGCAGGCCCCGCATCCGGTGACCAAGCTGCGCTGGCTGGCCCGCACCGAGCCGGAGGCCGCCGCGCGGACCGCCGTGCTGATGCAGGCCCACGACTGGCTGGTGTGGCAGCTGCTGGGGCGTCCGGCCCGCAGGACCACCGACCGGGGCGGCGCCTCCGGGACCGGCTACTGGTCGGCGGCGGCCGGCGGTTACCGGCCCGATCTGGTGGAGCTGGCGCTCGGGCACCAGGCGGTGCTGCCGGAGGTGATCGGTCCGGCCGACGCGGCCGGTACGACGCCGGAGGGGCTGCTGATCTCCGCGGGGACCGGCGAGACGATGGCCGCGGCCTTCGGGCTCGGCATCGGGCTCGGCGACGCGGTGGTCTCGCTCGGCGCCTCCGGGTCCGTGATGGCCGTACACCCCGAGGCCCTCGCCGACCGGAACGGCATGATCACCTCGCTCGCGGACGCCACCGGCATGCACCTGCCGGTCGTCACCACCCTGAACGCCGTACGGACCCTGCGCGGCACCGCCGAGCTGCTCGGGCTGCCGGACCTGGAGACCCTGTCCGACCTGGCCATGAAGTCGACGCCGGGCGCGCACGGGCTGGTGCTGCTGCCGTACCTGGAGGGCGAGCGGACGCCGCATCTGCCGCACACCGCGGGGACGCTGGCGGGGCTGCGGCGCGAGTCGATGAAGCCCGAGCACCTGGCGCGGGCCGCGTTCGAGGGCATGCTGTGCGGGCTCGCCGACGCGCTGGACGTGCTGCGCGGCCGGGGCGTGGAGGTGCGGCGGGTGTTCCTGCTGGGCGCGGCGGCCGAGCTGCCGGCGGTGCAGGCGGTGGCACCGGCGCTGTTCGGGACGCAGGTCGTCGTACCGCAGCCGGCGGACTACGCGGCGATCGGCGCGGCCCGGCAGGCGGCCTGGGCGCTGGGCGTGTCGCAGGGGACGCTGGACCCGCGCACTCCCCCGGCGTGGCAGGGCGCGGTGGCGCAGGTCCTGGAGCCGGGCGAGGAGCTCGCGGTGGGCCAGGCGGTGCGGCAGCAGTTCGTGACGGTGCGGGAGCAGACGCACCCGGGGGCGTTCGGCGCGTAGGGGCGCCCGTGGGCCGGAAGGACGGCGCCGCCGGATTAATCGGTTGAGGTAACGCGGGTGGAGTGACCGACGATAGGGGCCAGGGGCAACCATTCGCCCCTGTCGCCGACTCCGAGAGACCCAGCGTGCTCATACGACTCCTGCGAACCTGTCTCAGGCCCTACAAGAAACCCGTCGCGCTGCTGGTGGCGCTGCAGTTCCTGCAGACCTGCGCCAGCCTCTACCTGCCGACCCTGAACGCGGACATCATCGACAGCGGTGTCGTCGAGGGCGACTCCGGCTACATCCTGGGCCACGGCGCCCTGATGACCGGCATCTCGCTGGCGCAGGTCGTGTGCAACATCGGTGCCGTGTACTACGGCGCCCGCACCGCCTCCGCGCTCGGCCGGGACCTGCGGGGCGCCGTCTTCGACCGGGTGCAGTCCTTCTCCGCGCGGGAGGTCGGCTCCTTCGGCGCGCCCTCGCTGATCACGCGGACCACCAACGACGTGCAGCAGATCCAGATGCTGGCCCTGATGACGTTCACGCTGATGGTGTCGGCGCCCATCATGTGCGTGGGCGGCATCGTGATGGCGCTCGGCCTGGACGTGCCGCTGTCCGGTGTCCTCGTCGGGGTCGTGCCGGTGCTGGCGGTCTGCGTGACGCTGATCGTGCGCCGGCTGCGGCCGCTGTTCCGGTCCATGCAGGAACGTCTGGACACGGTGAACCGGGTGCTGCGCGAGCAGATCACCGGCAACCGGGTCATCCGCGCCTTCGTGCGGGACGAGTACGAGCAGCGGCGGTTCCGGAAGGCCAACTCCGACCTGACGGACGTGTCGCTGGGCACCGGAAACCTGCTGGCGCTGATGTTCCCGGTGGTCATGACGGTGGTGAACCTGTCGTCGATCGCGGTGGTGTGGTTCGGCGCGCACCGGATCGACAGCGGCGGGATGCAGATCGGCGATCTGACGGCGTTCCTGGCCTATCTGATGCAGATCGTCATGTCCGTGATGATGGCCACCTTCATGTTCATGATGGTGCCGCGCGCCGAGGTGTGCGCGGAGCGGATCCAGGAGGTCCTGGAGACCGGGAGCAGCGTGGTGCCGCCCCTGGCGCCGGTCACCGAGCTGCGGCGGCACGGGCATCTGGAGCTGCGGGGCGCCGGGTTCCGCTACCCCGGCGCGGAGGAGCCGGTGCTGAGGAACGTCGATCTGGTGGCCCGGCCGGGCGAGACGACCGCCGTCATCGGCTCGACCGGCAGCGGCAAGTCCACGCTGCTGGGGCTGGTGCCCCGGCTGTTCGACGCCACCGAGGGCGAGGTGCTGGTCGACGGGGTGGACGTGCGCACCGTCGACCCGAAGGTGCTGGCCAAGGTGGTGAGCCTGGTGCCGCAGCGGCCGTACCTCTTCGCGGGCACCGTCGCGACCAATCTGCGCTACGGCAATCCGGACGCCACCGACGAGGAGCTGTGGCACGCGCTGGAGGTGGCGCAGGCCAGGGAGTTCGTGGAGGGGCTGGAGGGCGGGCTCGACGCGCCGGTCGCGCAGGGCGGGACCAATGTGTCGGGCGGCCAGCGGCAGCGGCTCTCGATCGCCCGGACGCTGGTGCGGCGTCCGGAGATCTACCTCTTCGACGACTCCTTCTCGGCGCTCGACTACGCCACCGACGCGGCCCTGCGCGCCGCGCTGGCCCGGGAGACGGCCGAGGCGACCGTGGTGATCGTGGCGCAGCGGGTGGCGACCGTCCGGGACGCCGACCGGATCGTCGTGCTGGACGAGGGGCGGGTGGTCGGTGTGGGCCGGCACCACGAGCTGATGGCGGACAACGACACCTACCGGGAGATCGTGCTCTCCCAGCTGACGGAAGCGGAGGCTGCCTGATGGCGGGGCCTGGCGGTCGCATGATGGCCGGGGGCGGCCCCGACCAGCGTTCGATGGACTTCAAGGGGTCGGGCAAGCGGCTCGTCGCCCGGTTCCGGCCCGAGCGCGGGACGGTCCTCGCGCTGGTGGCCTGCGTGGTGGTCAGCGTCGGCCTCAGCGTGGCCGGGCCGAAGATCCTCGGCAGGGCCACCGACCTGGTCTTCGCGGGCGTCGTCGGGCGGGACATGCCGTCCGGGGCCACGAAGGAGCAGGTGCTGGCGTCCATGCGGGAGCGCGGGGACGGCAGGATCGCCGACATGCTGCGCGGCACGGACTTCACGCCGGGGCGGGGCATCGACTTCGGTGCCGTGGGCGAGGTGCTGCTGCTGGCGCTGGCGGTGTTCGCCGCGGCGGGGATGCTGATGGCGGTGGCGACGCGGCTGGTGAACCGGGCGGTCAACCGGACGATGTTCCGGATGCGCGAGGACGTGCAGACGAAGCTGTCGCGGCTGCCGCTGTCGTACTTCGACACCCGGCAGCGCGGCGAGGTGCTGTCGCGGGCGACGAACGACATCGACAACATCGGGCAGACGCTGCAGCAGTCGATGGGCCAGCTGATCAACTCGCTGCTGACCGTCATCGGCGTGCTGGCGATGATGTTCTACGTCTCCTGGATCCTCGCGCTGGTCGCGCTGGTGACCGTTCCGCTGTCGTTCGTGGTGGCCACCTGGGTCGGCAGGCGGTCGCAGCCGCAGTTCGTGCAGCAGTGGCGCTCCACGGGGCAGCTGAACGCGCACATCGAGGAGATGTACACCGGGCACGCGCTGGTGAAGGTGTTCGGGCGCCAGGAGGAGTCGGCGAAGCGGTTCGCCGAGCAGAACGAGGCACTGTACGAGGCCGGGTTCAGGGCGCAGTTCAACAGCGGGATCATGCAGCCGTTGATGATGTTCGTGTCCAACCTGAACTACGTGCTCGTCGCGGTGGTGGGCGGCCTGCGGGTCGCCTCGGGGTCGCTGTCCATCGGTGACGTGCAGGCGTTCATCCAGTACTCCCGGCAGTTCTCGATGCCGCTGACGCAGATCGCGTCGATGGCGAACCTGGTGCAGTCGGGCGTGGCGTCGGCGGAGCGGGTCTTCGAGCTGCTGGACGCCGAGGAGCAGTCGGCGGACCCGGTCCCGGGCGTGCGGCCCGGGGAGCTGCGGGGGCGGGTGGAGCTGGAGCACGTCTCCTTCCGCTACGACCCCGGCAAGCCGCTGATCGAGGACCTGTCGCTGACGGTGGAGCCGGGCCACACGGTCGCCATCGTCGGCCCGACCGGCGCCGGCAAGACCACGCTGGTCAACCTGCTGATGCGGTTCTACGAGGTGTCCGGCGGGCGGATCACCCTGGACGGGGTGGACATCGCGAGGATGTCCCGGGACGAGCTGCGGGCCGGGATCGGCATGGTGCTCCAGGACACCTGGCTGTTCGGCGGCACCATCGCCGAGAACATCGCGTACGGCGCGGCCCGCGAGGTCACCCGCGAGGAGATCGAGGAGGCCGCGCGGGCGGCGCACGCCGACCGGTTCGTGCGGACGCTGCCCGACGGCTACGACACGGTGATCGACGACGAGGGCACGGGGGTGAGCGCGGGCGAGAAGCAGCTCATCACGATCGCGCGGGCGTTCCTCTCCGACCCGGTGATCCTGGTGCTGGACGAGGCGACGAGTTCGGTGGACACCCGTACCGAGGTGCTGATCCAGAAGGCGATGGCCAAGCTGGCGCACGGGCGGACCTCGTTCGTCATCGCCCACCGGCTGTCGACGATCCGCGATGCCGACGTGATCCTGGTGATGGAGAACGGTGCGATCATCGAACAGGGCACGCACGACGAGCTGTTGGCGGCCCAGGGCGCGTACGCCCGCCTGTACGCGGCGCAGTTCGCGCAGGCGGTCGCCGAGGTCGACTGACCGCGCGGCCGGGACACGAGGGGACGGGGCACGATGACGGACGACGGCGAGGGCACCGGGCCGGAAGCGGGGCAGGGTCCGGGGCGGCCGGAGGCGGGCGCCGCCGGTGACGGCGCCGGACACCGGCCGGGCTCGGGGCTGGGGCTGGCGATCGGGGTCGCCCTGGGTCTCTGCTTCGGGCAGCTGAGCGGCAACCTGGGTCTGGGCCTCGCGCTCGGGCTCGGGATCGGCGTGGCGGTCGGCGCCGGCGCCGACGCCCGGAAGCGGGGGGAGGGGGCGGGCCCGGACGCCTGACCGGCCTCGCCGGTCCCGGGCCGGCCCCGGACCTCAGTCGAGGTAGCCGCGCAGCTGGTCGGCGTAGGCGTGGTCGCGGAGCTTGTTGAGGGTCTTGGACTCGATCTGGCGTATCCGCTCCCGGGTCACGCCGAAGATGCGGCCGATCTCCTCCAGGGTGCGGGGGCGGCCGTCGGCCAGGCCGTAGCGGAGCTGGACGACCTTGCGCTCGCGTTCGCCGAGCGTGGAGAGCACGTCCTCCAGGTGCCGGCGCAGCAGCAGGAACGCGGCGGACTCGACGGGGCTGGCGGCGTCGCCGTCCTCGATGAGGTCGCCGAGGGCGACGTCGTCCTCCTCGCCGACCGGGGCGTGCAGGGAGACCGGCTCCTGGGCGAGGCGCAGCACCTCTCCGACGCGCTCCGGGGACAGGTCCAGGTGGGCGGCGACCTCCTGCGGGGTCGGCTCGTAGCCGCGCTCCTGGAGCATGCGGCGCTGGACGCGGACGACCCGGTTGATCAGCTCCACGACGTGCACGGGGACGCGGATGGTGCGGGCCTGGTCGGCGAGCGCCCGGGACATGGCCTGGCGGATCCACCAGGTGGCGTAGGTGGAGAACTTGTAGCCGCGGGTGTAGTCGAACTTCTCCACGGCCCGGATCAGGCCCAGGTTCCCCTCCTGGACCAGGTCGAGCATGGTCAGGCCGCGTCCGACGTAGCGCTTGGCCACCGAGACGACGAGCCGCAGGTTCGCCTCGATCAGGCGGCGCTTGGCGAGGCGGCCCATGACGACGAGCCGGTCGAGGTCCAGGGCGAGGCCGCTGTCCAGGTCGGGGGTGAGCCGCAGCTTCTCCTCGGCGAACAGTCCCGCCTCCACGCGGCGCGCGAGGTCGACCTCCTCGGCCGCGGAGAGCAGTGGGATCCGGCCGATCTCGCGCAGGTACTGGCGGAACAGGTCGGAGGAGGGGCCGCCGGACTCCGTGCGGGTGGGCGCCGGCACCGCGACGGGCTCTTCGGGCTCGTCGGGCTCGTCGGCGGGTGCGGCGGTCTCCTCGGCGGGTGCGGTGGTCTCCGGGACCGGGTCGGCGTCCGGGGCCTCGTCGGCGGCCCGGGCTCCGAGGGCGTCCGGGGCTCCGGTGGTGCCCGGGGGCGCTGTGGCCGGTGGCTCGGCGGCGGGCGCGGGGCCGGGGCGGTACAGGGCGCGGTGCTGCGCGGGCATGGCGCCGAGGACGCCGGTGTCCGCGTCCGGCTCCGCGCCGACGGTATGCGCGTCGGTCTGGGTGAGGGTCCGGGTCTGCACGGGGGGCGACCTCCAGGAGGAACGCTGCCGGCCGGAGCGGCAGCGGTACTTCGGGGCGGAACCGGCTCTCGCTCGCCGCCGTCCGTCCCGTACGGGGGTGGACGCGGCCAGGGTCCGGGAACCGTCCCGGGACGGACCGGCCGCGCTCCGCGGACTGGCAACCGCCCCCAGTGTGGGGTACGACACATCGCCGCCACGAGGGGCGTGCGGTGACTTTTTGCGTCCGGCCCGTGACCGCGTGGTGACCGGCGGCCCGTTCCGCTCCCCGCGCTACAGCGCGGCGGCGCCGTGGGCGCGCAGGCTCTGGTCGTACTGCTGGAGGACCCACAGCTCGTTCTGCACGGCGGCGAGTTCGGCCGGGTCGCCGTGGGTGCCCAGGCGGGTGAGGCGGCCGGTGATCTCGCGGATGCGGCGCTCGACGGCGCGGCGCCGGACGGTGACCAGTTGGGCGCCGGCGTAGACCTCGTCGACGTCCTTCACCCCGCGGTGCAGCATGATCGCCTCGACGGCGAGTTCGGTGACCATGGCGCGGACGGTGTCGTCGGGGGCGGCCTCGCGGACGCGGACCAGGTAGTCCTGCGGGTCCTGGACGCCGAGCTCGGCGCCGCCCGCGTCCAGGATCGCCTGGCGTACGGCCGCGTAGGGCGGGGCGGTGAACTCGTCCACGCCGTACGCGTCGAAGGCCGGGGAGACCAGCTCGGGGCGCTGCAGGGCGAGCTTGAGCAGCTCGCGTTCGGTGGCGAAGACGGGGTTGCGCAGATTCAGCGCGGGGCCGCGGGGGGTCCCCTGGGCCGGGGCGGCGTACTGCTGCGGACCGCCGCCGGCGCCGCCGCGCTGCCGCTGGTCGGGGGCGGGGCCCTTGCCGCCGCGGTCGCGGGCCCAGCGGGCGAGCTGGGCGACGCGCCTGACGACGAACTGGGTGTCGAGGATGCCGAGCATGCCGGCGAGCTGCACGGCGACCTCGTGCTGGGCGCCGCTGTTCTTGATGCGGGCGACGACCGGTGCGGCCTCGTCCAGGGCGGCGGCGCGGCCGGCGGGGGTGTCGAGGTCGTAGCGGCTCACGATCTGGCGCAGGGCGAACTCGAAGAGCGGGGTGCGCGGCTCGACCAGGTCGGCGACGGCCTCGTCGCCCTTGGCCAGGCGCAGGTCGCAGGGGTCCATGCCGTCGGGGGCGATGGCGATGTACGTCTCGGCGGCGAACTTCTGGTCGTCCTCGAAGGCGCGCAGGGCCGCCTTCTGGCCGGCCGCGTCGCCGTCGAAGGTGAAGATCACGCGGGCCGAGCCGTTGTCCATCAGCAGGCGGCGCAGGATCTTGATGTGGTCGCCGCCGAAGGCGGTGCCGCAGGTGGCGATGGCGGTGGTGACGCCGGCCAGGTGGCAGGCCATGACGTCGGTGTAGCCCTCGACGACGACCGCGCGGGACGCCTTGGCGATGTCCTTCTTGGCGAGGTCGATGCCGTAGAGGACCTGGGACTTGCGGTAGATCGGGGTGTCGGGGGTGTTCAGGTACTTGGGTCCGGTGTCGGCCTCGTGGAGCTTGCGGGCGCCGAAGCCGACGACGTCGCCGCCGATGTCGCGGATGGGCCACATCAGCCGGCCGCGGAAGCGGTCGATGGGGCCGCGGCGGCCCTCCTGGGCCAGCCCGGACAGGAGCAGCTCCTTGTCGCTGAAGCCCTTGCCGCGCAGGTAGCGGACGAGGTGGTCCCAGCCCTGGGGGCTGTAGCCGACGCCGAAGTGCTCGGCCGCGGCCTGGTCGAAGCCGCGCTCGGCGAGGAAGGCGCGGCCGGCGTCCGCCTCGGGGCTGGTGGCCAGCTGTTCCGCGTACCACTGGGCGGCGGCCTTGTGGGCCTCGACCAGGCGGATGCGTTCGCCGCGCTGGTGGGTGGGGTTGTAGCCGCCCTCCTCGTAGCGCAGGGTGATGCCGGCCTGGCCGGCCAGACGCTCGACCGCCTCCGAGAAGGTGAGGTGGTCGACCTTCATCACGAACGTGATGGTGTCGCCGCCCTCCTGGCAGCCGAAGCAGTGGAAGAGACCCTTGCTCGGGCTGACCTGGAAGGACGGGGACTTCTCGTCGTGGAAGGGGCACAGCCCCTTCAGGTTGCCGCCGCCCGCGCTGCGCAGCTGGAGGTACTCGGAGACGACGGCGTCGATCGGGACCGCGTCCCGTACCGCCTTCACGTCCTCGTCGTTGATCCGTCCTGCCACGTGGCGATTCTACGGGGGCGGCGCCGACACTCCTCCGCTGCGGTGACCGGCCCCCGGCCGGGGGTCCGGGGGTTGCCCCCGGGAATCGCAGCACGGCGGTGGGGAGCGGGCTACGGAACGAGGCTTTCCAGCGGGACGTGCGGGTCCGCGAGGGCCTCCGTGTCCACCTGTGCCCGCGAGCGGATCAGCCGCTGGACCGGTTCCGTGACGTCCCACACGTTCACGTTCATCCCGGCCAGTACCCGGCCCTCCTTCACCCAGAAGGCGACGAACTCGCGCTTGGCGGCGTCCCCGCGGATCACCACCTGGTCGTAGGACCCGGCCGGTGCCCAGCCGGAGTACTCCATGCCGAGGTCGTACTGGTCGGAGAAGAAGTAGGGCACGCGGTCGTAGACGACGTCCTCGCCGAGCATGGCGCGGGCCGCGGCGGGGCCGCCGTTGAGGGCGTTGGCCCAGTGCTCGACGCGCATCCGGGTGTCGAACAGGGCGTGCGGGAAGGAGGCGACGTCGCCGGCCGCGAAGATGTCGGGGTCACTGGTGCGCAGCCGTTCGTCGACGAGGATGCCGCCGCCGTGCGCGCGGTCGGCGATCTCCAGGCCGGCGGCCTGCGCGAGGGAGACCCGCGGGGCGGCGCCGATCGCGGCGAGCACGTCGTGCGCGGGGTGTTCCTCGCCGTCGTCGGTGCGGGCGGCGAGCACCATGCCGTCCTGGCCGACGATCTCGGTCAGCCGCACGCCGAAGCGGAAGCGGACGCCGTGCGCCTCGTGCAGCTCGGTGAAGACGGAGCCCAGCTCGGGGCCGAGGACGCCGTGCAGCGGGGTGGGGCCCGGCTCGACGACGGTGACCTCGGCGCCGTACTCGCGGGCCGCCGCCGCGACCTCCAGGCCGATCCAGCCGGCGCCGGCGATCACGAGGTGGCCGTTGTCCCGGCCGAGGGAGGCGAGGACGCCCTTGAGGCGCTCGGCGTGGGCGAGGCGGCGCAGGTGGTGGACGCCGGCGAGGCCGGTGCCGGGCACGTCGAGACGGCGCGGTTCGGCACCGGTGGCCAGGAGCAGCTTGTCGTACCGGATGCGGGTGCCGTCGTCGCCGTAGTGGACGGTCTTCGCGGCACGGTCGATCGCGTCGACGGTCTGGCCGAGGTGCAGCTCGACGTCGTGCCGCGCGTACCAGGCGGGCTCGTGCACGAAGACGCTGTCGCGTTCCTCCTTGCCGAGCAGGTGGCCCTTGGACAGCGGCGGGCGCTCGTAGGGGTGGTCGCGTTCGTCGCAGACGAGGATCACCCGGCCGGTGAACCCCTCCGTGCGGAGCGTCTCGGCCGCCTTCGCGCCGGCCAGACCTCCTCCGACGATGACGAACGTCTGATTCGCGTCGACCACTTGTTGCCTCCTCGTCAGGGTGCCGCCGGATGCGAGCGTCCCGCACACGGCGTGGCGCGGGAAGGGGGAGTGACCCGATCAGGCCATCGACGGTCTCCCGGTCGACAGTCTCACGGACGGGCCGTCAGGCGGGCGTGAAGCGAGCGGGCCGAGGC
The DNA here is from genome assembly GCF_042870695.1 of Streptomyces sp. NPDC006384. NCBI lineage: Bacteria > Bacillati > Actinomycetota > Actinomycetes > Kitasatosporales > Streptomycetaceae > Streptomyces > Streptomyces sp. NPDC006384. Next base: position 131,357 of record NZ_JBIAHR010000012.1, read on the forward strand.
GTCGGTGAGCGAGGCGATCTGGTCGACGATCACCCGTTTGCGGGCGCGGTCGTCGGGCGCCGCGTCGAACAGGGCGCGGAACTGGGGGTCGAGGCCGTCGGGGGCGCGGGCGGTGAGCGCCTCGGCCAGTTCGGCGACGACGACGCGCTGGGCGGCGCGCAGCCGTTCCTGTTCGGCGCGCTGCATGACGTACCGGTGGGCGACGGCCTTGAGGACGGCGCACTCCATGCGGGTCTCGCGGGGGACGACCAGTTCGGCGGTGTACCGGGTGAGCCGGCCGCCGCCCCACGCGGCCCGGGTGGCGGCCTCGGCGGCGAGGCAGAAGCGGCCGATGAGCTGGCTGGTGGCGTCCTTCAGGCGGGCCTGGGCGACGGCCGAGCCGTCGTACCCGTGCGGCCACCAGTCCTGGGCGAGGAGGCGGTCGAGGGCGGCGGCGAGCTCGGCGTGGTCGGTGCCGGCGGGGACGTACCGGCCGGCGGCGGCCTCGAAGACTGCCTCGCGCTCGGGGTCGGCGAGCAGGCAGTTCGGGTCGATGTGACCGGCGTGCAGGCCGTCCTCGACGTCGTGCACGGAGTACGCCACGTCGTCGGCCCAGTCCATGACCTGTGCCTCGAAGCAGGTGCGGGTGCCGGGGGCGCCCTCGCGGACCCAGTCGAAGACGGGGCGGTCGTCCTCGTACACGCCGAATTTCGGGGAGGCCGGGTCGGTGGGGTGGGAGCCGCGCGGCCAGGGGTACTTGGTGGCGGCGTCGAGGGCGGCACGGGTGAGATTGAGGCCGACGGGGCCGTGCTCGGTGAACCGCTTGGGCTCGATGCGGGTGAGCAGGCGCAGGGACTGGGCGTTGCCCTCGAAGCCGCCGCAGTCCTCGGCGAACTCGTTCAGCGCGGTCTCGCCGTTGTGGCCGAAGGGCGGGTGGCCGAGGTCGTGGGAGAGGCAGGCCGCCTCCACCAGGTCCGGGTCGCAGCCCAGGGCGGCGCCGAGCTCGCGGCCGACCTGGGCGCACTCCAGGGAGTGGGTGAGGCGGGTGCGGGGACTGGCGTCCCACAGGGGGTTCCCCTCCCCCGGCGCGACGACCTGCGTCTTGCCGGCGAGGCGGCGCAGGGCGGAGGAGTGCAGGACCCGGGCGCGGTCACGCTGGAAGGCGGTGCGGCCGGGGCGTTTGTCGGGCTCGGGGGCGTAGCGGGCCACTGACGCGGGGTCGTACGGGGCGGGGAGCGCTGCGGTGCCTTCCATGTACGGAACAGTATGCGCAGGGGGTGACAAGCCGCCTCGGCCCGTCCCGTACCGGCCCCTCGGCCCCGTGACGTGAGCCTGGCCTCAGGGACCGGTCAAGACGTCCCTAAAGATCGCCGGGCAGCGCTTCCGGCCGCCGGCGGCGAGCCCCTGTACTGAGGCCGTGCCCCTTCGGGCGACCAGATCCGCCGCGCCGGCACATCCCCCCGTACCCGCCGGCGCGGTACGCGGAGCGCGACGCGACCGCGCTCCCCGAAGGCCACGGACCGGACACCCCCACCGGTCCGTGGCCGGGCGGGCTTCCCGCGCCGGGGCGGGCCCGCACGCCTCAGCCGCGGGTGACCCCCGGGCGCCTGCGGCGGCGCACCGCCCCGCGTCCGCGTCCGCGCGCCTGCCCCTCGCGCCGGGCGCGGAGCTGGATCCGCACGCGGATCTCCGCCCCTCCGAGCACCGAGCGGCCGATGCGCAGGTCACCGCCCGTGGCTTCCGCCATGCGCCGCGCGATGTCCAGGCCGAGCCCCGTCGACCCGTCCCGGTCGCCGTCGTTGCCCCGGGCGAGAGCCGCTTCGGGGTCCGGGATGCCCGGACCCGCGTCGGAGAGCAGGATGATCACCGAGTCCGGGCTCCGGTGCACGTCCAGGGAGAAGGCGGTGCCTTCCGGCGTGTGCTGGAAGACGTTGCCCAGCAGGGCGTCCAGGGCCGCCGTGAGCTCTCCGCGGGGAACGGGGACGTGGACCTGCTCGTGGGCGCCCGCGACGCTGACCGCGCGGCCCTCGTCCTCGGCGAGCGCCGCCCAGAAGTCCATGCGTTCACGGATCACTTCGGCCGCGTCGCAGCCCGTGTCGAGAACCGGTCCGGCCGTCCGGGGTTTGGCCGCCCGTGCCGTGCGGATGATGACGTCGACCTCGCGTTCGAGCTGCTCGACGGCGCTGCGGGTCTGTTCGGCGGCGGTGCCGCCGCCCAGCGAGGCGGCGTTGAGCCGCAGCACGGTCAGCGGCGTGCGCAGGCGGTGGGACAGGTCCGCGGCCAGCTCCCTCTCGTTGGCCAGGAGCTGGACGACCTGGCCGGCCATCGCGTTGAAGGCCGCCGCGGCCTGCTTGAGTTCCCTCGGTCCGTCCTCGGCGACGCGCACGTCGAGGCTCCCCTTCCCGAGCAGGTGCGCGGCACCGGCGAGCCGCTTGGCCGGCTGGGTGAGCCGTACGCCCAGGCGGTCCGCGACCACGGCCGAGCCGGCGATCAGGGCGAGGCCGACGCCGGCCAGGACGAGCCAGGCCATGACCACCCCGCGGCTGTTCTCGGACTCGGGCACGAACACCTCGACGACGCAGATCTCGCCGTTCTTCAGCGCGAAGGGCTGCAGGAACACGGAGCCGCCCGGCACCTTCGTGATGCCGGCGTGCCCGAGTTCGCGGACGGTGTCCACCCGGTCGTGCTCCGCCCGGGCGTGGCCCACCTCCAGTTCGGGTCCGCCGTCGGAGGCCGGGACGTGCACGGCCATGCGGCGTGCGACACCGGCCTCGGTGGACAGGAGTGCCTGCTGCAGATGGTCGCGGTCGGTGGTGATCGAGAGGGTCGGTCCGAGCGCGGTCGCCTGCCGTTCGGCGTTGGAGAAGGCCCGGTCCCAGGCCATCTCCCTGACGATCAGGCCCAGGGGCACCGCGAAGGCCACCACCACCATGCCGGTGACGGCGAGGCAGACCCGGATGAGGGCCCACCTCACCGCGGGGCCTCCAGTTTCACACCCACGCCCCGGTAGGTGTGCAGGTAGCGGGGGTTGGCGGCCGACTCCCCCAGTTTCCGGCGCAGCCACGACAGATGCACGTCGACGGTCTTGTCGCCGCCGTAGGGCTGCTTCCAGACCTCCGTCAGCAGTTCCTTGCGCGAGACGACCACGCCGGAGCGCTCCGCGAGAAAGAGGAGCAGGTCGAACTCCCTCCGGGTCAGGGACAGTTCGGTTCCGTCCAGGGTGGCCCGGCGGCGCACCGGGTCGACGGATATCCCGCCGACCTGAAGGGCCTGGGGCAGCTCCCCGTGGGCGTGCGCCCCCGCGCCGGAACGCCGCAGGACGGCGGCGATGCGCGCGGAGAGGTGCTCCGCGGAGAACGGCTTCGTCAGGTAGTCGTCGGCACCGTCGTTGAGGAGGCGGACGATCCCGGCCTCGTCGTCCCGGGCGGTCGCGATGATCACGGGGACGTCGGTGATGCCCCGCAGCATCTTCAGGGCCTTGGCGCCGTCGAGGTCGGGCAGCCCCAGGTCCAGGATCACCACGTCGAAATGAATGTGGGAAACCTCGCGCAATGCATCCAGCGCCGTTCCGACACTCCGCACGCTGTGGGAGGCATCGGTCAGGTGCCTGATGAGGGCAGCGCGTACGAATCGGTCGTCCTCGACCAGAAGCACACTAGCCATGATCGGAACCGTACGCTATTCAATGAAATCGCTCGGAACCCCCTGGGCGAAGCGGACCCGGCACGACTTGGAAACGATGCGACGAGTACTGAAGAACGGCATTGCCTGGACGCTGTCCACCGCGGCGGCGGGGACGCTGTCCTGGTGGGGTGTCCACACGGTGCTGGAGCCCGCCTCCTACACCCGCCCGCCCGCCCTCCCGGACACCGGGCAGCAGGCCGGCGAGGCACCGGCGGCCGCACTCGGCGACGGCCCGGGACCGTCCGCCCGGCCCGCCCGGCCCGCCCGGCAGGAGCCGGCCGGTGACGGCGGTCACGACACGACGGAGAAGCCCTCGCCCGGCACCCCGTCCGCTCCCCCGCCCAGCACCGCACCCGCCGACGCTCCCGCCGACGCGGCCACGGCCTCGGCCCCCGAGCCGTCCGCCGGGGCGGGGTCGAACACCAAGGGTTACACCGTCGACGGCGGCCGGGTCACCTTCGACATGAGGGAGGACCACGCCGAACTCGTCTCGGCGGTCCCCCATCCGGGCTGGCGGATGCAGGTGTGGAAGCACCCCCAGTGGATCCGGGTCTCCTTCGTGAAGGACGACCGGGAGATCGCGGTCTTCTGCTCCTGGCACCAGCACCCTCCCCTGGTCGAGATCGAGGAGCAGTGACCGCTCCCGCCGGGGGACGGTCGCACCGGTCCGCCGCCGCACCCCCCGTAACGATCCGGACTCGGCACCGTTAAACGAGCCTCGGTCCCGGCCGGACGCGGCCGGGCGGGCCGCACGCCCGCGACACCCCGCGCACCTCCCGGAACGCCGCCTCCGAAGCGGGCGGGAAAGCCCCTGCGTTTTTCCTTAACACTCGCTTAACGGAGGCATTGAACAGCCTTAGCCAATTCTCTTCGCAGCCCTCGGGAGAATGCCTCCGCGCCCGCATTCCACCCCTCCGTTCCGCTGCTAAAGTCCGGCGGTGTGCGCAAGCGAGAAATAACGATCCCCAGAATCAGAACCGTGGCCACCCTGGCCCTTTCTCTCGGAATACTCGGGTGCGGAGGCGCATTCGCCGCCGGCCCCGCGGTCGCCGCGGACCGTTCGGCTTCCTGTCCTGTTCCCGGCTCCACCCCGGGCATCGGTAACACCCCGCGTTTCACCGACAACAACGTCGCCGTCTACGCCGGCGGCGACTACACCGCCGACGGCGGCACCGCGGAGGCCGAGGGACTGCTCGTCGTCCGCGGCGACGCGAAGTTCGACAAGGGCGGCGTCTTCAACGTCGGCCGGGCCGGAGCCGGTTCCGGCATCCTGCCCGCCGCCGGCGAGGTGATGCTCGCCGTGGGCGGCGGCCTGGCGATCGCCGAGGGGACCACGGTCGACGTCGGGCACGGCCTCGTCTCCGGACCGGGCTACGGCGGTTCCGTCCGGGTGGGGGGCGAGCAGACGGGTGAGGGGGAGCTGACGACGAACGGCGGCTCCCTCACCACCGGCAAGGGGGCGAAGGAGGCCCTCGGTGCCTACGCCTCGTTCGGCGGGACCCTCAAGAAGGAGTCGGCCGGCCTCGGCGCGCTGAAGCCCACGGGGACCGCGAAGCGCGAAGGCGGGTCGGTCACCTTCACGGGGGCGGGCAAGGACGGCCTGCAGGTCTTCGAGATCTCCGCGGCCGACCTCGACGGCACCTCGTCGTACTCGTTCAAGTCGATCCCGGACGGTTCACCCGTCGTCGTCAACGTGACCGGCTCCCAGCCGGTGCGGATCAACCCGCTGTCCGTGGGCTTCGACGGCGAGCAGGCCGACCTGTACAGCTCCTCGAAGTTCGGGGAGGCGGCTTCGCGCATCCTGTACAACTTCGAGGACGTCACCTCGCTCACCCTCGGAGGCGGCGGGAACTTCATGGGCTCGATCCTCGCCCCCGAGGCGTCCGCGGACATCACCGCGAGCACCAACGGGCGTCTGTACATCGGCAAGGACGTACGGACCCACGGCTCCGGCAACGAGAGCCACAACTACCCGTGGACCGGCACGCCGGCCTTCGCGTGCAGGACCGGGGAGCCCACGAAGCCGGAAGAGCCCACGAAGCCGGCCGAGCCCGGGCAGCCGGAGCAGCCGGAGCAGCCCGCGAAGCCGGAAGAGCCGGGCGACTCCGCGAACCCGTCGCAGCCCGCCTCTCCGTCGCGGCCCGCGACCACGGACCAGCCGTCCGAGTCCGCCGCGCAGCCGGCCCCCGAGCCGTCCGAGCCGTCCTCGGCCCCGAGCGAGGACACCGGCCTGCTGGCGACCACCGGCGCCGGCCCGGCCGCCCTGGTCGCGGCGGTGGCGGGTGTCGTCCTCGCCCTGGGCGCCGTGCTGTTCGCCCTCTCCCGACGCCGTCGTCGTGCGTGACGTCCCGGGACACGTGAACGGCTGAGCCGGGGCAGCGCACGCCCGCTGCCCCGGTTCACGAATCATCCGCAGAAGCGCCACAGAATTCCCACTTTTCCGCAGAAGGATGAATCCCATGCTTGAGGCGCCCGGAGGAAAGGGCCGATGACCTCCCGGCACGGCCCGTCGTCCGACCGGCAGGAGCACCCGGCCGTGAAACCCCGCGGGGCGACCGGCCTGCTTCCGGGGAATCCCGTTTTCGGGCACATCTCGTCACCGGACGCGGAGGACACGATCGAACTGGAGGTCCTGAACCTCTTCAGCGATTCCCGCCCGCGCCCGGAATCCGGACGGTCCGGGACGTCAGCCGGTTCCGGCACGTCAGCCGGTTCCGGCACGGCCGGTCACCGCCGGCCGCGGAGACCGCTGGGCCGCCTCCTCGCGTGCACCGGTGCCATCGGCCTCGCCTCGGCGGTCCTCTTCCACCTGCTCTCCTCCGCGTCGCCCGACGACCGGCCCGCCACGACGGTCGACCTGCGGGCGGCCCCGGACTCCCCGCCCCCGGCCGGTACGTCGCCGACGTCCGCACCGGTCGTTCCCTCCGGCCCGTCCACGTCGGCGCCCCCAGCCCCCTCCGCGTCGACGTCCCCGAGCCCGTCCGCGTCGGCGGCCCCCGCCCGGAACGCGGCCGGAACGCGCACGCGCGCACCGCGTCCCGGCGGGACACCCCGCGCCGAGCGCACACCGCCGGCCTCCCCGAGCAGCGCGCCGCCGGCGAAGCGCCCCTCACCGCCCGCGGAAGCACCGGTGCTGTCGACCGGCAGCCGGGGCCCCCAGGTGAGCGAGGTGCAGAGGCGGCTGGCCCGGCTCGGCCTGTACCACGGTGCCTTCGACGGCGTGTACACCGCCGAGGTCGCCTCGTCCGTGCAGTACTACCAGTGGCTGTGGCACATCGACGCCGATCTGCCGGGCGTCTACGGACCCGCCACGCGCAGGTCCCTCGAAGCCGAGACGGCCTCGTCGTAGCGGTGCAGGAGCAGGCGGGCCATGGCCGGGTGGGTGCCCAGGGGGGCGGAGGTGATCCACGGGGCCGCCGCCGCGCACTCCGTGGCGAAGCGGCCCGGGGCCGTGAAGCAGGAGGAGACGGCGATGCGGCGGTGGCCCCGGGCGGTCAGGGCGCGGACGGCCTCCGGAACCGTGGGCGCGGCGGCCGAGGCGTACGCGGGGACGACCGGGACGCCGAGGCGGGCGGCGAGGAGGGCGGCGGTGCGGGCCGTGCCGGCGCGGGAGGCCGGGGCGCGGGAGCCCGCGGAGGCGAGGACGACGGCGCCGTCCCGGGGGGCGCGGGCGGGCCAGCCGGCCTCGGTGAGGCGGGCGTGGAGGGCGTCCACGAGCAGGGGGTGCGGGCCCAGCGGCGCGGCGACGCGGGTGCGGGCCGGAAAGGCCGCGGCCGCCTCGGGGATGTCCCGCTCCACGTGATGGCCGCGGCCGAGCAGGAGGGGGACCAGGACGGCCGCCCCGTCGCCGAGCGCGGCCAGCGTGTCGGGCAGCAGGGGGACGTTCAGCTCGATGTGCCCGAGGTGCACCGGAAGGGCGGGGCGCAGGGCGCGGACCCGGTCGAGGAGCGCGCACACGGTGCGCAGCGCGCGCGGATCGCGGCTGCCGTGGGCGACGACGACCAGGGCGGGGGTGCCGCCGGGGGCCGTCGCGCTCGTCGTCCTGCCCATGAGTGTCCTCGTCATGCACCGAGGGTGGCGGCCGGACGTTGCCTAGCCGTTGCGTGGATGTCACGGGTGTTTTCCGGCGGTCCACGCGGCGCCGGACAGCGCGTGTGAGCGGTCGGTGAACCGGGCGGCGCGCCCGGGCGTCCCTGGGGGTGGGGAACCGACCGGGAGGGGACCGATACCGATGCGCCGCTGGAGACCTCGCGGACCGCGCCTTCCGCGCACCCGGAAGGGGCAGCGGCGGCTGGTGCAGGCGGTGACGGCCGGGTGCGTGCTGGCGCTGCTGCCGATGACATGGACGTACGTCGTGACGGGCGACCGGCTGCGCACCGCCGCCGACGTGCCCCGTACCGAGGTGGCGGTCGTGTTCGGCGCGGGGCTGCGGGACGGGGAGCCGTCGCCGTACCTCGCCCGCCGGCTGGACGCGGCGGCCGGCCTGTACCGTGCGGGCCGGGTCGAGGTCGTCCTCGTCACCGGGGACAACGGCCGCGAGGAGTACGACGAGCCGGACGCCATGCGGGCGTACCTGGTCCGGCACGGGGTGCCCGACGGGCGGATCGTCAGCGACTACGCGGGGTTCGACACCTGGGACTCCTGCGTGCGCGCGAAGAGGATCTTCGGCGTGGACCGGGCGGTGCTGATCAGCCAGGGCTTCCACATCCGGCGGGCGGTGGCGCTGTGCCAGGAGGCGGGCGTGGCGTCGTACGGCGTCGGGGTCGACGACCGGCACGACCTCACCTGGTACTACGGGGGCGCGCGGGAGATCCTCGCGGCGGGCAAGGCGGCGCTGGACGCGGTTCTCGAGCCGGACCCGCGCTTCCTCGGGCCGCGGGAGCCCGGGGTGGAGCGTGCCCTGGCCGGTGCGCGCTGACCGGTGCCACGGTCCTCACGGCGGGCGGAGGACGGCGGGGAGGTCTCCGTCCCGGCGGCGTAACGAACGGCCGACCGGGCGTGTAACACGGGCGTCGCACGCTGGGCGGCATGCAGAACACCGCCACGCCCACGCACTGTCCGTACTGCGCGCTGCAGTGCGGGATGAATCTGACGCCCGCCGCCGACGGGAGCGTCGAGGTGACCGAGCGCGCGGACTTCCCGGTGAACCGGGGCGCGCTGTGCGCCAAGGGCCGTACGGCGCCGGCGGTGCTGTCCTCGCGCGTGCGGCTGACCTCGCCGCTGGTCCGGGACGGCGGCGGCGCGCTGGTGCCGGCCTCGTGGGACGAGGCGCTGGACCGGATCGCCTCGGCCCTGGCGCGGACGCGGGAGGAGTACGGGGCGGACGCGGTCGGCGTGTTCGGCGGGGGCGGGCTGACCAACGAGAAGGCGTACGCGCTGGGCAAGTTCGCCCGGGTGGTGCTGGGGACCTCGCAGATCGACTACAACGGCCGGTTCTGCATGTCCTCGGCGGCGGCGGCCGGCACGCGGGCGTTCGGGTTGGACCGGGGGCTGCCGTTCCCGCTGGAGGACATCCCGAGGACCGGGTGCGTGATCCTCGTCGGGTCGAACCCGGCGGAGACGATGCCGCCGTCGCTGCGGTACTTCACCGAACTGCGCGAGAACGGCGGCACGCTGATCGTCGTCGACCCGCGGCGGACCAGGACGGCGGAACAGGCCGACCTGCACCTGGCGCCGAGGCCGGGCACCGACCTGGCGCTCGCGCTGGGCATGCTGCACCTGGTCGTCGCCGAGGGGCGGGTGGACGAGGCCTACGTCGAGGAGCGCACGACGGGCTGGGAGGGGGCGCGGGCGGCGGCGATGGCGCACTGGCCGGAGTACGTGGAGCGGATCACGGGGGTGTCCGTTCCCGAACTCCGGGAGGCGGTGCGGATGTTCTGCGCGCCCGAGGCGGCGATGGTGCTGACCGCGCGCGGGCCCGAGCAGCAGGCCAAGGGCACGGACACGGTGGGCGCCTGGATCAACCTGTGCCTGGCGACCGGGCGGGCCGGGCGTCCCCTGTCCGGGTACGGCTGTCTGACCGGGCAGGGCAACGGGCAGGGCGGGCGCGAACACGGGCAGAAGGCCGACCAGTTGCCGGGCTACCGCAAGCTGACCGACCCGGCGGCGCGGCGGCATGTCGCCGGGGTGTGGGGCGTGGACCCCGACTCGCTGCCGGGGCCGGGGCGCAGCGCGTACGAGCTGCTGGACGCGCTGGGCACGGACATCAGGTCGCTGCTGGTGATGGGCTCCAATCCGGTGGTGTCGGCGCCGCGCGCGGCGCACGTCGAGGAGCGGCTGCGGTCGCTGGACCTCCTGGCCGTGTGCGACGTGGTGCTCTCCGAGACGGCGGCGCTGGCGGACGTCGTGCTGCCGGTGACGCAGTGGGCGGAGGAGACGGGCACCACGACCAGTCTGGAGGGGCGGGTGCTGCTGCGGCGGCGCGCGGTCGCACCGCCGCCGGGGGTGCGCAGCGACCTGGAGGTGCTGCACGGGCTGGCCGGGCGGCTCGGGGCGGAGAAGGGGCCGGCGGGGGTGCTGGAGAAGGGGTTCCCGACCGATCCGGAGGAGGTCTTCGAGGAGCTGCGCCGGGCGAGCGCGGGCGGGCCCGCGGACTACTCGGGGATCGGCTACCGGCGGCTGGCGGAGGAGAACGGGGTGTTCTGGCCGTGCCCGGCGCCCGCGGACGGCGGCGCCCCCCACCCGGGCACCCCGCGCCTCTTCCTGGACCGGTTCGCCACCGACGACGGCCGGGCCCGCTTCGTCCCCGTCACGCACCGCCCGAGCGCCGAGGAACCCGACGACGAGTACCCCGTGCTGCTGACCACGGGGCGGGTCGTGGCGCAGTACCAGTCCGGCGCGCAGACCCGGCGCGTGGACGAGCTGAACGCCGCCGCGCCCGGCCCCTTCGTGGAGCTGCATCCGAGGCTCGCGGCGCGGCTCGGGGCGGCCGAGGGCGACCCGCTGGCCGTCGTCTCCCGGCGCGGACGCGCCGTGGCCCCGGCCCGCATCACCACCGCTATCCGCCCCGACACGGTGTTCATGCCCTTCCACTGGCCCGGTGAGGGCCGCGCCAACACCCTGACCAACCCGGCGCTGGACCCGGCCTCGCGGATGCCGGAGTTCAAGGTGTGCGCGGTACGGGTGGAGCCGGCGGGGCCCAGGGACGCGCCGGCGGAGGCGAAGGCACCGGCAAAGGCGCCGTAGCGCGGGCCGCCGCCGGGTCCGCGGGCTCCGGTCACCCGTTCACCCGCGCGCCGGGCACCCTTCCGGATCACCTCCGCCGCCGGGCCGTACCCCACCTGTGACCTGCGGAGACGTGGTGCCGTCGGAGGGGCCGGGGCACGTCGGTGACACCCGTTCGTCCCACAGGCGGGCGCCCGCTCGGGGAGCGGGCCGCGTCCGGTGCCAGTTTCCTCGGTAGGGCTGGGGCAACCGAGAGCTCGAAGGAGCACCGATGCGACGCACCGCCCGCCTGCTGACCGGTACCGCGCTGGCCGTCGCGGCCGCGGGTCTCGCCGCCGCGGGTCCCGCGTACGCCGGGGAGGCCGCGGCCGGCGGCGGACTGGAGGTGCGCCCCTCCCCGGTCGTGCCGGGCGAGGTGGCGACCGTCAGCACCGCGTCGTGCGGCGAGGACGGTGGGGCGGCGGGCGACGCCGGCGCGGTGGGCGCGGGCCGCTTCCCGCTGGCGCCGGAGGCGTCCGGGGCCGAGGTGGCCGGACGGTTCGAGGTTCCGCCGGGCGCGCAGCCGGGGACGTACGAGATCGTCGCCACCTGCGGTGGGAGCGGCCGCCGGGTGACCGGGGACCTGGTGGTCACGCTGACCTCCGCGCGTGAGCAGGTGTACCCCAGAGGAAGCGTCAGGACGGGGGTCGGCGGCGCACTCGGCCCCGACCCCGTGCAGACCGCGGCCGGTGTGGCGGCTCTGGCCGTCGCCGCCGCGGGCGGTACCTGGCTCCTGCATCGCCGGGCGAGAGGCGACGGGATCTGACGGGCACCCTCCGCTGCCCGTCCGCCGGTACCGCACTTCCCCACCCCCTCCGGGTCCGACGCCCCTCGCGGCCCGGAGGGGGCAGGGGGTTTTCCCTGGGAGGAATCCCCAGGCAGAAGGGGAGGTCATGCGCAGGATCGGCGACACCGCGATAGCGGCCGTCACGGCGGCCGCCCTGTGCACGGGGGTGTGGCTGCTGGCCGGCGGCACCGGGCCGAAGGCCCCGCCGCAGCCCTCGCCCGCGCAGGCCTCGCAGGCCACGCAGACCGCTCGGCCCGGCACCGGCAGCGGCGCCGGGCAGGGCGGTGAGGTGCCCGCCGCACCGGCGCTGGCGCCCTCCCCGCCCGTCCGCGTCCGCATCCCGGCGATCGGTGTGGACGCCCCCCTGACGGGCCTCGGGCTGACGCCGGCGGGCAGCCTGGACGTGCCGCCCGCCGAGGACGACAACCTCGCCGGCTGGTACGAGGCCGGCACCACCCCCGGCGAGCGGGGCACCGCGATCGTCGCCGGGCACGTCGACAACGCCGAGGGACCGGCCGTCTTCTACCGGCTCGGCGCGCTGGAGAAGGGCGCCGCGATCGAGGTCGGCCGGCGCGACGGGAGCGTCGCCGTCTTCACGGTGGACGCGGTCGAGGTGTACGCCGCGAAGGACTTCCCCGACGAGAAGGTGTACGGCGCGGCCGCCCGGCCCGAGCTGCGGGTCATCACCTGCGGCGGCGGCTGGTCGCGCGGCACCGGCTACCAGGGGAACGTGGTCGTCTTCGCCCACCTGACCGGCGGCCGGTGAGACGTCCGGGGGCACTGCGCCCGGCTACGCCAGCCACTGCTCGTAGGCCAGGTTCGCCACCAGGGCGAAGACGACCGTCAGCAGGACGATCCGGACGAAGCCGCTGCCCTTCTTGAGGGCCGTGTGCGCGCCGAGCATGCCGCCGCCGAGGTTGAACACCGCCATCAGCGCGGCCAGTTGCCACAGCACCGCGCCCTGCCAGGCGAAGGTGGCGAGGGCGCCCGCGTTGGTGCAGCAGTTGACGATCTTGGCGGTGGCGGAGGCGGTCACCAGGTCCAGGTGCAGCACGGCGGTGAGCGCGAGGACCAGGAAGGTGCCGGTGCCGGGGCCGATCAGGCCGTCGTAGAAGCCGATGCCGAGGCCCGCGAGGCCGATGGCGGCCAGGATCCGGCGGGGGCCGGCCGGGCCGGAGGCGGGGGCGGTGCCGAAGGAGGGACGCAGGATCACGAAGGCCGCTACGGCGAGCAGCACCACCATGATCACCGGCTTGAGCACCTCGGTGCTCATCCCGGCGGCGAAGAAGGCCCCGCCGGACGATCCGGCGAGGGCCGCGAGCCCGATGCGTACGGCGGTGCGCACGTCCACCGGCGCCTTGCGGGCGTACGTCACCGCCGCGCCCGTGGTGCCGACGATGGCGACCGCCTTGTTGGTGCCCAGGGCGTGCGCGGCCGGGGTGCCGGAGGGCAGGCCGAGCAGCAGGGCCGGCAGCAGCAGGAGCCCGCCGCCGCCGACCACGGCGTCGATCCACCCGGCCGCGAAGGCGGCGAGGCACAGCAGGACGACCACGGTCAGCGATATGTCGGGCATGGACGCGACCCTAGGGAGGGGAAGGATGTGCCGTCCATCGAGATGAGGGTCTTCTGAGGTTCCCGAGGCGGCCCGTCCGCCTCCCCGAGAACCCCGGAAGAGCCTCACACCCCTCCCCCGCCCCCGCTGAGGGCAGCGTTCCCCGCGGGAAACAGCGGGGATGCCGTCGGGTAACACCCGCGTCGCACGCTCGGTGCCATGACCTCGAGAGCGCGTGTGGTGGTGATCGGCGCCGGGCCGGCGGGGGTGACGCTCGCCCGCAGGCTCGGTGAGCTCGGCACGCCCGCGCTGGTCGTCGGCGACGAGGAGCACCGCCCGTACAACCGGGTGCTGCTCGCCGAGGTGCTGGCCGGGCGGTACGGCCCCGAGGTGACCGCGCTGCCGGCGCCCGCGGAGCTGGTCCGCGCCCGGGTCACCGGCATCGACCGGGCCGGACGGACGGTGCGCTGCGCCGACGGCTCGGAGATCGCGTACGGGACGCTGGTCCTGGCCACCGGCTCCAACGCCGTACTGCCGCCGCTGCGCGGCCTGTTCACGCCGGACCGCGAACTGCCCGGGGGCGTGCGCGCGTTCCGGACGATGGACGACTGCCTGGCGCTGTCCGAGGCGGTGCGGCCCGGCGTGCGGGCGGTCGTCGTCGGCGGCGGGCTGCTCGGCGTCTCCGCCGCCCGCGCGCTGGCCGTGCGCGGCGCGCAGGTGGTCCTCGTCCAGCAGTCCGAGCGGCTGATGGAACGCCGGCTCGACCCGGCGGCCTCCGCGCTCGTCCGGCGCCATCTGGAGGCCCTCGGCGTCGAGGTGCACACCGAGTGCCGGGTGCGGGACGTACGGAGCGCCGGCGGGGCGGTGCGGTCGGTGGAGCTGGCCGACGGGTACGCCCTCGGCACCGACCTGGTCGTCCTCGCCTGCGGGGTCCGGCCCCGGACCGGGCTCGCCCGGGCGGCGGGCCTGGAGGTCGGCCGGGGCGTGGTCGTCGACGACGAGCTGCGCACCTCGGACCCGCACATCCACGCCGTCGGCGACTGCGCCGAGCACGCGGGCACGGTGTACGGGCTGGCCGCGCCCGCGCTCGAACAGGCCGGCGCGCTGGCCGCGCTGCTGGCCGGCGACCGCACCGCCCGCTACACCGGCACGCGCTCCCTGACCCGGCTCACCCTCACCGGGCCGGACAGCCCCTTCGACCTCGCCGCGTTCGGCGAGACCGACCCCCGCCCCGGCGACGACGTCGTGCAGCTCGCCGACGCCACCCGGGGCACCTACCGCAAGGTCGTCGTCCGCGACGACCGGCTGGTCGGCGGGGTGCTGGTCGGCGAACTCGGCACCGTCGGCGCGCTGGCGCGCGCCTGGGAGGGAGCAGAGCCGCTCCCGTCCGACGGCGGCCCCCTGCTCCACCTGCTCACCTCTGACGGAGGCTCCTGATGACCACCGACCCGGGGCCCGTCCCCACCATCGTCCTCGTCGGCCACGGCATGGTCGGCCAGCGTTTCCTGGAGGCGCTCGCCGAGCGCGGCCTGACCGGCACGCACCGCGTGGTGGTGCTGTGCGAGGAGCCGCGCCCGGCCTACGACCGGGTCCAGCTCACCTCGTACTTCTCGGGGAGGTCCCCCGAGGACCTGTCGCTGACCGACCCGGCCTTCCTCGAGCGGCACGGCATCGAACTGCACGTCGGCGACCCGGCGGTGGCCGTCGACCGGGAGGCCCGCCGGGTGACCGCCCGCTCGGGGCTGTCCGTCGGCTACGACGTCCTGGTCCTGGCCACCGGCTCCTACCCCTTCGTCCCGCCGGTGCCCGGCAAGGACGCCACCGGCTGCTTCGTCTACCGCACCGTCGAGGACCTGCTCGCCATCGAGGAGTACGCCCGGAGGGCGACGACCGGCGCCGTGGTCGGCGGCGGACTGCTCGGCCTGGAGGCGGCCGGCGCCCTCAAGGGCCTCGGACTCACCACCCACATCGTCGAGTTCGCGCCGCGCCTGATGCCCGTGCAGGTCGACGAGGGCGGCGGCGCGGCGCTGCTGCGCACCATCGAGGGCATGGGCCTGTCGGTCCACACGGGCGTCGGCACGCAGGAGATCGTGGTCGACGACGCGACAGGCGCCGTCACCGGCATGAAGCTGTCCGACGGCTCCGAAATCGCCACCGGCCTGGTGGTGTTCAGCGCCGGCGTCCGCCCCCGCGACCAGCTGGCCCGCGACTGCGGACTGGCGGTCGGCGAGCGCGGCGGCATCGCGGTGGACGAGCAGTGCCGCACGCGCACCGACCCGCGCGTCTTCGCGATCGGCGAGTGCGCGCTCGCCGCCGACGGGCGGGTGTACGGGCTGGTGGCCCCCGGTTACGAGCAGGCCGAGACGGCCGCCGCGACGATCGCCGCCGACGAGGCGTCCTTCACCGGCGCCGACCTGTCCACCAAGCTGAAGCTGCTCGGCGTGGACGTGGCGTCCTTCGGCGACGCGCACGGCACCGCCGAGGACTGCCTGGACGTCGTCTACTCCGACTCCCGCGCCGGTCTCTACAAGAAGCTGGTCGTCGCCCGCGACGGCACGCTGCTCGGCGGCGTCCTGGTCGGCGACGCGGAGGCGTACGGCACGCTGCGGGCGTTCACCGGCTCGGTCCCGCCGGTCTCCCCCGAGTCCCTGGTGCTGCCGGCGGGCGCGGGGGCGCCGGACCGGCTCGGCCCGGCCGCGCTGCCCGACGACGCGGTGGTCTGCTCCTGCCACAACGTCACCAAGGGCACGATCCGCGGCGCGGTGACGGAGCACTCCTGCACCACCGTGCCCGAGGTGAAGAAGTGCACCAGGGCCGGCACCGGCTGCGGCTCCTGCGTGAAGGTGCTGGGCCAACTGGTCACCGCCGAGCTGGAGGCGAGCGGCGTCGAGGTCGACAAGGGCCTGTGCGGCTGCTTCGCGCAGACCCGCGAGGAGCTGTACGAGATCGTCCTCGCCCTGCGGATCACCTCCTACCGGGAGCTCCTGGACCGGCACGGGCGCGAGGAGGCCCGGGGCGGCGAGGGCTGCGAGGTGTGCAAGCCGGCGGTCGGCTCGGTCATCGCCTCCCTCGCCCCGGCCATCGGCGCCAGCGGCTACGTACTGGACGGCGAGCAGGCCGCCCTCCAGGACACCAACGACCACTTCCTTGCCAACCTGCAGAGGAACGGCTCGTACTCCGTCGTCCCGCGCATCCCCGGCGGCGAGATCGCCCCGGAGAAACTGATCGTCATCGGCGAGATCGCCCGCGACTTCGGGCTCTACACGAAGATCACCGGCGGTCAGCGCATCGACATGTTCGGCGCCCGCGTCGAGCAGCTCCCGCTGATCTGGGCGCGGCTGGTGGACGCCGGCTTCGAGTCCGGGCACGCGTACGGCAAGTCGCTGCGCACGGTGAAGTCCTGCGTGGGGCAGACCTGGTGCCGCTACGGCGTGCAGGACTCGGTGCGGATGGCGATCGACCTGGAGCTGCGCTACCGGGGGCTCAGGTCCCCGCACAAGCTCAAGTCGGCGGTCTCCGGCTGCGCCCGCGAGTGCGCCGAGGCCCGGTCCAAGGACTTCGGCGTGATCGCCACGTCCAGCGGCTGGAACCTGTACGTCGGCGGCAACGGCGGCGCCACCCCGCGCCACGCGGACCTGCTCGCGCAGGACCTCTCCGACGCCGAACTGGTCCGCCTGATCGACCGGTTCCTGATGTTCTACATCCGCACCGCCGACAAGCTGGAGCGCACCTCCACCTGGCTGGAGCGCCTCCCCGGCGGCCTGGACCACGTACGGGACGTGGTCGTGCACGACTCGCTCGGCATCTGCGACGAGCTGGAGTCCCTGATGCGGGCCCACGTCGCGCACTACCGCGACGAGTGGGCCGAGACGATCAGCGACCCGGAGAAGCTGGCCCGGTTCGTGTCCTTCGTCAACGCGCCCGGCACCCCCGACCCGGTCGTGGGCTTCGTGCCCGAGCGCGGCCAGATCAAGCCCGACCTGCCGCTGCTCGGCATCGGCCTGCGACGCCCCTCGGAAGACGACCTCCTGGAAGGAAGCACCCGGCGATGACCCTGGCACCCGAGACGACCGGGCTGAAGGTCCGGCTGCGGCTGGCGGACGACTGGTTCACGGCCTGCGACCTCTCCGCCCTGCTCCCCGGCCGCGGCGTGGCGGCCCTGCTGCCGGACGGCGGCCAGGCGGCCCTGTTCCGCGACCGGCACGGCGCGCTGTACGCCGTCGACAACCGCGACCCGTTCACCGGCGCGGCCGTCCTCTCCCGCGGTCTGACCGGCACCCACCGGGGCCGCCCGTACGTCGCCTCTCCCCTGCTCAAGCAGCGCTTCGACCTGACGACCGGCCGGTGCCTGGACGACGAGACGGTCCGGGTGACGACGTACGAGGTGAAGGCGGCCTGAGCCGGCCGGTCCCGCGGCGGGAAACGGAACGCAACCGTCCGAGCACATAACGTTCCCGTCACGGAACCTCCATATCGTCCCCACACCCCCGTCACGTCACTAGCTTCATCACCTCCGACC
This sequence comes from Streptomyces sp. NPDC006384, assembly GCF_042870695.1. Lineage (NCBI taxonomy): Bacteria > Bacillati > Actinomycetota > Actinomycetes > Kitasatosporales > Streptomycetaceae > Streptomyces > Streptomyces sp. NPDC006384. Next base: position 149,081 of record NZ_JBIAHR010000012.1, read on the forward strand.
CAGTCGCACCACACCATCACCGGGAATGTCGATGAAGCTGTTCCACAAGTCCGCCGCCGTCGCCGTCACCGCGGTGGCCCTGGCCGCCCTGCCGACCCTCGCCCAGGCGCACGACGGCTCCCACCCGTTCAAGAACTGCACCGAGGCGTACAACGCCGGGTACGAGAACATCCAGAAGGGCGACCCGCACTACGGCGCGCACCTCGACCGCGACAAGGACGGCGTCGGCTGCGACAACCCGCCGGCGGGCTTCGTGCCGGCCGACGACAAGGAGGCCGGCGGCAAGGAGAAGGACGGCGACAAGGAGGCCGGCGGCGGCACGGAGGCCGGCGGCGCCGAGGAGCAGGGCCGCTCGGAGGACAAGCCCGCCGCCGAGAAGAGCGCCGACCTGGCCGAGACCGGTGGCGACGACAGCACCATGTACCTCGCGGCGGGCGGCGCGGCGGTCGCGCTCGCGGGCGGCGGCCTCCTGGTGGTGTCGCGCAGGCGCCGCGCCACGCGCTGAGCCGCCGGGCAACCGCGGGCGACCGGGACGCGTCCTCGGATACGGCACGGGGATCGTCCGGTTCGGTGGACGTGCCGCCGGACGGACACCGTGTGCCGTCGGCAGACCACCGGCCGGCTCGCCGCCGGCCCCGTCCCCTGGGGGCACCTTGACACTCTCCGCGATACTCGTCGTCCTCGTCGCGGCGGTCTCCCTGCTCGTCTTCCGCACCGCCCGGCGCCGTACGACGGCCGGCACGGCGGTGGCGGTGACCGCGGGGGCGGTCGGCGTGCAGCTCGTCGCCCTCTGGGCCGCGGCGGAGCTCACGCTGTCCTCGATGGGCTGAGACGGGCTGGGGCGGGCCGGCTCCCCCCCGCCTGCGCGCACACGAACGGGCGGCACCCCCGCACAAGGGTGCCGCCCGTTCTTCGTGATCCGGAGCCGCCGCCGATCGGTGAGGGTGGTCGGGTGACAGACGGCGGCTCCGGGGTCTCGCGTGCCCCGTGGGGGGTCAGCGGTGGTCGCTGCCCTTCGAGGTGACCGCGGCGCGGCCGGCCTCCAGGCGGGCGACCGGGATGCGGAACGGGGAGCAGGAGACGTAGTCCAGGCCCACCTCGTGGAAGAAGTGGACGGACTCCGGGTCTCCGCCGTGCTCGCCGCAGACGCCGAGCTTCAGGTCGGGGCGGGTCTCCCGGCCGGCCTTCGCGGCGGCGGCGACCAGCGAGCCGACGCCGTCCTTGTCGATCGTCTCGAACGGGGAGACGCCGAAGATGCCCTTCTCCAGGTAGGCCGTGAAGAAGCTGGCCTCCACGTCGTCGCGGCTGAAGCCCCACACGGTCTGGGTGAGGTCGTTGGTGCCGAAGGAGAAGAACTCGGCGGCCTCGGCGATCTGACCGGCGGTCAGCGCGGCGCGCGGCAGCTCGATCATGGTGCCGATCGACAGCCTGAGCTTGGTGCCGGTGGCCGCCTCGACCTCGGCGATGACCTGGTCGGCCTCGTCGCGGACGAGCTCCAGCTCCTGGACGGTGCCCACCAGCGGGATCATGATCTCGGCGCGCGGGTCGCCCTTGGCGGCCTTGCGCTCGGCCGCGGCCTCGGCGATCGCGCGGACCTGCATGGTGAACAGGCCGGGGATGACCAGTCCGAGGCGGACGCCGCGCAGACCCAGCATCGGGTTCTGCTCGTGCAGCCGGTGCACGGCCTGGAGCAGGCGCAGCTCGTTCTCGTGCGGCTCCTGCCGGGACTCGGCGAGGGCGACGCGGACCGACAGCTCGGTGATGTCGGGCAGGAACTCGTGCAGCGGCGGGTCGAGCAGGCGGACGGTGACCGGCAGGCCGTCCATCGCCTCGAACAGCTCGACGAAGTCCCGCTTCTGCAGCGGCAGCAGCGCCGCGAGGGACTCCTCGCGCTCGGCCTCGGTGTCGGCCAGGATCAGCCGCTCGACCAGCTCGCGCCGGTCGCCGAGGAACATGTGCTCGGTGCGGCACAGGCCGATGCCCTGGGCGCCGAAGCGGCGGGCGCGCAGCGCGTCCTCGGCGTTGTCGGCGTTGGCGCGCACCCGCAGCCGGCGCTTGCGGTCGGCGAAGGCCATCATCCGGTGCACGGCCTCGACCAGCTCGTCGGCGTCGTCGGCGCCCGGGTGCATGCGGCCCTCGAAGTACTCGACGACCGGGGACGGGACGACGGGGACCTCGCCGAGGTAGACCTTGCCGGTGGAGCCGTCGATGGAGACGACGTCGCCCTCCTCCACCACGTGCCCGCCGGGGACGGTCATGCGGCGGCGCTTGGTGTCGACCTCCAGCTCCTCGGCGCCGCAGACGCAGGTCTTGCCCATGCCGCGCGCGACGACGGCCGCGTGGGAGGTCTTGCCGCCGCGCGAGGTCAGGATGCCCTCGGCGGCGATCATGCCGTCCAGGTCGTCCGGGTTGGTCTCGCGGCGGATGAGGATGACCTTCTCACCGGACCGCGACCACTTGACGGCGGTGTACGAGTCGAAGACGGCCTTGCCGACGGCCGCGCCCGGCGAGGCGGCGATGCCCCGGCCGACCTGCTCGACCTTGGCGTTCTCGTCGAAGCGGGGGAACATCAGCTGGGCGAGCTGGGCGCCGTTGACGCGGGTGAGCGCCTCGGCCTCGTCGATCAGGCCCTGGTCCACGAGCTGGGTGGCGATGCGGAAGGCCGCGCCCGCGGTGCGCTTGCCGACCCGGGTCTGGAGCATCCACAGCCGGCCGCGCTCGATCGTGAACTCGATGTCGCACAGGTCCAGGTAGTGGTTCTCCAGCGTCTCCATGATCTGCATGAGCTGGTCGTACGACTTCTTGTCGATGCGCTCCAGGTCCGCGAGCGGCACGGTGTTGCGGATGCCGGCGACGACGTCCTCGCCCTGGGCGTTCTGCAGGTAGTCGCCGTAGACGCCCTGGTGGCCGGAGGCGGGGTCGCGGGTGAAGGCGACGCCGGTGCCGGAGTCGGAGCCGAGGTTGCCGAAGACCATGGAGCAGACGTTGACGGCGGTGCCCAGGTCGTGCGGGATGCGCTCCTGGCGGCGGTAGAGCTTGGCGCGCTCGCCGTTCCAGGAGTCGAAGACCGCCTTGATGGCGAGGTCCATCTGCTCGCGCGGGTCCTGCGGGAAGTCCCGGCCGGCCTCGGTCTTGACGATCTTCTTGAACCTGGTGACGAGCTTCTTGAGGTCGGCGGCCTCCAGCTCGGTGTCGTCCGTGACCTTCTTGGCCGCCTTGGCCGCCTCCAGCGCCTCCTCGAAGAGGTCGCCGTCGACGCCGAGGACGGTCTTGCCGAACATCTGGATCAGGCGGCGGTAGGAGTCCCATGCGAAGCGGTCGTCGCCGGCCTGCCGGGCGAGGCCCTGCACCGACTTGTCGGAGAGGCCGATGTTGAGGACGGTGTCCATCATGCCGGGCATGGAGAACTTGGCGCCGGAGCGGACCGACACGAGGAGGGGGTCGTCGGGCTGGCCGAGCTTCTTGCCCATCTTCGTCTCGAGGGCCTCGAGGTGCGCACTCACCTCGTCACGCAGTGCCGCCGGCTCCTCGCCGCTGTCGAGGTAGACCTTGCACGCCTCGGTGGTGATGGTGAAGCCGGGAGGGACCGGAAGGCCCAGGTTGGTCATCTCGGCGAGGTTGGCGCCCTTGCCGCCGAGGAGGTCCTTGAGGTCCTTGTTGCCCTCGGTGAAGTCGTAGACGAACTTCACGCCTTCAACGCCGGTGCCCTGCTCGGCTACCTGGGGTTCTTTGTTTTCCGACACGGGTCTCGACTCCTCGAGGACGCGGTGGCTGCCCTGACGGCGAGGAATGTACCCAGATCAAAGGCACCTGGGTACGTCCACTTACGCGTCATGAGGCTGTAACCACTCGTCCGCCAGCGGATTGAAAGTCACGGCACGGCGAGCGAGCAGGGAACCCTGTCTTCACCTCTTGAACGGACGGGCTCCCGCACCCCGCACATGACGCTCATCCGAGCATCATTCTCCACGTTTGAGTTCAGTCGATGAACGATCACGTCGTGGCACTCAGTGCCACCCTTTGGAGAAGTAGAACCGCCCGTGACTCGCTCATCTGAGCACCAGCCCTATCAGAGGTGGCGAGAATCACGCTGCCACAGACCGCCGGATTTCACCATCCGGACGGGTGAACGGTCAGCCGCCGGAGGTGTCCAGCTCCGCTTCCTCGCCGACGCCCGCGCAGTCGTAGGGGTCCTTCAGCCAGCCGTCCGGCAGGACCACCCGGTTGTTGCCGGAGGTACGGCCGCGGGGGCCGTCGGCGCCGGCGGGCCAGGGCTGGTCGAGGTCCAGCTCGTCCAGGCCCGCGCGCAGCTCCTCCAGCGAGGAGGTGATCGCGAGCCGCTTGCGCATCTCGGAGCCGACCGCGAAGCCCTTGAGGTACCAGGCGACGTGCTTGCGGAAGTCGATGACTCCGCGCGCCTCGTCACCGATCCACTCGCCGAGCAGCGTGGCGTGCCGCACCATCACGTCGGCGACCTCGCGCAGGGTGGGCCGTACGAAGGCGTCGGTGCGGCCCTCGAAGGCGGCGACCAGGTCGGCGAAGAGCCACGGACGCCCCAGGCACCCGCGCCCGACCACGACGCCGTCGCAGCCGGTCTCGCGGACCATGCGCAGCGCGTCCTCGGCGGACCAGATGTCGCCGTTGCCGAGCACCGGGATCTCCGGGACGTGCTCCTTCAGACGGGCGATGGCCTCCCAGTCGGCGGTGCCGCCGTAGTGCTGGGCGGTGGTGCGGCCGTGCAGGGCGACGGCGCTCACGCCCTCCTCGACGGCGATGCGGCCGGCGTCGAGGTAGGTGAGGTGGTCGTCGTCGATGCCCTTGCGCATCTTGATGGTGACGGGCAGATCACCGGCGCCGCCGACGGCCTCGCGCAGGATCGCCCGGAACAGGTTGCGCTTGTACGGGAGGGCCGAGCCGCCGCCCTTGCGGGTCACCTTGGGGACCGGGCAGCCGAAGTTCAGGTCGATGTGGTCGGCGAGGTCCTCCTCCGCGATCATGCGGACGGCCTTGCCGACGGTCGCCGGGTCGACGCCGTACAGCTGGATCGAGCGCGGCTTCTCGGTCGCGTCGAAGTGGATCAGCTGCATGGTCTTCTCGTTGCGCTCGACCAGCGCCCGCGTCGTGATCATCTCGCTCACGAACAGGCCCTTGCCCCCGCTGAACTCCCGGCACAGGGTGCGGAAGGGCGCGTTGGTGATCCCGGCCATCGGCGCCAGCACGACGGGCGGCGCGACGATGTGCGGACCGATCCGCAACGGCGAGGCGGTGGTCCCGGGGACGCTGGAAGTGCGGGGAACGCTGGGCAGGGGCGTGGTGGGCGTGGACATTCCTCCATTGTCACGCACGCGGCACGGTGCTCGCCGTGCCGCCGCGAGAGCGGCGGCAGGCCCTCGCCGCCGCTCTCCTCACGCCGTGGCGCCCCGCACCGCCTCCGGCAGCCGCTCCGCCAGTTCCGGCCAGTACCGCGTCACCGCGTCCTCCACCCGCGGCAGCGCCCGCTGGCCCGCCAGGGCGAGGGCGATCGCCGCGGCCACGCCCGTCCAGGCGAGAGGGCCGAGCGGGGTGCAGCCGAAGAGCCGGCTGACGCCCGGCGTCTGCACCAGGGCGACCAGCGCGGCGGCGGACCCGAGGGACGTGACCTGCACCAGGCGGCTGCCGCGCCGGTCGGCGAGGGTCTGGGCCAGCTGGGTGCCGACGACGGCGCACAGGGCCATGGTCGTCGAGCGGCGTCCCGTGCCCGGGGTGAAGCGGCCGAGGAGCCAGGCCGCGGTCGCCCCGAGCGCCGTGGTCATGGCCCGGTGCCGGATCTGCCGGATCAGCGGCGCGCCCAGCACCGCCGTACCGAGCGGCGCGCCCGCGTCGGCCTCCTCCTGCTCGGCGTCCCCCGTCTCCGTCACCGCCACGGCCATCGCCGGGAACAGGTCGGTGAAGAGGTTGACCAGCAGCATCTGGCGGGTGGACAGCGGGGCGGCGCCGCCGAGGACGGTGCCGAGGATGCCGAAGCCGACCTCGCCCGCGTTGCCGCCGATCAGGATGGCGATGGCGTCGGCGACGCTGTGCCACAGCGCCCGGCCCTCCCGCACCGCCTCCACCAGGACCAGCAGGTCGTCGCCGGTGACGACCAGGTCGGCGGCGTTGCGGGCGGCGGCCGAACCGCGGGCGCTGATGCCGACGCCGATGTCGGCGGCGCGGATCGCCGCGGCGTCGTTGGCGCCGTCGCCGACCATGCCGACGACCCGTCCGGCGTCCCGCAGCGACTCGACGACCTGGAGTTTCTGCTCCGGCGCCACCCGGGCCACCACGTCCGCGTCGCGCAGCATCCGGGAGCGCGCCCGGCGGTCGGCGGCGGCGAGCTCGTCGCCGGTGACCACGGCCGCGTCCTCGGGCCAGCCCAGGTCGACGGCGATGGCGCGGGCGGTCTGCGGGTGGTCGCCGGTCAGCACCACGGGCCGTACGCCCGCCTCGCGCAGCCCGCGCACCAGCGCCGGGGAGGTCTCGCGCGCCACGTCGGCCAGCGCGAGCAGCCCGGTGAACTCCAGCCCGGACAGCGGCTGTTCGAGGACGTCGGCGGCCTTCTCGCCCTCGCCGAGCGGCCGCCGCGCCACCGCGATGATGCGCAGTCCGGCACCGGCCAGGTCGTGCGCCGCGTCGAAGGCGTGCGGGGGCAGGCCGGCGCAGGCGGGCAGCACGGTCTCGGGGGCGCCCTTGACCACCAGCACGGGGGCGCCGTCCGCGTCCCGGCCGACGGCGGCGGCGTAGCCGCGGGAGGTCTCGAAGGGCAGCCCCTCGTCCTGCGTCCACCCGGGGTCGGGTCCGGCAGCGTCCAGGACGGCCTCGTCGGTGGCGTGGGTGGGGCGGGTGCCCTCGCCGTCGAGGCGGGGGCAGGCGCGCGCGGCGACCCGTACGGTGGCGTCGGCGTCCGGGTCGCCCACCTTGCGGACGGCGCCGTCGGCTCCCGCCACCCGGGTCAGACGGAGCCTGTTCTCGGTGAGCGTGCCGGTCTTGTCGAAGCAGACGGTGTCCATGCGGCCCAGCGCCTCCAGCGTGCGCGGGGTGCGGACCAGGACGCCGCGCCGGCTGAGCCGGCGGGCCGCCGCGAGCTGCGCCACCGTCGCCACCAGCGGCAGCCCCTCGGGCACGGCGGCCACCGCCACCGACACGCCGCCGCTGACGGCCTGCCGGATCGGTGCGCCGCGCAGCAGCGACAGAGCGGTCACCGCCGCGCCGCCGGCCAGCGTCAGCGGCAGTGCCTTGCGGGTGAGTTCCTGGAGCCGGGCCTGCACGCCCGCGGCCGACGGCGTCCGGGCGGCCAGGGCGACCGCCCGCGCCGCCTCGGTGTGCTCGCCGGTGTCCACGACGACGGCCCGCGCCCGGCCGGCCACCACGGTGGTGCCCTCGAAGACCATGCAGTGCCGCTCGGCCACGGGGGCCTTCGGCGCCGGGTCCACGCATTTGTCCACCGGCAGCGACTCGCCGGTCAGCGCGGACTCGTCCACCTCCAGGCCGTCCTCCCACAGCAGCCGGGCGTCGGCGGGCACGACGTCGTCCGCCTTCAGCTCGATGACGTGCCCCGGGTGCAGCTTGGCGGCGTCCACGATCCGCGGCTCACCCTCGGCCGACGGTGCCTCCGCGCTCTCCGCGGGGCGCTCCCCCGTACTCTCCGCGGGACGTTCCTCCGTCACCCGGGCCTTCTGCTTCTGTTCCGCGAGCAGTCCGGACAGCGCCCGTTCGGCCCGCAGCCGCTGGAAGCCGCCGACCAGCGCGTTCAGGTCCAGCGCGCCGACCACCAGGGCCGCGTCCACGACCGATCCGAGGATCGCGGAGGCCGCCGAACCGACCGCGAGCACCGGGGTGAGCGGGTCGTCCAGCTCGCCCCGCACCGCCCGCGCCAGCTGCCACGACCACCGCGCCGGCGCCAGCACCCGTACCCGGCCCGCCCGTTCGGCCGCCTCGCGGACCCGGCCCGTGGCCTGCTCGACGAGGGTCGGCTCGGGCTCGCTCTCCCGCTCCAGCCGGTCGCGTACGTCCGCCACGTCCAGCGCGTGCCACGCCACCCGCGGCCGGGGGTGCGGGGCGCGGGCCGCCGCCACGCCGAGGGCGGCGCGCGCCCCGGACAGCAGGGCCGCCGCCGCGCCCGCGTCGACCGGCGCGTGCCGCAGCCCGGGCAGCGGCGAGGCGGTGCCCCTGCCGTGCGCCTCGCCGACCGCGACCAGCAGCCCGGACAGCGCGGCGCCCGCCCGGGCCAGCGTCTGCGAACGGTTCCCGACCGCGCGGGCCGCCGGGACCGCCCGCAGCAGCCGCCACACGTCGGCCAGGCCGCGCGGGGCCAGCACGTCCGCGCCCCACGCCACCGGGCAGTCCCCGTCGGCCAGCGCGACCGCCACGTCACCGGCGAGCAGCCCGGCCGTCACCGTGCCGTCGTCGTCCGGCCCGGGGCGTACGACCGTGAGGACTCCGCCGCCCTCGGCGCGCAGTTCGTCCACCACCTCCCCGAGCGGGCGGCGGGCGCTGACGACCTGGTCGGCGAGTCCGGTGAAGTCGGCGAGCGCCGGGTCCTCCACCATCACCACGCGCAGCCGCGCGCGCCGGGCCGCGTCCAGCACGTCCTCGGTCCACGGGTCCGCCCCGGCGTGCGGGGTGCGCAGCGCGCTGGGGTGCAGGACGACGGTGCCGGCCATCTCCAGCTGCCGCAGCCGCTCCGGGTCGCGCACGAGGACGCCGGTCCGGGACAGGGCGGTGCTCAGTACGGCGTGGAAGGCGGCGGGGCCGTAGCGCGCGGCCTTGGGCGAGCCGGCCAGGACGGCCTCCGCGGCCTCGGCGAGGTCGTGCTTGACGAGCAGGGTCGCCGCGGCGCCCGCCACACTGCCGGTCGAGGCGTGGGCGGCGTACTCCTGGGCCGGGGAGGTGCGCAGCGGCGGGCGCCGGGAGGGATCGGCAGGCAGGCTGCCCCGGCCGGGGTCGCACAGCCGGTCGTGCACGGCCTCGAAGGCGGCGCCCCGGGCCAGCGCCTCGCCCAGCTGGCAGGCGCGCAGCGCCCCGTCGAGCACCAGCGAGGTGGGGCTCTGGCCGGCGCCGTGCACGGCCGCGTTGGCGGCGGCGAGCGCCACGTCCATGCGCTGGTCGCCGAGCCGTTCGCGCAGCCGGGCGCGGAAGGCGGGGTTCTCGCGCAGCAGCGTCGCCACGGCGGTCACCAGCCGGGGCGTGGGCGGCAGGCGCAGGGAGGACGCGGTCAGGGCGGCGGCGATGCCGAGCGCGTCGGCGCCGAGGGCGGCCGCCGCGACGCGCACCGAGCCCGGGTCCCCGGGGTGGGCGGGTTCCTCGACCCGGTCGTCGGCCCGGACCAGCCCGTGCTGTCCGGCGAGGGCGGTGGCGTGGTCCACCACCCGGTCGGTGAACTCCTCCTCGGTGGCGGTCACCACCAGCCGGGCAAGCCCGTCGTCCCAGTAGGCCAGCGCCACGTCGGGGTGCTCGGCGAGCGCCGCCGCCACGCGCCGTGCGACGCGTGCCGTGCCGCCCGCCCGGCGCACCTTCTCCGACGCGGCCGGCCGCAGCGCGAGGTGCGCGCGGGGTCCGGCCCGCCACTGGCGGGAGCCGCCCGGCAGCGCGGCGCGGGCGACCCTGGCCGCCCGCGCCGCGAAGTCCGCTCCACGCACCCCCGCCCGTGCGGTGCCCGCGGCGGCTCCGGCCGCCAGTCCCACCGCGGGGGCGGTGCCGCGTGCGACGAGTCGTGGCCCGGCCAGGACGAACCCGGCGACGGCGCCCTGCGAACGCGTCAGAAGTCCGGTGGCCATCGCTGCCTCTCAGCCCGCCTTCCGGGTCCGGGAGGAGGACGCCGTCCCCCGGCTCCCGCCGCCCGAGGCGGCGGCACCGCTCGTGGCCCTCTTCGCGGACGCGGTCCTTGCCGCGGCGGTCTTGCGCGCCGCGGTCCCGCTCCCGGTACCGGTGGCCCTCCGCGCGGTCGTACCGGTCCCGGCGGACTCCTGCGCGGCGGTCCGGGTCCCGGTGCTCTTCGCCGCCACGGCCTTGCGCGCCGCGGCCCGGGTCGCCGCGCTCCTCTGCGCGGCGGCCTCGCCCGGGGAGACCTTCGCCGCGGCGCTCCCGGCCGCGGCGGACTTGCGCGCGGCACTCCCGCCCGGGGCGGTCTCCGCGGCGGCCGGCTTCCCCTTGGCGGCACCGGTCCCGGTGCCCTTCTCCCGCAGGGCCGTGCCGGTCGCCGCGCCCTTCTGCGCCGCGACCGTGGCCGCGGTGTCCTGCCGCGCGGCCGTCCTCGCGGCGGCCGACCCGCTCCCGGCCGTCCGCTTCCCCGCCGCCGTACCCGCGGCGGCCTTCGCCGTCGTCGTCCCCTTCGCCGCCGTCGTCCTCTTCGCCGCCGTCTTCGTCGCGGCGCTCTTCCTGGCGACGCTCTTCCTGACGGCGGCGGTCTCCGTGGCCGCGCTCCTCGTCGTCTTCGCCGCGGCGTTCCTCCTGGCCGCGGCGCTGCCCGCCGGAACGCTCCCGCCGACCACGGCCCCGGCCGTCGGCGCGGCCCTGCCGGCCGGCGCGCTCCCGCCGGAGGCGGTCCCGTCCGCCGGGGCCTTCCCGCCGGACGCCACGGTCCGCGCGGCCTCGGCGCCCGCGGACTCCTGCGGCCGCGGGCGCGTCAGCCACGCCACCGCCGCTCCGGTGGCTGCCACCGGCCACTCCACCAGCCCGGCGACGCCCAGCACTCCGGCCCCCGCGTAGACGGCAAGGCGCCGTCCGCGCGGCGACACCGAGCCGATCCTGTCCAGTGCGCCCCCGGCCGCCCGGCCGACCGTCCCGGCGCCCGGTACCTTCCCCAGCGCCGATGCGGCCGCGTGCAACGGCCACGGGAGCCTCTGCGCCGACTTCTGCTCAGCCATGACTGTCCTCGCCCTGTGCGAAATGAAGAAACCTGGGAACATCACCTTCCGCATCTCCCCGGGTTCCCGCACTTCGGCCGGTCATCCCGGCGAGGCCGCTCCGCGTTCCAGGGCGATCGCGTGCAGCCTCTCCAGCCGCTCCCGGGAGACCTCGTCGGCCGGCGCGTACGTCACCATGCGGGGCCCCGCCTCCGGTCCGAGCCACAGGTCGGTGTGGTCGACGACGACGCGGCCCACGTACCGGTTGAGGAACTCCTTGCGCTTGCCGCGGTGGGCGACCACCTCGTACCGCTCCCAGGCCGCCAGGAACTCGGGGGACTCCGCCCGCAGCCGCTTCAGCAGCATCTTCCAGGCGGGCTCGGCGAGATGGCCGGCCATCATGGCGCGGAACCGGGCGGCCATCACCCGCTGGGTCTCCTCCAGGTGGACGATGGCGGACCGCCACTCGTCGTGGGTGAAGGACAGGATCATGCAGTTGCGGTCCTCGGGCGGCACCGCCTCCAGGTCGCACAGCAGCAGCCCGTAGGTGCGGTTGTGGGCGAGGATGTCGTACCGGCTGTTCTGGATGCAGGCGGGGTACGGCTCGAACTGCTCCAGCAGGGCGCGCAGCGCCGGGGTGACCGACGGGCAGTCGGTCGCGGGCGTCGGGTCGACGGCTCCGGCCAGCCGGAAGAGGTGGGCGCGCTCGGTCGGGTCGAGCAGCAGCGCGCGGGCGAGGGCGTCGAGGACCTGCACGGAGACCTGGATGTCGCGGGCCTGTTCGAGCCACGTGTACCAGGTGACGCCGACGGCCGAGAGCTGGGCGACCTCCTCGCGGCGCAGCCCCGGGGTGCGGCGCCGGCGTCCGCGGGGCAGCCCGACCTGTTCGGGGGCGATGCGTTCGCGGCGGCTGCGCAGGAACGCGGCGAGTTCGTGCCGCCGGACCCGGGACTCCGCCTCCGGGGGCCGCGCCTCCGGGTGCGTGCCCCGGGCGGCCGTCCGGCCCGCCGTCCCCACGCCTTCCTGGACCGTCGTCGTCATGCCTCCAGGGTGCCGCCGGCCGGATCCTGTTGCCAGGTACTCCTTCTACCAGGACAAGGAGACTCTGGTACCAGTCTGGCGGGCGCAGCAGTCTCGACGGCGTGACCGAAACCATCACTCCACGTCCCGTCCGGCCGGCGGCCCCGGCGCCGCCCGCGCTCAGCGGCCCCGGCCTGTTCACGGTGCTGCTGGCCGCGGCACTCCCCCTCGTCGACTTCTTCATCGTCAACGTCGCCCTGCCGTCCATCGGCACCGACCTCTCCGCGGGCGAGTCGGTCCTCGAACTCGTCGTCGCCGGGTACGGGGTGGCGTACGCCGTCCTGCTCGTCCTCGGCGGCCGGCTCGGCGACCTGTACGGCCGGCGGCGGCTGTTCCTGGGCGGCATGGCCGCCTTCGGCCTGACCTCGCTGGCGTGCGGCCTGGCGCCGGACGCCTGGACGCTGGTGGCGGCGCGGGTGGCGCAGGGCGCCTCGGCCGCCGCGATGCTGCCGCAGGTGCTGGCCACCATCCAGGCGACCACCTCCGGTCCCCGGCGGGCCAGGGCCATGAGCCTGTACGGGGCCACGGCCGGCCTGTCGATGGTGGCCGGCCAGATCCTGGGCGGTGTCCTGGTGGCCGCCGACGTCGCGGGCACCGGCTGGCGCGCGGTGTTCCTGGTGAACGTCCCGGTCGTGCTGGCGGGCCTGCTGCTGGCCGTCCGCACGGTCCCGGAGACCCGCTCGGAGCGCCCGGAGCCGCTGGACGGCCCCGGCACGGTGCTGCTGGCCGTCTCGCTGCTGACCCTGCTGGTCCCGCTCACCGAGGGCCGGGCGGCGGGCTGGCCGCTGTGGACGTGGCTGTCGCTGGCGGCGTTCCCGTGCGCGGCGGCGGCGTTCTACGCGGTGGAGCGCCGCGCGGACCGCGCGGGCCGCACGCCGCTGGTGCCGCCGAGCCTGTTCGCGATCGTCTCGCTGCGGCGCGGGCTGCTGCTGATCGTGCCGTTCTCGGTCGGCTTCAGCGGTTTCATGTTCGTCGTCGCGGTCGCGCTCCAGCAGGGCGCGGGCCTCGGCCCGGTGCCGGCGGGGACGGCGCTGGCGCCGCTGGCGGTGGTGTTCTTCCTCGTCTCCCTCGCCGGTCCCCGGCTGGTCGCCCGGTACGGCACCCGGGTGGTGCCCGCGGGCACGGTGCTCCAGGGCGTGGGCCTGGCGCTGATGGCGCTGGCCGCCTGGCGTTCCTGGCCGGACCTCGGGCCGGTCGAGCTGATGCCGGGTGCGGCGGTCGCCGGGGCCGGGCAGGCGCTCCAGCTGCCCGTGGTCTTCCGGATCGTCCTGTCGGAGGTGCCGCCTGCCCGTGCGGGGGTCGGCAGCGGCGTCATGATGACGACGCAGCAGTCGTCGCTGGCGCTGGGCGTGGCCGCCCTGGGCACGCTGTTCCTGTCCTTGGTGCCGGGCCTGGGCATGCGGGACGCGCTGGTGACGACGCTGCTGGTCCAGTTGGCGACGGTGGCGCTGACGGGGGTGCTGAGCCTGCGGCTGCCGCGGAGGGTCGACTGAAAGGCCCGCCCTCCGTCCGGCTCGGCCGGGCGGAGGGCGGGCGAAGGCCGGGGGTCCAGGGGGCAAAGCCCCCTGGTACGCCCGTGACGGAGAACGTCAGCAGCCGACGAGCCTCGTCGCGAGGTACCCCTCGATCTGGTCCAGCGACACGCGCTCCTGCTTCATCGTGTCCCGCTCGCGCACGGTCACCGCGTTGTCGTCCAGCGTGTCGAAGTCGACGGTGACACAGAACGGCGTACCGATCTCGTCCTGGCGGCGGTAGCGGCGGCCGATCGCGCCGGCGTCGTCGAACTCGATGTTCCAGTTCTGCCGCAGCGCCTGGGCGAGCCCCTTCGCCTTGGGCGACAGCTCCGGGTTGCGGGAGAGCGGCAGCACGGCGACCTTCACCGGCGCGAGGCGCGGGTCGAGGCGCAGCACGGTGCGCTTCTCCATCTTGCCCTTGGCGTTGGGCGCCTCGTCCTCGACGAAGGCGTCGAGCAGGAAGGCGAGCATGGCCCGGCCGACACCGGCCGCCGGCTCGATGACGTACGGCGTCCAGCGCTCGCCGGCCTCCTGGTCGAAGTAGGAGAGGTCCTGGCCGGAGGCCTTGGAGTGGGCGCCGAGGTCGTAGTCGGTGCGGTTGGCGACACCCTCCAGCTCGCCCCACTCGCTGCCGCCGAACTGGAAGCGGTACTCGATGTCGGCGGTGCGCTTGGAGTAGTGGGAGAGCTTCTCCTTCGGGTGCTCGTACCAGCGCATGTTCTCTTCACGCATGCCGAGGCCGGTGTACCAGTTCCAGCGCTGCTCCATCCAGTACTCCTGCCACTTCTCGTCCTCGCCCGGCTTGACGAAGAACTCCATCTCCATCTGCTCGAACTCGCGGGTGCGGAAGATGAAGTTGCCGGGCGTGATCTCGTTGCGGAAGGACTTGCCCATCTGGGCGATGCCGAACGGCGGCTTGCGGCGCGAGGTGGTCTGCACCTGGGCGAAGTTGGTGAAGATGCCCTGGGCGGTCTCGGGACGCAGGTAGGCGACGGAGCCGCTGTCCTGGGTGGGGCCGAGGTGGGTGGAGAGCAGGCCGGAGAACTGCTTGGGCTCGGTGAAGGTGCCCTTGTTGCCGCAGTTGGGGCAGTTGAGGTCGGCGAGGCCGTTCTCGGGGGCGTGGCCCTTCTTCTCCTCGTACGCCTCCTCCAGGTGGTCCGCGCGGAACCGCTTGTGGCAGGAGGTGCACTCGGTCAGCGGGTCCGTGAAGGTGGCGACGTGACCGGAGGCGACCCAGACCTCGGGGGCCAGGATCACGGACGAGTCGATGCCGACGACGTCCTCGCGCGAGGTGACCATGTAGCGCCACCACTGGCGCTTCAGGTTCTCCTTCAGCTCGACACCCAGCGGACCGTAGTCCCAGGCGGCGCGCTGACCGCCGTAGATCTCACTGCAGGGGAATACGAAGCCTCGGCGCTTGCTCAGGCTGACGATGGTGTCGATCTTGTCGGCGGCCACGGTGCTCTCTTCATTACGACGACGGGCGACGAAGCGAGATGCTTCCAGAGAATGCCTCAGGTTACCGGCGCGGGGCGTCCCCCGGCCAAATCGGGGGCCGTTCGGGGGCTTGTTGACAACGGTTTCCACATTTGTTGAAAATGAGTGTCATGAACGTACGACGACGCTCCATATCCGGCATAGCGGCCACCGCGGCCGCCGCACTCGGTCTCGTGACCCTCTCGGCCTGCTCCGGCGACAGCGCGGCGGCGGGCAACACGGACAAGTTCGACGTCGTCGCGTCGTTCTACCCCATGGCCTTCCTCGCCGAGCAGATCGGCGGGGACCACGTCAACGTCACCAGTCTCACCCAGCCCGGCCAGGAGCCGCACGACCTCGAGGTCAGCACCAAGCAGCGGGCGCAGCTGGAGGAGGCGGACGCGGCGCTCTACCTCGAGGGGCTGCAGCCCGCCGTCGACGAGGCCGTCGCCCAGTCCGGGATCAAGACCAAGATCGACGCCGCCTCCCTGACCTCCCTGGAGGAGCACGGCACCGAGGCCGGCGGCCACGCGGACGAGCACGGGCACACGGACGAGCACGGCCACGCCGCCGAGGAGAGCCACGCCGCCGAGGAGAGCCACGCGGCCGAGGAGGAGCACGACCACGGCCACGACCACGACCACGACCACGGCGGCAAGGACCCCCACATCTGGCTCGACCCGGTCAAGTACGCCGAGGTCGCCGAGGGCGTCGGCAAGGCCTTCGAGAAGGCCGACCCCGACCACGCCGCCGACTACAAGAAGAACACCGAGGCCCTGGTCAAGAGGCTCGGCGACCTGAACACCGCGTTCGAGACCGGGCTGAAGGACACGAAGACCAAGGTCTTCATCACCACCCACGCCGCCTTCGGCTACCTCGCCGAGCGCTACGGCCTCACCGAGGAGGCCATCAGCGGCCTCGACCCCGAGTCCGAGCCCAGCGCCGCCCGGGTCAGGGAACTCGCGAAGACCGCCGAGGCCGACGGCGTCACCACCGTCTTCTACGAGACGCTCGTCAGCGACGAGACCGCGAAGACCGTCGCCAAGGACGCGAACCTGAAGACCGACGTCCTCGACCCGCTCGAGGGCATCACCGACAAGTCCCGCGGCGACGACTACTTCCAGGTCATGGAAGCCAACCTCAAGGCCCTGCAGACGGCCCTGGGCGCCAAGTGACCGACCGGACAGACCTGTTGGAGGACGGCATGACCGAGCCCGTCATCGCACTGCGCGGCGTACGCGCCGACCTCGGCTCGCGCCCCGTCCTGCGCGGCATCGACCTCACCGTGCGCCGCGGCGAGGTCGTCGCCCTGCTCGGAGCCAACGGCTCGGGCAAGTCCACGGCCGTGCGCACGGTCATCGGCCAGGTACCGGCCGTCGCCGGGGAGATCGAGCTGTTCGGCACCCCGCGGCGCCGGTTCCGCGACTGGGCGCGCGTGGGCTACGTCCCGCAGCGCACCACGGCCGCGGGCGGCGTCCCCGCGACGGTCACCGAGGTCGTCTCCTCGGGCCGGCTCTCCCGCGCCCGCTTCGGCGTCCTGCGCAGGGCCGACCACGAGGCCGTGCGCCGCGCCCTCGGCCTCGTCGGCATGGCCGACCGCGCCAAGGACTCGGTGGACGCCCTCTCCGGCGGCCAGCACCAGCGCGTGCTGATCGCCCGCGCGCTCGCCTCCGAACCCGAACTGCTGATCATGGACGAGCCGATGGCGGGCGTCGACCTGGCCAGCCAGGAGGTCCTGGCCGCCACCCTGCGCGAGCAGGTCGCCGCCGGCACCACCGTCCTGCTCGTCCTGCACGAGCTGGGCCCCCTGGAGCCCCTGATCGACCGGGCCGTCGTCCTGCGCGACGGCTGCGTCCTGCACGACGGCCCGCCTCCGAAGGCCGTCGGCCAGCACGCCCTGCCCGGCCACGACCACGTACACCCGCACGCACCCGCGGGCGCCGAACCGATGCGCACAGGACTGCTGAGCTGATGGAAATCCTGAACTACGCCTTCATGCAGCGGGCCCTGCTGGCGGCCGTCCTGGTCGGCATCACCGCCCCCGCCGTCGGCATCTACCTCGTCCAGCGCCGCCAGGCCCTCATGGGCGACGGCATCGGCCACGTGGCCATGACCGGCGTCGGCCTCGGCTTCCTGCTCTCCTGGTCCCCGGTGTGGATGGCGACCCTGGTCTCCGTCCTCGGCGCCGTCCTCATGGAGCTGATCCGCTGGTACGGGAAGACCCGCGGCGACATCGCCCTCGCCATGCTCTTCTACGGCGGCATGGCAGGCGGCGTGATGTTCATCAACCTCGCGCCGACGGGCTCCAACGCCAACCTCACCTCGTACCTCTTCGGCTCGCTGTCGACGGTCTCCGAGTCCGACGTGACCGCGATCTGCCTCCTGGCCGCCTTCGTGGTGCTGGTCACCCTGGGCCTGCGCCGCCAGCTCTTCGCGGTCAGCCAGGACGAGGAGTTCGCCCGGGTCACCGGCCTGCCGGTGCGCGCGCTGAACCTGCTGACCGCAGTCACGGCCGCCGTCACGGTGACCGTCGCGATGCGCGTCGTCGGGCTGCTGCTGGTGTCCGCGCTGATGGTGGTCCCGGTGGCCGCCGCCCAGCAGCTCAGCCGCAGCTTCGCCGCGACCTTCGCCATCGCCGTCGCGATCGGCGTGACCGTGACCATCGGCGGCACGGTGACCTCGTACTACCAGGACGTGCCGCCCGGCGCGACGATCGTGCTGCTGACCATCGCCGCGTTCATCGCGCTGACCGCGCTGGCCACGCCGCTGGCCCGGCGACGCGCGCGGGCCGCCGCCCTCTCCCGGTCCGCCGCGGATCCCGCCGAGTGCAGGATCCCGGCCACCCGGGGGGCCGGCGACGAAGCCGGCGTCTGACCGCCGGCCGCCGGGGCTGGCACAATGACCCCGGCAGTGCAGACGTGAGGAGGCACCCCGTGACGACCGCTGGACCGCCCGTGAAGGGCCGCTCCACCCGGCAGCGGGCCGCAGTGGCGGCGGCCCTGCAGGAGGTCGAGGAGTTCCGCAGCGCGCAGGAGCTCCACGACATGCTCAAGCACAAGGGCGACTCGGTGGGGCTCACCACGGTCTACCGCACCCTGCAGTCCCTCGCCGACGCCGGCGAGGTCGACGTACTGCGCACCGCGGACGGCGAGTCCGTCTACCGCCGCTGCTCCAGCGACGACCACCACCACCACCTCGTCTGCCGTGTCTGCGGCAAGGCCGTCGAGGTCGAGGGGCCCGCGGTCGAGAAGTGGGCGGAGGCCATCGCCGCCGAGCACGGCTACGTCAACGTCGCGCACACCGTGGAGATCTTCGGCACCTGCGCGGACTGCGCGAACGCCTCCGGCGGCTGAGCCCGCCGAGTCCGAGGAGGGGCCCGGGGTCACACCCCGGGTCCCTCCTCTCTGCCTGCCGGCCTCGTCCTCGACCGCCGGACGGGCTCAGCTCTCCGTGCTCCTGCCCTCCATGGCGAGCAGCTGCTCGTTGGGGACGGCTCCGCCGAAGCGGCGGTCCCGGGAGGCGAACTCCAGGCACGCCCGCCACAGGTCGCGCCGGTCGAAGTCCGGCCACAGCACGTCCTGGAAGACCAGCTCCGCGTACGCGCTCTGCCACAGCAGGTAGTTCGACGTCCGCTGCTCGCCGCTCGGGCGCAGGAACAGGTCCACGTCCGGCATGTCCGGGTAGTACAGGTACTTCGCGAGGGTCTTCTCGTCGACCTTCGACGGGTCCAGCCGCCCCGCCCGCACGTCCTCGGCGAGCGCCTTCGCCGCGTCCGCGATCTCCGCACGGCCGCCGTAGTTCATGCAGAAGTACAGCGTCAGCCGGTCGTTGTCCTTGGTCTGCTCCTGGGCGACCTGCAGCTCCTTGGCCACCGACTTCCACAGCCTGGGCATCCGCCCCGCCCAGCGCACCCGCACGCCCAGCCCGTCGAGGGTGTCGCGGGACTTGCGGATGAAGTCGCGGTTGAAGTTCATCAGGAAGCGCACCTCCTCCGGCGAGCGCTTCCAGTTCTCCGTGGAGAAGGCGTACAGGGAGACGTTCCCGACACCGATCTCGATCGCGCCCTGCAGCACGTCCATGACCTGCTCGGCGCCGACCTTGTGGCCCTCGGTGCGCGGCAGCCCGCGCTCCTTGGCCCAGCGGCCGTTGCCGTCCATGACGATCGCCACGTGCTCCGGCACCAGCTCGCCGAGGCTCGGCGGCCGCGCGCCGGACGGGTGCGGCTCCGGCGCCTTGTACTCCCGGCGCTGACGCCCCAGGAAACCGCGTACGGCCATGTGTCTCTCGTCTCCTCGTGCTCTGCCTGTGGCCAGGGCTCCGCCTCGTGGCCAGGACTTCGTCCGGGTCTTCTCGCCTAGGTCTTCTCGACGTACCGCAGGGAACGCAGACCGCGCTCCAGGTGCCAGTGCAGGTAAGCGGAGACCAGCCCGCTCCCCTCCCGGACGTAGCGCGCCTCGCACGCGTCCGCGGTGGCCCAGTCTCCCGTGAGGAGCGCGCCGAGCAGTTCCAGGGCCTGCGGCGAGGGTACGACGCTGCCGGGCACCCGGCAGTCCGCGCAGACGGAGCCGCCCGAACCGACCGAGAAGAACCGGTTCGGTCCCGGCATGCCGCACTTCGCGCAGTCGCCGAAGGTCGGCGCGTAGCCGTTGACGGCGAGGGAGCGCAGCAGGAAGGCGTCGAGGACGAGGTGCGGCGCGTGCTCGCCCCGGGCGAGGGTCCGCAGCGCGCCGACCAGCAGCAGGTACTGCTGCACCGCCGGCTCGCCCTCGTGGTCCGTGAACCGCTCGGCGGTCTCCAGCATGGCCGTCCCGGCGGTGTAGCGCGCGTAGTCCGTGACGATCCCGCCGCCGTACGGCGCGATGGTCTCGCTCTGCGTGCACAGCGGCAGCCCGCGCCCGACCAGCTCGCTGCCCTTCGAGAAGAACTGCACGTCCACGTGCGAGAACGGCTCCAGCCGCGCCCCGAACTTCGACTTCGTGCGCCGCACCCCGCGGGCCACGGCGCGTACGCGTCCGTGACCGCGCGTGAGCAACGTGATGATCCGGTCCGCCTCACCCAGCTTCTGGGTGCGCAGCACGATGCCGTCGTCGCGGAACAGACTCATGGAGCCCATTCTCCCGCATGCCTCAGGGCACCTCGCCCCGGCTTCTGGCGTTGGCGTACGCCGTCGCCGCGCTGAGCCGCTCGGCCAGGGTGGCGTGTCGTACGTCACCCGGATCGGCGTCCCACTCCCGCCCTCCGCCGTACGGCCGCAGCTGGACGTACGGCCCCTCGTGCCCCATGACGATCCCGACCCGGCCGCTGCGGGTGTCGACGGCGTGGGACCCGACCGGCGGCATGATCATCGCAACACCGCCGCGAGGCGCCGCGCGGTCTCCACGGAACAGCGGCCCAATTCGACGAGGGGACACGGTGCCTCCCGCGCAAGACTCACCGGGTCCAGCCCGAGCGACGGAAGAGTAATTCCCGCCTCCGCGAGTGCTGCGCGCAATTCTTTCACCGTTGCCTCCGCTTCTTCGGCACAGAACGCCGAGTGTGCTGCCTCCACCGTGCTCCCCTTCCCTTTCCGGTTTCACTCTTCGTGACCCAAGAATGCCTCTCCGTGTCTACACTCGGCAGGAGTCCGCGCCCTACAAGTGCGGGTCAGTGCAGGGGGTTTGGTTATGGCCAACGGTTCGCGGCAGGCGGCCTGGGAGTTCTTCGGCACGGAACTCAAGCGGCGACGCGAGGACGCCGGCATCACCCAAGCCGAGCTGGGCCAGCGGGTATTCGTCTCCGGCGGCTACATCGGCCAGTTCGAACAGGCGATTCGCAAACCGCAGTTGGACGTGGCCCAGCGGATCGACGCCGTACTGCAAACCGACGGTATTTTCGAGCGACTGTGCCGGAAACTGATTGATGACCCTCGGTATGCGGATTACTTCGCGGCGGTGGCGGAGCTGGAGGCGCTCGCGACGAAGATCTCTGAGTTCGCGCCGGCACTGGTTCCGGGACTGTTGCAGACGTCGGCGTACGCGCGAGCGGTGACGTTGGCGATGAACCCGTTCGCTCCGGACGAGTACATCGAGGAGAAGGTGTCCGGCCGCCGGGAGAGGGCGAGGATTCTCGCGGACGCTGCCCGTCCCGTGTACTGGGTGATCCTGCACGAAAGTGTGTTGTGCACCCCCGTCGGCGGACCGACGGTGATCGCCGACCAACTGGAGCACATCGCCACCTTGGTGCGGGCACGCACGGTGCTGGCGCAGGTGCTGCCTTTCGCGGCGGGAGCGTATCCCGTCATGACGGGGTCCCTGAAGCTCATGGAGTTCGAGGACGCTCCCCCAACGGTCTATACAGAAGCCGTGTATTCGGGAAATCTGCTGGACGATCCAGCCGTAGTGAAGCGAGTGCACTCGGCATACGATCTGCTCAGGGCCGCCGCGCTGTCGCCGGAGGCGTCCCTGGCCCGGATCGAGTCGGCGGTGGAGGACCACAGACGATGCGCGAGTACGACCTGACCAACGCCCGCTGGACGAAGAGCAGCTACAGCGACGGCAACGGCGGCGACTGCGTCGAAGTCGCGTACGACTTCCCCGGTGCCGCCCGCTGGCGGAAGAGCAGCTACAGCAACGGCGAGGGTGGTAGCTGCGTCGAGGTCGCCGACGGCGTCCCCGGGGTCGTCCCGGTCCGTGACAGCAAGGTGGACGCCGGGCCGGTGATCGTCGTGGGGGCGGCGGCCTGGACGGAGTTCGTGCGCACCGTCGGGGGCGTCCGCCTCCTCGCCGGTGCCGTGCCTCCGCGAGCCGGGTGAAGGACGTCCCCGCGGCCACTCGCCGGCACACGGCCCCAGGGCCCACACCTTCCGCCTCCCTCCCCTCTCGGCCTGCCGGACGATGACCGCAGCGCCCCCGTGCGCGAGGATTGCCCGCGGACCCGCAGCGCACGAAACGAAGGGGGCACTCCCATGTCGTACCCGGAGCCGCGTTACCTCGGGGAGAAGGGCGAGATCAACGCCGTGTTCAGAGGTGCCGGCACCCCGCCGGACGTCGTCTCCCCGGGTGGCACGACCACCCACTACCTCGCGAGCCACGCCTCCACCGGCGGGGAGTTCGGGTTGTACAAGATCGACATGGGCCCCAAGGCGCCCGGCGCAAGGACGCACTTCCACCGGAGCATCTCCGAGTCCTTCTACGTCCTGTCCGGCGAGGTCGAGCTCTACGACGGCGAGCGCTGGGTCACCGGACGCCAGGGCGACTTCCTGTACGTGCCGGTCGGCGGACTGCACGCCTTCAGGAACGACAGCGACGACCCCGTGTCCATGCTGATGCTCTTCTCCCCGGGCGCACCGCGCGAGGAGTACTTCGAGCGCGTCGCCGAGTTCGCGCAGCGCGGCGGCGAGGAACTGAGGGAGTTCCAGGTCCGGCACGACAGCTTCTTCGTGTGACGTCCCGAGGGAGAACCCCGACAGCCGTATTGGGGTAATCCCCCCTGCGTTTCAGGTTGTTGCCCGGATGGGGAGGGCCTCGGACATCCGCGAGGCTCGTCACATGACGCAGCGCACGCGAACCATCCGCAACGCCGCCATCGTCGGCGTGTCCACGGCTCTCCTCGGCATCACCGCACCCGTGACCGCCTCTGCCACCGCCGGCCCGTCCGAGCCCCTCGCCTGGACGGTCTGCGAGGGCACCGGCCTCGACCCCCGTCAGCAGTGCGCCACCCTCCGGGTCCCCATGGACCACGCCGACCCGAACGGCCCCCGCATCGACATCGCCGTCTCGCGTATCCGCAGTGAGAATCCGGATGCCCGGCGCGGCGCCCTGATGCTCATCGCCGGCGGGCCGGGTGGCTCCAGCCTCAACGACCCCTCCGGTAAGGGCCAGAAGCTGCCACAGAGCGTCCGGGACGCCTACGACCTCATCGGGTTCGCGCCGCGTGGGCTCGCTCCCTCCACCCCCGTCGACTGCGGGCTGGAACACGGCGACCTCGCCACCTCCAGGCTCCGCCCCTGGCCCGCCCCCGACGGCTCGGTGGACGCGAACATGGCCACCGCCCGCCGCATGGCCGACGCCTGCGCCCGCAACGGCGGCGAGCTGATCAAACACCTCAGCACTGCCAACGAGGCCCGCGACATCGACCTCCTCCGGGCCGCGCTCGGTGAGCGGAAGATCTCCGCGTGGGGGACGTCGTACGGGACGTACGTGGGGGCGGTGTACGCGCAGATGTTCCCGCGCCGCACCGACCGCGTGGTGCTGGACAGCGTCGACAACCCCGACCCCACCCGCGTCAACCGCGCCTGGCTGGCCGCGCACGAGCAGGGTGTCGAGGACACCTTCCCGCACTTCGCGGCCTGGGCGTCCGAGCCCGGGAACCCCGACCGCCTGGCGCGCAGTGCCGCCGACGTGCGGCCGATGTTCCTGCGGCTCGCCGCCCGGCTGGACCGGGAGCCCCTGCCCTGGCCCGGAGCCAACCCGGAGGAGCTGAACGGCAATGTGCTGCGCCAGACCATGCTGGACAGCCTCTACTCCCCCAGCCGCTATCCGACGCTCGCCCGGCTGATGCGGGCCGCACAGCAGGGCACCGTGCCGCCCGCGCCCGCGGTGCCGCCCGAGGCCGTGCTGCAGAACGTCACCGCCGTGGGCGCCGGGACGCTGTGCAACGACGTGTCCTGGCCCAAGTCCCAGGCCGTGTACGAGAAGGGTGTCGCCGAGAGCCGCGCCAAGTACCCGCTCACCGCCGGAATGCCCCGCAACGCCATGCTGTGCGCCGCCTGGCCGTACCCGCCCCGTGAGGCACCGGTGCGGATCACTGACGAGGGGCCGTCCAACATCCTGCTGCTCCAGAACGAGCGGGACGTCGCCACCCCCCTCGACGGCGCCCTGAAGATGCGGGAGGCACTCGGTCCGCGCGCGGTCATGGTCACCGTGAACTCCACCGGCCACAACCCCTACCTCGCCAACGGCAACGCCTGCGGCGATGACACGGCCTCCCGCTTCCTGGCGACCGGGCAGCGGCCCGCCGCGGACACCTACTGCGCCTGACGGCCACCCGGCGTGACCAGGCCCGACTCGTAGGCCACGATGACCAGTTGGGCCCGGTCCCGGGCGCCCAGCTTGCCCATGATGCGGCTCACGTGGGTCTTGGCGGTCAGGGGGCTCAGCCCCAGGGAGTCGGCGATCTCCGCGTTGGTGAGGCCGCGGGCGACCAGGGTGAGGACCTGACGCTCCCGCGCGGAGAGGCGGTCGGGTCCGGCACCGCCCGCCACCGGCGGCGAGGGGCTGCGCAGGAACCGCTCGATCAGCCGGGCCGTCGGACCGGGCGAGAGCAGCGCGTCGCCGGCCGTCACCGTGCGGATGGCGTCGAGGAGTTCGGCGGGCCGGGTGTCCTTCACCAGGAACCCGGAGGCGCCCGCGCGCAGCGCCTCGACGATGTTCTCGTCGGTGTCGTAGGTGGTGAGGACGAGCACCTTGACGCCCGCGAGGTCCTCGTCGGCGGCGATCAGCCGGGTCGCCTCGATGCCGTCGAGGTCGGGCATGCGGACGTCCATGACGACCAGGTCGGCGCGTTCGGTACGGGCCAGTTCGACGGCCTGCCGGCCGGTGCCCGCCTCCCCGACGACCTCCATGTCGGGGGCCGAGGCGACGAGCAGGGCGAACGCGGCACGGACCAGGTTCTGGTCGTCCGCGAGCAGCACGCGTATGGTCATCCGTCCCTCTCCCAAGTCCTGGGCGTCGGCAGCACGGCCGTCACCCCGAAACCGTCCGCTCCCCCGTTCCGCGGTCCGGCGTCGAGTGTGCCACCCACGCTGCGGGCCCGCTCCCGCATGCCGACCAGCCCGAAACCGGGGGCGCCGCCGGTGCCGTCACCGGCGCCGGGGCCGTCGTCGGTGACGGACAGGCGCAGGGCGCCCGGCTCGGCGTGCACCTCGACGCGGACCGACGGTCCCGGTCCCGCGTGGCGCACGACGTTGGTCAGCGCCTCCTGGACGATGCGGTAGGCGGCGGCGCCGACCGCGGGCGGGACGTCGTCGGCGCGTACCGACAGGTCGACCCGGGCCCCGGCGAGCCGGGCGGCCTCGGCCAGGTGGGGCAGGCCGTGCAGTCCGGGCAGCGGGTCGCGGGCGTCGGGCGTGCCCTGTTCGCGCAGCACCTCCAGCGTGGCCCGCAGTTCGCCGCGCGCGGTCCGGCAGGTGTCGGCGATGTCGTCGAGGGCCTTGGCGACGGCCTCGCGGTCCAGCCGCTCCGGGTCGGCGGTCAGGACGTGCGCGGCGACCGAGGTCTGCACGCCGATCAGGGTGATGCTGTGCGCGAGCAGGTCGTGCAGGTCCCGGGCGACCCGCAGGCGCTCCTCGGCGACGCGCCGCCGGGCCTCCTCCTCGCGGGTGCGTTCGGCGCGCTCGGCCCGCTCGACGATGGAGGCGACGTACTGGCGGTAGTAACGGACGTCGACGCCGGCGAAGAGGACGGCGATCACCCAGCCGGAGATCCGGAGCAGCTCGACCGCCTGATGGGTGTTGACGGTGAGCATGACGCTCACGGACACCGTGAGGACCGCGACGCCGGTCAGGACCGTGCGCAGCGGGCGGCCGGTGACGGCCAGCGTGTAGAGCGCGACGTAGGAGACGGGACCGGCCGCGGCGTGGTTGTTGTCCAGGGCGTGGTACGGCCCCATCAGGGCCGTCACCGCCGCGAGCACCAGCAGCGGACGGCGCCGCCGCCACACGAGCGGGACGTGCGCGGCGGCCAGCAGCGTCCACCCCAGGGCGTCCGGGCGGCGGCCCTCGTCGGTGAACAGCGCCAGACAGGCGGCCACGGCGAGGAGGACCGCGGCGAGCACGGCGTCGTTGCGGGTGCCGTGCGGGACGGTGCGCGGGTCACGGTTGACGACGGCCATGATCCGCTCACCGACACGGGGACGCGGGGACGCCGGAGTGGTTGCCTGCACGCGCCCATCCTCCGTGACGGACGCGCCCCTCCGGGAGGGGAGGGGCGCACTCCGGTCGTCGGACACCTCAGACACCGACGGGCTCCCGCTCGGCGGCCGGCGCCGGCTCCCCGGGCTCCCGGGACAGCCGCCCCGGCCACCACACCCGGCGGCGCAGGGCGACGCTCGCGCTGGTCACCAGGTAGGTGCGGACGAGGAAGGTGTCGAGGAGGACTCCGACCGCGATGACGAAGCCCAGCTCGACGAGCTGCACCATCGGCATACTGGTGAGCACGGCGAAGGTGGCCGCGAGGACCAGTCCGGCGGAGGCGATGACCCCGCCGGTGGTGCGCAGCGCGGTGAGGGCGGCCCGCGTCGGTTCGGCGCCGCGCAGGGACTCCTCGCGCATGCGGTGCATCAGGAAGATGCCGTAGTCGACGCCGAGGGCCACCAGGAACACGAAGGACAGCAGGCCGAGGCCCGGGTCGGTGCCCTCGAAGCCGAACAGGGGCCCGAAGACGAGTCCGCCGATGCCGAGGGCCGCACCCCACACGGCGACGACGGCGGCGACCAGGATCAGCGGGGCGACCAGGGACCGCAGCAGCGCCACGAGGATCAGCAGGACCGACAGCAGCACGAGCGGGACGACGATGACGGTGTCGCGGGCGTTGGTGTCCTCCAGGTCGATCTGCTGGGCGCTGGGCCCGCCGACGTAGGAGCCGTCGAGGCTGTCGCGCAGGGCCTCGATGGTGGCGGTCTCGGCCGCCGACTGGGGCGGGGCGGAGGCCAGCACCGTCAGCTCGGTCCAGCCCCCGCCGCTGCGGCCCTTCTCCGCGCTCACCACGCCGCGGACGCCGCGGGCCTCGGCGAGGGCCGCGTCGGCGCGGTCGTCGGGGGCCATGACGGTGATGGGCTGGGTGCCGCGCTCCGGATAGGCGGCGGCGAGGGTCTCCATGGCGGCGATGGCCTCGGGCCTGGAGGTGAAGGAGTCCTCCTGCTTGAGGGAGCCGGGCAGGTTGAACGAGCCGAGCGCCAGCGCGCCGAGCAGCAGCGCCCCGCCGACGAGGACGGCGCGGGGCCGGCGTTCGGCGGAGCCGCCCATCGCGGCGAACAGCGACCGGCGGGCCTTGGGCGTGCTGCCGTAGCGGGGCACGAGCGGCCAGAAGACGCGGCGGCCCAGCAGGACCAGGACCGCGGGCAGCAGCGTCAGCATGGCGACCAGGGCGCACAGCACACCGACGGTGCCCAGCGGGCCCATGCCCCGGCTGGAGTTGAGGTCGGCGGCGAGCAGGCACAGCAGTCCGGCGGCGACGGTGCCGGAGGAGGCGAGCACGGCGGGGCCGCAGCCGCGCAGCGCGGCGAGCATGGCGTCGTACGGCCGCTCGATGCGGCGCAGTTCCTCGCGGTAGCGGGCGACGAGCAGCAGCGCGTAGTCGGTGCCGACACCGAAGACGAGGATGGTCATGATGCCGGCGCTCTGACCGGACACCGAGGTGCCGAACCACTGGTTGAGGCCGTAGGCGACGCCCATGGAGAGGTAGTCGGCGATGCCCGCGACGGTCAGCGGGACCAGCCACAGGAACGGGCTGCGGTAGATGAGGATCAGCAGCAGGGCGACCACCGCGGCGGTGGTGTAGAGCAGCGGCCCGTCGAGCGAGTTGTAGACCTGGGCGGCGTCGGTGGCGAGCGCGCCCGGACCGCCGACCTCCGCGGTGAGCCCGTCACCTCCCCGGGCGACGTCGCGCACGGCGTTGACCAGTGCGTCCCGCGCCTCCTCGTCCTGGCCGGGCTCGTTGCTGGCGACCGGGTACATGAGCGTGGTGCCGTCCTCGGACGGGATGCCCACCGGGCTGCCGGTCAGCCGGTGCGCGCCCGCGATCTCGGCGATCTGCTCGGCGGCGGTGGCCTTGTCGGCGGCGGTCAGCCCGCCGTCGCGGTGGTAGACGACGACCATCTCGGTGGCCTCGCCGCCGGGCAGCCGCTCCTGCAGCTTCGCGGCCTGTGTCGAGTCGGCGCTCGCCGGCAGGTAGTCGACGGCCCGGTCCCGCTGCACGTCCGACAGCTGCGACGCGAACGGCGCGGCGACGGCCAGTACGGCGATCCACAGGCCGAGCACCAGCCAGGGCACCGCCCGGCGCCGTCCCCCGCTCGTTCCCGCACGTGTCCTTGCGGCCCCCATGTGACGGGCTCCCTCCGGTCGGATGTCTGGACGAGTACGTCTCCAGACTTCCGGCGGCGGGACGCCGGTACGTCGGGCCGGAGGGCGATTCGGCGGTTACTGCCGGGGGTGACACGCGGCCGGTGCTACTCCCCGGGGAGTAACGGGCCCCGGTTCAGGCCCGGTCGACCATCCAGTTGCCGTCCTCCTCGGCGTCGACCCGGACCTCCAGCTCGCGCAGGCCCATGCCCGCCTCCCAGAGCTCCCGGAAGCGCTTCATCCGGTCCCGGACGTGTTCCTGGCGGGCGATGAGCCGGGTGCGGACGTTGACGTCGCGCAGGTCCTGCTCGATCTCGAAGGACACCTCCTCGTCGTAGAGGATGAAGTCGTTCGTGGTGCCGCGCTGGAGGTGCGGGGGCAGTTCGGGCAGGACCGCGGCGCGGACCTCGATGTGCCGCAGCTCCTGCTCCTCGCACAGCCGCAGCAGCCGGTCGTCGAGCTCGCGCGCGCTCTCCAGCAGGAACAGCCGGCGCACCGTCACGCCCTGCTCGTCGACCGCCTCCTGCTGGGCCTCGAGATAGCGGCTGGCGGGCTCGCTGTTCCAGAACTCGCGGTCGACGGAGGTGCTGGTGGCGCAGATGGACTGCTCGGCGGCGCGGGTGAGGGCGAGCATCCAGTCGTGGTTCTCGCCGGGGCACTCCGCGGTCAGGTTGGTGAGGTCCGCCATGTGGCCGACGACCCGGGTCATCTCCAGGCGGACGAAGGTGTGGAGGATCGACGGCCCGGGCGCGAGGACCTCGGCGAAGCTCTTGGCCAGCTCCGGTACGCCGTCGATGCGGGCCCGGTCCAGCGCCGGGTAGGGCTCGGTGCGGCGGGCCGCCTGGGCGAGGTGGTGCTCGACGAGCCGCCGCACGTCCTCCGTGTGCCGGACCAGGCCGGTCCGCAGTTCGTCGTCGTACCGGTTGAGGCCGTCGCGGACGGCGGCGGCGTGCTCGGCGAGCGCGGTCTCCACCCGGCGGGTGTGCTCCTCCACGCGCCGGGTGTGCTCCTCCGCCTGCGCGTCCCGCAGCCGCTGGTCCCGGGAGCGGAGCTCCTCGGTGTGGCGGTCGGGGGCGAGGAGGTACGGCAGGAGGACCGTCGCGCAGGCGCACAGGACGGCGGTGGCGGCCTGCCGCAGCGGGCCGCTGCCGGGGACGATCAGTGCGGTGACGCTCCAGGCGAGCGCGCCCGTGACGAGGCCGGCCAGGAGCCGGCGCGGCCACGGTGACTCGCCCCTCAGGGCCGCGAGGCCCAAGATCGCCGGGCCCTTCGGACGGTCCGGCGGGCCGGCCGTGTCGTCCGGCCGGGATGACTGTGCCGTGCTCATCTCGCTTCTCCCCCCGTTGGGATACGCGTCGGATCGGGGCTGCGGGGATGTGCGTGGGAGGCGGTGCCGTGCGCTAGGTGGCCGGTTCGGCCTCCCGGTGGGCCGCGGGAACGGCGTGCAGGGTGAGCTGGTCGCGGATGCGCTGCACCAGCGTCTGCCACTGGCGGGTGAAACCGGGCCGCTCCTCCAGCGGGTCCCAGAGCGCGGCCAGGTCCTCGGCCACCCTGGCCCGCGGCATCCACAGGTGCAGCAGGTGGTTGACGGCGGGGCGCAGTGCCTCGACGACGGCGGGGCCGTGTTCCGGGCCGGCGCCCAGGCGGATTCCGTCGAGCATGCGGACCAGGGTGGTGAGCAGCCAGTCGTGCAGGGCCAGGTCGTCGCAGAGGCCGGCGATGTCGCCGCCGGCGGTGTGCTCCGGGACGCGGAGCCGGACGGTGCGCAGTTCGTCCTCGGCGAGGGTGAAGCTCTCGATCGAGGGGCCCTCGCCGGGTGCCGCGGGCAGGGCCACCCAGCGCAGCCGGGTGGGGCGGGACCTCAGGGGCGGCCGGTGGTCGAGGAGGGGGTGGCGCAGCAGCCGGGTGAGCAGTCCGTCGGCGATCAGACCGACGTCGAGGTCGCCGTGGCGTCCGCCGTCGAGAACGCCCCGGGCGACCGCGTCGCGGGGCAGTCTGCCGAGCGGTTCGACGACGCCGGGCCGCACCAGGTAGTGGCCCCAGGGCCGCCGCTGGTCGGGGCCGGCGGCGGGGACGCGGAAGTGGGCGGAGGTCTGCAGGACGCGGCCCTCGGTGAGCGCGGCCCGTGCGGTGACCGTGCCGACGGCGCGGACCCGGGCGCCGTTGGCGCTGGGCAGGGGGCAGTCGACGCCGGTGAGGGTGTCGGGGGAACGCGCGTAGAGGTTGGGGCGTTCGGAGAGCAGGACGCGTTCGTCGGCGCGCAGGCCGAGGAGCTGGACGGCGGAGCGGACGTCGAGGGCCTGCCGGGTGGGCAGCAGGCAGGTGCGGACCTCGCCGCAGGCGAGCACGGGGCCCGGCGTGGTCTCCCGCGGCGCCATGTCAGGCCCCCGCGTAGAAGACGTAGGAGACACGGTCGGCCACCGAGTCGGGGACGGCCGTCCGCTCGCCGGCGGACCGCCTGGCGACCTGGTCCAGCGCGTCGGGGTCGACCTCGATCTGGTCGAGGATCACGCGGACGGCGTGCTCGACGGGCAGGAACCGGTTGGGCAGCACCGAGCAGGTCCGGTAGGCGGCGAACGGGTCCGCGCCGGGGTTGAGCCGCACCAGCGAGGGCAGTTCGTCCCAGTCGTCGGGGAAGCCGGAGGCGGTGTGCGGCCGGGGGACGAGGACGGCCTCGCCCTGGTTGCGCAGCAGGCCGAGGCGGGCGAGCTGCCACACCGCGGCGAGGAAGGGGCAGGACCAGGTGCGCTGCCCGTCGGCGTCGTCGCTCCACAGTTCGGTGTCCAGGAAGACGGAGTGGCGGCGGGCCGCGGTCTCCCGGGGCGGCTGCCAGACGGCGGCGCGTTTCATCGCCTGCGGGGCGCGGGCGGCGGGGCTGCGTTCGCCGTTGGCCAGCCAGCCGGTCTGCGCGACGGGCGGCCGCATGCCGTAGCTGCCGGGCGGCGGCGACTCGACGATGCGGCCGGCCACCGCCTCGGCGACGGGCACCTTGCCGGTGACGGCGCAGCCGGACTCGCGGGCGAGGTAGTCGACGGTCAGTCCGGCCCGGTCGGCCTCCGCCAGGAGCATGGGGACGACCTCGGCGGGGGTGGAGAATCGGGTGAAGTAGTCGTCGATGAGGAAGCAGGTGCTGATCCGGGCGCGTCTGCCGCCGGTGCGGGCGGTGGCGGCGGCGCGGGCCGCCTCCGCCCAGGGACGCACCTCGGCGAAGTGCCGGCGCAGGCGTTCGGGGCCGGCCTCGAAGTCCTCCATGTAGAGGTGGCCCAGCTCCAGGGAGAGATGGGCCAGCGGGACGGCCTCGGTGCGCGGCTCGGCGGCGGTCTCGCGGAACCCGGTCTGCGTCACGGCCGCCCCCAGTGCGTGTCGTCCGTCAGGCGCCGGGCGATCTCCTCCAGCGCCTCCAGGGTCTCCTTGTTGGCGATCTGGGTGGAGAGCACGTCCTCCTCGGTGATCAGCTGTTCGCGCCACTGGAGTATGGGTTCCAGCGGCACGATGCCGAGGACGACGCTGTCGCCGATGCGGTGTTCGGCGGCGAGCCGGCGCAGCGCCTCGTCGCAGGCCTGCATCCAGGCGGCCTGGGCGGGCGAGCCCTGGGACCACAGCGGCGACTCGGGGTCGGGCACGGCGGCCCGCACGAAGCGGACGGCGGCGCGCAGCGCATCCTCGTCGTGGCCGCGGTCGACACCGCCGCGGATGATGCCGTGCTCGCCGTGGACGAGTCCGGAGGCGGCGATCACGTGCTGGCGGGTCCAGCGGTGGAAGACCAGCCAGCGGAAGGGGACGAAGCGCATCCGGGGGTGGGCGGTCGCCGCGAGGACCATGTCGACGGCGTAGCTGCGGCCGGCGCTGAGGTCCACGATGATCAGGTCGAACTCGCCGTTCAGCCGCAGCAGCAGGTCGACGCAGCGTTCGAGGGCGTCGTCGCCGGTGGCGAACTCGCCGCCGCCCGCGTCGCCGGGGAACAGGACCAGCCGGCCGGACTGGTTGGGGCGGGCGCGCAGCAGGGGGTGCTCGGTCTGCCGCCACACGTCGATCCTGACGGGTTCGGCGGTCTCGCCCTCCAGGTAGGAGTGGAGGCCGCGTTCCTCGGTGCCGCGCATGGCGCCGGGCACGTCGAAGACGGCGGCGGAGGTGGGCGAGCCGAAGTCGAAGTCCACGTAGGCGACGTGGTCTCCGGTGAGGGCGCGCTGGTAGGCCAGGTTGGCGCTGGTCACCGAGCGGCCGGTGCCTCCCTTGTCGGAGGCGGCGAAGACGAGCACGCTCACACCTCCTGTGCGGCCGCGCCCCTGGCCTGGGCCAGGGTGTCGAGTTCCTGGAGGACGGGCAGGGCGAGGGCGAAGGCGGTGGCGGGCCGCTCGTCGACCAGGCTGCGGGCGTGGTCGAGGCGGCTCTCGATGCTGCGCATCGCGCGGGCTCTGCTTCCGTCGGCGGCGGTGGAGGCCTCCAGTTGTTCCTTGCCGAACAGGTGGGTGGCCTCGCTGAGCAGTTCGCGGGCGAGCCCGGCGAGTTCGGGGCTGCGGATGGGCTGCTGTTCGTAGAGGTTGCGGGCGGCGACGAGGCATTCGGTGACGCGCTCGGTGATGCTCCAGGACATGCGCAGTTCGGCGTCGTGGGCGTCGGGGTAGACGGCCCGGACGTTGTCCCAGAGGCCGGCGCCCTCGTCGTCCTCTATCCGCCGGTTCCACAGGTGCTCGAAGGTCTGCTCGGCGAGGCGGAGCAGTCTGTCCTGTGCGCCGATGTTCCGGGAGAGTTCGGCGAGCTGGATGATCCGCTTGAGGAGCTGGGCCGAGAAGTCGGTCATCCGCCACAGGAGGAGCCCGCCGGAGCGCTCGGACCCGGCGAGCGGCATGGTGACGCCGGGGTTGTGCAGGCGGATGGTGGGGTCCTCCCTGGTCATCCGGCTGGTGACGCGGCCGCGGTCGGCGAGGCGTTCCATGATGGCGACGGTGCGGGTGAGGTCGTCGTCGGTGGCCTTCCGGCGGACCAGGTCGTGGACGAGGATGGCGGCGACGGTGAGGGAGAAGTACTCGGACTCCAGCCGCAGGCCGGTGGTCTGCCAGGGCAGGTCCTCCAGGGGCCAGCGCTCGGAGCCGAAGCGGGCGATGGCCGACCAGTACTGCTGGCTGAGTTCCCAGCGCAGGCGCAGTGCCTCGGCGAGCTTCTGCTGGTCGGTGTCGAGCAGGCCGAGGGTGAGGGTGCGGTCGGAGAAGAGGTCCTGGATGCCGTCGAGGGCGACGACGGTGAAGTACACGTAGGGCAGCCGGTCGGCGATGCCGTCGGGCTGGCCGGGGACCTGGATGTCCAGGTCGGTGACCTTGGGCGCGTCCTGGACGATGCCCCAGGCCCAGCCGCATTCGAAGAGCTGGCTCTCGTCCCGGATGCCCTCGTCGAACTGGATGCCGCGGGTGAGGCTCTCGATGATGGTGGCGCGCAGGGGCCGCAGCCTGCGGGAGAACTGCTGGAGGGCGATCCGGTCGGACTGTCTGCCCTGGCCGATGACCTGGATCAGCCGACGGCCCTGTTCGGACTCGGCGTCGAAGACGTTGACGGTGAAGGAGCGCAGCAGGCTGATCATCGCGGAGGTCAGCCGGGCGTTGGTGGCCTCCCGCAGCTCGGCGATCGCCCTGAGCACCTCGGGGCGGGTGGTGGTGGTCTCGTAGACCTTGAGGTAGCCGAGGGTGGCGAGGCAGAGCGTGACGGACATGGAGTAGGAGTCCACCACCCCCAACGCGCCCTGTTCGTGGGCGAGTCGTCCTTCGGGATCGGCCGGCTTGAAGTAGTGGCCGCCGGAGAAGGTGGGGCTGCCGTCGGGGCCGGTGTGCGTGCGCATGAACTGGGTCAGCGCGGTGATCAGGTTGGCGGGGATCTCGAGCCGGGTCCCGAGCCGCTCCAGCGCGCGCAGCACGTCGCGTTCGGTGGTGTCGGGCTTGTCGAGGCGGAACGCGGGCACCTCGGTGGCCGGATACAGCAGGCAGAGCAGCCGCTCCGCGTCCGCGACGCTGCTCAGCCCGTCGGTCTCCCCCTGGACCAGTTTCCCGTCGACGAACGAATGGCGGGCCATGGCCTGCCAGATGTCCAACAGGTGCTGGCGTGGCTTGATCTGCATCCCCGTACCCCTCGTACAGATCTCGTTGCCGTGCGCCGGACCGTGTGCCCGACAGTCCGCGTTCCGACATGGTCCCCCTTCTCAGGGGGTGGCAATCTCCGCGTTCCGCTGTCCCAGGGCGAGGAGGATTCCCTCGTGCCCCGGTCGCACCACGTGGTGCAGGTCGTGGATCTCCAGTTCCTTGGTGAAGGGCAGCAGGCTCTCCCTGGCCCGGTCCTCGTTCACCCGGTAGGCCGGATACCGCTGGTCGCCGACCCGGTAGCCGACCGATTCCTTCATGAAGGCGGCGGCGAAGGGGGCGCCTTCGCCCAGCGCGTTCATGAAGCACCGCACGCCCCGCTGGAACTCCTCGGGGCACTCGGACATGGAGTCGGCGACGAAGAACATCGTCCCGAGGTCCCAGCGGCGCGCTCCGTCGAGGTCGAAGAGGTTGCCGCTCTCCACCTGGACGATCTCGCTGAACCGTGACCTCGGTTCGATGCCGCGGTAGGCAGGGGCGTCGGCGAGCTCCTGCCAGAAGGCGTCCCAGGCGGTGTCGTATCCCTGGGCGGAGGCCTGCCGCTTGAGGTACTCGACGTTCGGACCTGCGTATTCGAGCAGGAGGATCTTCTCGCACCAGGGCAGCATGGACAGCGCGGGATAGAGATTCGCGCCGGCGCCGACGTCGACACCCCGGACGAGAGCCGGTCCGGTCCCGTCGAAGCAGCGGCTGAAGTAGTCGCGCATCAGGCGCACGATCAGCCGGTCGACCTCGAGCGGGGTCCGGTAGTTGTTGTCGACATACACCTCTGGGTCGAACTTCGACCAAGGCGCGTCGGCATTGCGATCCATAGTCACCCTGCCGCGTTCCGTTCGTTCGTGGACAAGACCGTGTACCGCGCGGGCAGGTCCTGTGGACGCCGGCCGGTTGAGAGGCGTCCCCTTGCTCGCAAGATAGGCCTCCCGGGCGCATCCGGACAGCCGGGAACCCGCCAGTCCTCATCCACCGGGCGCACGTCAGGCGCACCGTCGCACACCTTAACTCTCGCTTGCACAGCGTGAGTTGGGCGCTCACTCTAGCCAGAAGGAGCACCGGCCGCCAGCGGGACCCCTCACTCCATCGAGTGCGTGGCACCGGTGCCCGTCGAGTTGACGTCCGCATGTCCGACTGGGGGGCCGCATGACCGCCGAACCGCTGGAACGCGCCTTGGACCGCCACGGGCGGCTCACGGAACAGGGACCGTTCCCCGACGCGCTGCCGCCCGTCCTGCGCACGGCCCGGGAGTCCGACCTGCCCGAACTGCGGCGGCTCGACGAGGAGGTCTTCCAGGAGGTCGCCTACCCCGGCTTCCTGCTGCGCCAGCTCTACGACATGTACGCGGACCACTTCCTGGTCCTCGACGACGGCGGGGGCCGGCTGCGCGGCTACGTGCTGGCCGCCACGACGGCGCCGGCGCTGGGCCGTGACAGCTGGATCCTCGGGCTGTGCGTGGCGCGGGACCGCCGCCGGCACGGACTGGGGCGGGAGCTGATGACGGAGATCCTGGCCCGGCTGCGCCGGGACGGCATCGAACGGGTCCGGCTCACCGTGGAGCCCGCCAACCACGCGGCGATCCTGCTCTACCGCTCCCTGGGCTTCACCCCCGAGGAACCCGACGGGGGTCTGCGCCGTGACTACTTCGGGCCCGGCATGGACCGCCACGTCCTGCGCCTCGATCTCATCGGGGGGCACTGAGCCGCGGCGGGAGGCCGGGCCTCCCTCAGGAAGGCGTCCCCGCCGATTCCAGCAGCCGGGTCACGTCGGCGGAGCAGATGGTCAGGGCCGCGCCGACCGTGGCCAGGACGTCGCGTTCGGCGGGGGTGTAGGGGCCGTCGGCCAGGGCGATGCGAGCGCCCTGCAGGAGGACCGATTCGCGGCCGGCGGGGGCGAGGTGCGGGGCCAGCGGGTCCAGCGCCTCGTGCAGCTCTATGGCCAGACCGGGCACGCAGGGCTCGTCGCGCACCCGTCCGGTGTCCGCCTCCAGCGCCTCCACCAGCGCGGCGAGCTGCGCCTCGGTGCAGTCCTCGAAGCCCGCCGCGCGCACGGCGACGGCCGCCGTCTCCAGGGCGCTGCGGGAGCAGGCGCCGCCGGCGGCGAGCACCGCGAGGGCGACGGTGTGGACGGCGTCGCGGAGCATCGCGGAGAAGCGGGTGGTGGTGGGGTGGTCGAGGACGTCGGTGCCGTAGTGGCGGCCGCAGGAGGCGCACTCGACGGTCGGCGCGGACTCCCCGCGCGGCAGCAGGGGCACGCCGAGCAGGGTGAAGCGGCGGCGCCCGGCGAGGCGCTGGTAGTTGCGGTCTCCCCCGCATCCGGGGCAGAAGAACTCGCCGTCGCCGACGGGTGTCCAGGCGGTGCGGGTCCCCAGGATGCGCGGCAGCCGGGCAGCTCGGTCGTCTCGTCCCCGTCCAGGCAGCACGTCGCACCTCCGTAACCGCGCGGCCACATCGCCGCGCTTGCGTGATGTTAGCCACATCGCCGGTGTGGAGTCAGTACCCCTGACGAGACCTTTCCGTGACCTCGCCGTGGAGATGGCCGGTATACGACGCGGGCCCCGCCCGCCGTTTCCCGGCGGACGGGGCCTTGAACCACCGATTCGGCTGGTCAGCGGGTGGCGCGGTTGACGGCGGAGACGACCGCCTTCAGCGAGGCGCGCGTCGTGTTCGCGTCGATTCCGATGCCCCACAGGACCTTGTCGCCGATGGCGCACTCGATGTACGAGGCGGCCTGCGCGGAGGCGCCCTCGCTCATCGTGTGCTCCTGGTAGTCCAGCAGGCGTACGTCGATGCCGATGCCCTGCAGGGCGTGGAAGAACGCCGAGATCGGGCCGTTGCCGGTGCCGACCAGGGTGGTCTCCTCGCCGTCGACGGTGGCCTCGACGGTGAGGGTGTCGACGCCGTCGCGGTCGGTCGTGGTCTGGCCGTTGGCGACCTGGATGCGGCCCCAGGGGTTGTCCGGGTTGGGCAGGTACTCGTCCTGGAAGACCTCCCAGATGGCGGCGGGCGTGATCTCGCCGCCCTCGGCGTCCGTCTTGGCCTGGATGATCTTCGAGAACTCGATCTGCATCCGGCGCGGCAGGTCCAGCTTGTGGTCGTTCTTCAGGACGTAGGCGATGCCGCCCTTGCCGGACTGGGAGTTGACGCGGATGACCGCCTCGTAGGAGCGGCCGACGTCCTTCGGGTCGATCGGCAGGTAGGGGACGGCCCACTCGATGTCGTCGACGGTGACGCCCTTGGCCTTCGCGTCGGCCTCCATGGCGTCGAAGCCCTTCTTGATGGCGTCCTGGTGGGAGCCGGAGAAGGACGTGTAGACCAGGTCGCCCACGTACGGGTGGCGCGGGTGGACCTCCATCTGGTTGCAGTACTCCCAGGTGCGGCGGATCTCGTCGATGTCGGAGAAGTCGATCTGCGGGTCGACGCCCTGGGAGAACAGGTTCATGCCCAGGGTGACCAGGTCGACGTTGCCGGTGCGCTCGCCCTGGCCGAACAGGCAGCCCTCGACGCGGTCGGCGCCGGCCATGACGGCCAGTTCGGCCGCGGCGACGGCGGTGCCGCGGTCGTTGTGCGGGTGGGCGGAGAGGCAGACGTACTCGCGGCGGGACAGGTTGCGGTGCATCCACTCGAAGCGGTCCGCGTGCGTGGACGGCGTCGAACGCTCCACGGTGGCGGGCAGGTTGA
This sequence comes from Streptomyces sp. NPDC006384, assembly GCF_042870695.1. Taxonomy (NCBI): domain Bacteria; kingdom Bacillati; phylum Actinomycetota; class Actinomycetes; order Kitasatosporales; family Streptomycetaceae; genus Streptomyces; species Streptomyces sp. NPDC006384. The sequence continues at coordinate 186,905 of NZ_JBIAHR010000012.1, forward strand.
GGATGATCTCGCGGCCGGGTCCGGGCTGGTAGGTGTCCATCACCGCCTCGCAGACCTCCAGGGCGAAGTCCAGCTCGGTGTCGGTGAAGATCTCGGGGCTGTACTGGTAGCCGAACTCGGTCTCGGGGCCCAGCAGTTTCTCGGCGTACTCCATGACCAGCCGGGTGCCGTCGACGGCGATCTGCTTGATGTCGTCCCTGGAGCCGCGGAAGACGACGCGGCGGAAGACGGGGGCGGTGGCGTTGTACAGGTGGACGGTGGCCCGCCGGGCGCCCTTCAGGGACTCCACCGTGCGCTCGATCAGGTCCTCGCGGGCCTGGGTCAGCACGGAGATGGTGACGTCGTCCGGGATGGCGTCCGGGTCCTCGACGATGGAGCGTACGAAGTCGTAGTCGGTCTGGCCGGAGGCCGGGAAGCCGACCTCGATCTCCTTGTAGCCCATCTTGACCAGCAGGTCGAACATCGCGCGCTTGCGGGCGGGCGACATGGGGTCGATCAGCGCCTGGTTGCCGTCGCGCAGGTCGGTGGAGAGCCAGCGGGGGGCGGCGGTGATGCGCCGGTCGGGCCAGGTGCGGTCGGGGATGTCGACCTGCTCGTAGCCTCGGTACTTGGCGGTCGGCATGGGGCTGGGCTGCTGGCGGTTGGCCATGATGGCGTGAGCTCCTCGTGATGTCCGCGGTGGCACGGTCTCCGCGACGTCCGCGTGTCCGGAAGGACGGCCGACGGCACCACCAAGCTCCGCGGGGAGGGAGTCGGCCTCTACAGGCCCTCGCCGCGGCAGCTAAGGAGAAGCAGCCCGAAACGCATGATGCCCAGCACCTTAGCCGAGCCACGCCGGTCACGCGGGTCCGTTTCAGTATGCGGGACCACGGAGGGAACCGGGACAAAAAGCGGCGTATACCACTCCTCGCCGGTCACCGGGCCTTTCCGGGGACGCGTTTCACCGATCCTGGTTACAACTAGTGACAATTCCGTTACATACTGCGATGGTTGCAGGCGTGGCGACCACCAAAGGCTTCGAGCCCGTCTTCTGCACCATCGTTCCGCCCCACGTCCTCGACCGGCTCGCCCAGCACGAGGATCCCGTGCTCGCCGGGCCCGCGCGCCGCACGCTGCAGCGCGACGCCTTCGAGCGCACCCGGCGCGGCCTGACCGCCGTCACCGGCGCCCCCGCGGCGGCCCCGCGCGCCGGTGCCGAGGCCGGCAAGCCGCACCGCACGGTCTTCGACGCGCAGAACGGCACCGACCTGCCCGGCCACAAGGTGCGCGGCGAGGGTGAGGAACCCGGCCAGGACGCGACGGTCAACCGCGCCTACGCGGGGCTCGGCGCCACCTTCGAGCTGTTCCTGAAGGCGTACGCGCGCGACTCCATCGACGGTGCCGGACTGCCGCTGGACGCGACCGTGCACTACGACCGCGAGTACAGCAACGCCTTCTGGGACGGCCGGCAGATGGTCTTCGGCGACGGGGACGGGGAGATCTTCCTCGACTTCACCATCCCCGTCGACGTCATCGGTCACGAACTGGCCCACGGCGTCACCCAGTACACCGCCAACCTGACCTACTACGGCCAGCCCGGCGCCCTCAACGAGTCGGTGTCCGACGTCTTCGGCGCCCTCATCAAGCAGTACTCGCTCGGCCAGACCGCCTCCGAGGCCGACTGGCTGATCGGCGCCGGGCTGCTCGCCCCGCGCGTGACGGGGGTGGCGCTGCGCTCGATGAAGGCCCCGGGCACGGCGTACGACGACGACGTGCTCGGCAAGGACCCGCAGCCCGCGACGATGGACGACTACGTGCGCACCGGCCGTGACAACGGCGGCGTGCACATCAACTCCGGCATCCCCAACCACGCCTTCTACCTCACCGCCACGGAGCTGGGCGGCCACGCCTGGGAGCGGGCGGGCCAGATCTGGTACGACGTGCTGACGGGGGGCGAGCTGCGTCAGGACGCGTCGTTCACGGACTTCGCGACGCTGACGGTGAAGGCCGCCCGGGAGCGCTACGGCGACGCGGACGAACTGGACGCGGTGCGCAAGGGCTGGGAACAGGTCGGGGTGCGCACGCGGTAGTTCCGTACTAGACACGGTCCCATGCGGATTCAGGTGAGGCGCACAGGAGGTTTCGCGGGCATCGAACGCCACGCGGAGGTCGACACCGCGGGACGCCCCGACGCGGACGAGTGGCACGCCCTGGCCGAGCGGGCGGTCGCCGAAGGGCGGGGAGCGCCGCCGGTGGGGGTGCCGGACGGGTTCAGCTACCAGATCACCGTGGACGGCAGGACGGTGTACGCGGCCGACCCCCGGCTGACGGACGAGCAGCGCCGGCTGATCTCGCGGGTGCTGAAGGAGGGGGCGTGACGCCGACGAGGCGTGGGGGCGTCGGCCTCCTGGGGGGATGAGGGACGGGTGTGAGGGGCGCGGGTGATCCGCGCATCGCGGAACCGGCCCGGGGGGGGGCGGCCCCGGCGACCGGGGCCGCCCCCACCCGTTTCGCCGGGCACGTCCGCGCCCCGCGCCGGGGATTCCCGGCCGGGTTGCGGCCGCTCCCGGAGGCCGGTCGTACAAAAGCTCTGGGTGCTGTCGGCGGGGAGTCGTACGCTGGAGACAGCAGACTCACCCGTCACGCGGCGTTCCAGCCGCAGAGGAGGACGTGCAGGCCTCGAGCGCCGGCCCATGACTCAGACACCCTCAGCTCACACCCCCGCGCAGGGGCAGGCGAGAGCACAGTTCACCGTCCCCGCCCAGCACCCCATGGTGACCGTTCTGGGATCCGGCGACTCCCTCCTGCGCGTGATCGAGACGGCCTTCCCGGCGGCCGACATCCATGTCCGGGGAAACGAGATCAGCGCGGTGGGCGACGCCCATGAGGTCGCCATGATCCAGCGCGTGTTCGACGAGATGATGCTGGTGCTGCGCACGGGGCAGCCGATGACGGAGGACGCAGTGGAACGCTCGATCGCCATGCTCAAGGCGAGCGAGAACGGGGAGAGCGACGGCCAGGAGACCCCGGCCCAGGTGCTCACGCAGAACATCCTGTCCTCGCGCGGCCGCACGATCCGCCCCAAGACGCTGAACCAGAAGCGGTACGTGGACGCGATCGACAAGCACACCATCGTCTTCGGCATCGGCCCCGCGGGCACCGGCAAGACCTACCTGGCGATGGCCAAGGCGGTGCAGGCCCTGCAGTCCAAGCAGGTCAACCGCATCATCCTGACCCGCCCGGCGGTCGAGGCCGGCGAGCGTCTCGGCTTCCTGCCCGGCACGCTCTACGAGAAGATCGACCCGTATCTGCGCCCGCTGTACGACGCGCTGCACGACATGCTCGACCCGGACTCGATCCCGCGGCTGATGGCGGCCGGGACGATCGAGGTCGCGCCGCTGGCGTACATGCGCGGCCGGACCCTCAACGACGCCTTCATCATCCTGGACGAGGCCCAGAACACGAGCCCCGAGCAGATGAAGATGTTCCTGACCCGGCTCGGCTTCGACTCGAAGATCGTGATCACGGGTGACGTCACGCAGGTCGACCTGCCCGGCGGCACGAAGTCGGGTCTGCGGCAGGTGCAGGACATCCTGGAGGACGTCGAGGACGTCCACTTCTCCCGGCTGACGTCCCACGACGTCGTCCGGCACAAGCTGGTGGGCCGTATCGTCGACGCGTACGAGCAGTACGACAGCAGGAACGGCACCGAGAACGGCGGCCACAACGGCGGCCGGACACCGAGAAGCGGTGCCAAGGCCAAGGGGAAGTAGACCAGCGCGACCATGTCGATCGACGTCAACAACGAGTCCGGAACCGAGGTCGACGAGCAGGCGATCCTCGACATCGCCCGCTACGCGCTCGCGCGGATGCGCATCCACCCGCTCTCCGAGCTCTCGGTGATCGTCGTGGACGCCGACGCCATGGAGCAGCTCCACATCCAGTGGATGGACCTGCCCGGTCCGACGGACGTCATGTCCTTCCCGATGGACGAGCTGCGTCCGCCGTCGAAGGACGAGGAAGAGCCGCCGCAGGGGCTGCTCGGCGACATCGTGCTCTGCCCGGAGGTCGCCGAGCGGCAGGGCAGGGAGGCGCCGACGCGGCACTCCATGGACGAGGAGCTCCAGCTGCTCACCGTCCACGGGGTGCTGCACCTGCTCGGCTACGACCACGAGGAGCCCGACGAGAAGGCCGAGATGTTCGGTCTGCAGGCCGCCATCGTGGACGGCTGGCGTGCGGAGAAGGGCCTGACCGGCCCGTCCCCGGCCCCGACCGTCTCATGAGCCTCCCCCTCGTCGCCGGCGCCGTCGCCCTGGTCGTCGTCGCCTGGCTCGCCGCGTGCGCGGAGGCCGGCCTGGCCCGGGTGTCCAGCTTCCGCGCCGAGGAGGCGGTGCGCTCGGGGCGGCGCGGCAGCGCCCGGCTGGCCAAGGTCGCCGCCGACCCGACGCGCTATCTCAACGTGGCGCTGCTGGTCCGCGTCGCCTGCGAGATGGCCGCCGCCGCGCTGGTCACCTACGCCTGCCTGAAGGAGTTCGACGGCACCGGCGAGGCGCTGGTGATCGCCATCGCGGTGATGGTGCTGGTGTCGTACGTGGCCGTCGGGGTGTCCCCGCGCACCATCGGCCGCCAGCACCCGCTGAACACGGCGACGGCGGCGGCGTACGTGCTGGTGCCGCTGGACCGGGTGATGGGCCCGATCCCGTCGCTGCTGATCCTCCTCGGCAACGCGCTCACCCCCGGCAAGGGCTTCCGCCGCGGCCCCTTCGCCTCCGAGGCGGAGCTGCGGGCGCTGGTCGACCTCGCCGAGAAGGAGTCGCTGATCGAGGCCGAGGAGCGCCGCATGGTGCACTCGGTGTTCGAGCTGGGCGACACCCTGGTGCGGGAGGTCATGGTGCCGCGCACCGACCTCGTCGTCATCGAGCGGTACAAGACCGTCCGCCAGGCCCTCACCCTCGCCCTGCGCTCCGGTTTCTCCCGCATACCGGTCACCGGTGACAGCGAGGACGACATCGTCGGCATCGTGTACCTGAAGGACCTGGTGCGCCGGACGCACATCAGCCGGGAGGCGGAGGGCGACCTGGTGTCCACGGCGATGCGCCCGGCGTTCTTCGTGCCCGACACCAAGAACGCCGGCGACCTGCTGCGCGAGATGCAGAAGGAGCACAACCACGTCGCCGTCGTCATCGACGAGTACGGCGGCACGGCCGGCATCGTCACCATCGAGGACGTCCTCGAGGAGATCGTCGGCGAGATCACCGACGAGTACGACCGTGAGCTGCCGCCCGTGGAGGAGCTGGGCGAGGACCGCTACCGGGTCACCTCCCGGCTGGACATCGGCGACCTCGGCGAGCTGTACGGGCTGGAGGAGTTCGACGACGAGGACGTGGAGACCGTCGGCGGGCTGCTGGCGAAGGCGCTCGGCCGGGTGCCGATCGCCGGGGCCACCTCGGTCGTCGAGCTGCCCGACGGGCGCGGGCTGCGGCTGACCGCGGAGGCCGCCGCGGGCCGCCGGAACAAGATCGTGACGGTGCTGGTGGAGCCGGTGGCCCCGGCCGGGTCCGCCGAGGAGGGCGCGTCCGCATGACACCCGGGGAGCTGCGCGACTTCTGCCTGTCCTTCGAGGCCGCGGTGGAGGACTTCCCCTTCGGCCCGGAGATCTCGGTCTTCAAGGTGCTGGGCAAGATGTTCGCGCTGTCCTTCCCGGACGCGCGCCCGCTCACCGTCAACCTGAAGTGCGACCCGGACGACGCGGTCCGGCTGCGCGGCGAGCACCCGGGTCTGATCGTCCCCGGGTGGCACATGAACAAGCGGCACTGGAACACGGTGACCGTGGACGGCGGTCCGGCGGGCGCGCTCCCGGACCGCCTCGTCCGGGAGCTGATCGAGGACTCGTACGACCTCGTCGTCGCCGGCCTGCCCCGCGCGGAGCGGCTCCGCCTCGACCGGCCCTGACCGCGCCGCCCGGCGCTGTCGCGGAGGCGGCGGGGAGGCACCCGGCGCCGGGGCCGGCGGCGTGGTGCCTCCGTATGCTCTGTCCATGACCGACATCACCGACCTCGGCCCCGAGGACCGCAAGATCGTCACCCTGGCCCGCTCGGCCCGCGCCCGCAACGGCGTCCCCGAGGGTGCCGCCGTACGCGACGAGACCGGCCGCACGTACGTCGCCGGGACCGTCGACCTGGACTCCCTGAAGCTCAGCGCCCTGCGCACGGCCGTGGCGATGGCGGTGGCCTCCGGGGCGAAGTCGCTGGAGGCGGCGGCGGTGGTGACGGAGGCGGAGTCGGTGCCGGCCGAGGACCTGGCGGCGGTCCGGGATCTCGGCGGCCCCGCGACCCCGGTACTGGTGGCCGGTGCGGACGGCACCGTCCGGGAGACGGTCACCGCGGGCTGAGACCGCGACGGGCACCGGACTGCGGAGCCCTCCGCCCCGGACGGCCGGAAGAGCACGTCGGCAGATCCTCGGGGCCGGCGGCGAAGTCCCGCCCCCGCAGCGCCGCTTGTCCCCACCCGGTCCGGGTGGGGACAAGCGGCGCTGTGGTCTGTCCGGATCCAGCCACCGGGTCGCAAAAGCATCGTTCGGAGCGCGTTCTGATGAGAGTTTCCCGTCCTCTCCATGAAATTCTGTGTGTCATATGCGAGGCGAGTTGCCCAACAGGCCCTTTCGAGCCAGGAGATGACCGAAACCCGTCACAACATTCCTGCCCGTCCGGCGCGTTGCCGCCTTTTTGGGCATAGAGGGCGCCGCCCTTGCAAGGCGGCGCGCGGTGATAGCCTTCCGGCGTTCACGACCGTGATCCACTCGGCTAGGGCCTGCCGCCCGGGGCGGGTCGCAGGAGACCCCGGGGCCTGCCCGTGCGCCGGGGCCCGCGTCTGCGGCGCGATCCGGACGACGGACCCTAGGTGCTGAGGAGAGGTCGGCCTGTGCATCGCGCGACAGCGGTGATGCAGCTCCCAGCGGATGTGACACGGATTCCCCGGGCCTGTCCGCCGATGACTGCATGCCACGCGCCGGGAAGGTTTCCATGAATCAAGACGTGCTCATATGGTGCCTGGTTGCGACAGCGGTCATTGCCGCCGGCGCGGCCGCAGTACTGATGATCCGCAGCAGAGCCCTGCACGCGCGCAAGCGCCGGGTGGAGGCGGAACTCGCCGAGGTCACCCGGCAACTGGGCGAGGCCCGGGGCAGCCTGGCCCGCAGCGAGGCCGAACTGCGGCGGGTCCTCGCCCATCAGGACACCGCCATCCGCGAGGCCGAGCGGACGGCCGAGGAGAACACCAAGGTGGTGCTGAAGGGCGCCGCCCGCCTGCTGCAGAGCCTCACGGCCGAGGCCACCATGATCCTGGAGGGCATCCAGCAGAAGTACGGCGGGCACCCCGTCCTCGCCGACCTGCTGGAGGTCCACCACGCCAACGCCCAGATGGCCCGCAAGTCGCAGGGCATCGCGGTCATGTGCGGCGCCCCGCTGGGCCGCCGCACCCAGCCGGCCAGCGTCTACGACGTCGTCCGCAGCGCCCAGGGCCAGATCCGCAACTACTCGCGGGTCACGGTCATGCAGCACAACGGCATGGCGCTGAAGGCGTCCGCGGTGGCACCCGTCGCCCTGGCCGTCGCCGAACTGCTGGACAACGCCGCCAGTTTCTCCCAGGCGGACGCACCGATCGAGGTGACCTTCCAGCAGGTCCAGAAGAACCTGTGCATCATCATCGACGACGCCGGCGTCAGCATGAGCGACGAGGAGCGCCAGAGGGCGACCGCGCTGCTGTCCGGTGACACCCCGCCCCAGCTGTCCCAGCTCGGCACCCAGCCCAAGTTCGGCTTCCCGGTGATCGGCCTGATCGCACGTCAGTACGGATTCAAGGTCGATGTCACCGGGGTCTCCCGCTACGGCGGTGTCCGGGCCGTCGTCCTGCTGCCCGAGGAGCTGTGGACCATGGAGGAGATCACCCCGCCGCCCGCCGAGGAGGCCCCCGTCCGCAGGATCCGGCGTATCGAGGACCACGAGGAGGCCGCCGCGCGGACGGCGCACGGCCTGCCCAAGCGCGGGGCCCGCCAGGCACCGGTGGAGAGCGTCCAGCCCGCCGAGAGCGGTCCGCTCACCCCCATCAGGGCACCCCGTCGCGGCCTGGGCGGCCTCCAGCGCGGCACGCTCCGCGGCCGGAACCTCGCCGCACCGACGCCCGAAGGGTCTGAAGAGCCGTGAACACTGACATGTCGTGGATGGTCCGGGACATCGTGGACAACGTGCCGGGAGCACGGCACGCCGTGGTGCTGTCCGCCGACGGCATCCCCCGCGGCGCCACCGAGGGCCTGGCCGAGAAGGACGTGCGGACCATCTCCGCCGCCATGTCCGGTATGCAGGCGCTGTCCAAGGCCACCGCCCACTTCGCCGGTCCCGGGGCCGGACGGCGGTGGAACCAGACCGTCGTGGAGTTCACGGAGGGCTGGGCCTTCCTGATCGGCGCGGGGCAGGGCGCCTACCTGGCCGCCGCCGCCGAGCCCGACGTCGACCTCCAGCAGATCTCCTTCCGTATGCACCGTCTCGTCGCCCGGCTGGGCGAGAACCTCACGGCGCCGCCCAGGGTGAACGGCGAGTACGCCGAGGAGGACACGGACGACGCGTCGGCGCCGCCGGCGGGAACCGCCCCCGCGGGCTTCGTCCTGCCGGAACTGGACAAGGTGATCGCCGAGGTGCCCGGCGCCCGGCACGCGGTGCTGCTGGGGTCGCACGGTCTGCCGCGCGGCGCCTCCTCCGGCATGGGTCAGGACCTCGCCGACACCATCTCGGCGGCCATGACGGGCATCCACGCCTACAGCCGGGCGACCGCCCGGTTCGTGGGCGACCCGGACTTCGAGTGGCGGCAGACGGTCATCGAGTTCGCGCACGGGTGGATCTTCCTGATCGCGGCCGGCGACGGTGCCTTCCTGGCCGCCTCCGCCGCGCCCGACTGCGACATCGACCACTTCACCACGCGCCTGGCGGAAACCGTGCCCGCGCTGACCACGGGCGCGGGCACCTACGCGGAGAGGCGGGGCGATGTCTGAGGAACCCGACGAGGGACCGGAGCTGACCGGGTCGTTAGTACCCCTGTTCGTGATCACCGAGGGGCGTGCGCTGCCCCCGGACCACGAGTACGACCACACCACCCTGGTGACCGCCCAGAACGCCCCGGCCATCGCGACCCGCACGCTCTCCCCGGAGGCGCGCAAGGTCACCGACCTGGTCGCGGACGGTTTTCTGTCGCTGGCGGAGGTGTCGGCCCACACCCGTCTGCCGCTGGGCATCGTGCGCATCCTGGTGGCCCAGCTGGACAACGACGGTCTGCTCCTCGTGAGGAAGCCCGTTCCGCGCGCCGAACGGGTCGACCGCGAGCTGCTCAGCGCGGTGCTGGACGGCCTGAGAAACCAATTCGGAGCGTGACCTTCGTGAACCTGCAACCCGGTGCCGTCTCCCACGCGCCCGAGTATCTGAACCCGGATGTCTCCCACTCGGTGAAGGTGCTCGTGGTGGGCCACTTCGGAGTCGGCAAGACCACCTACATCGGCAGCATCTCCGAGATCGAGCCGCTGCACACCGAGGAGACGATCACCGAGGCCAGCGAGGGCTTCGACGATCTGTCGGGGCTGCCCGACAAGACCACCACCACGGTGGCGATGGACTTCGGCCGGCGCACGCTCAGCAACACGCTCGTCCTCTATCTCTTCGGTACGCCCGGCCAGGAGCGTTTCAAGGAGATGTGGGAGGCGCTGTCCCGGGGCGCGCTGGGCGCGCTGGTCATCGTCGACCCCTCCCGGCTGGACCAGAGCTTCGCGGTCCTCGACCTGGTGGAGCGGTTCGGTCTGCCGTACGCCATCGCGGTCAACCGCTTCGACAGCACCGCCGCCTACCCGCTCGACGAGGTGCGCGAGGCGCTCAACCTCCTCGCGGACACGCCGGTCGTGGAGTGCGACGTCCGCGACAGCCAGTCGTCGGCGAAGGCGCTCATCGCCCTCGTGGAACACCTCATGACCCATTTCGGCTAGGAGCCACGGCATGCAGCAGTCCAACACCCCCCATGAAATACCCCCCGGCTGCCCCGCACACGGAAACATCGAGCTGTTCGGCAACGAGTTCGGCTCCGATCCCGAGCGCCACTACGACCTCCTGCGGTCGATGGGTCCCAGCGCGCCCGTCGACATCGCGCCGGGGGTCCAGGTCGAGCTGGTCACCGGCTACGACGAGGCCCTGTACTTCCTGCAGAACCCGGCGTGGTTCGTGCGGGACGCCCGCCGCTGGAACGCGCTGAACGAGGGCCGGGTGCCCGAGGACAGCCCGGCGCTGCCGATGATGGGCTACCGCCCCAACGCGCTGTTCAGCGACGGCGCGGCCCACGCCCGGCTGCGGCGGGCGGTCACCGACAGTCTGGCCACCATCGACGAGCTGCAGTTCGTCCGGCAGACCCAGCAGTCCGCCGACTACCTGATCAGCCGTTTCGACACGCAGCCGCTCGGCCAGGCGGACCTGATGGCCGACTACGCCCAGCCGCTCCCGCTGCTCGTCTTCAGCGAGCTGTTCGGCTGCCCGCCCGAGCTGGGCGACCGGGTCGTCGTCGGCATCAGCGGCATCTTCGACGGCACCCCCGGCGCCGACGAGGTGCTGGGCGGCGCCCTCACCGAGCTGATCGCCCTCAAGCACCGCCGGCCCGGCGACGACCTGACGACCCGTCTGATGCAGCACTCCGCCGAGCTGACGGACGAGGAGGTCCTGCACCAGCTCGTCACGCTGCTCTCGGGCGGCACGGCGCCCCTGACGGCCGCCATCGGCACCAGCAGCGCGCTCTATCTCAGCGAGGAGTGGCGGTCGGGCCTGCCCGTGGAGGACGCGGTGGTCCAGACGCTGTGGGACTACGCGCCGATCGCCAACTACGCCGGGCACTACCCGACGCAGGACGTGGAGCTGGCGGGCCGGACGCTGCGGGCCGGCGATCCGGTCCTGATCTCGTTCGCGGCGGCCAACACCGACCCGAAGCTGAAGCGCCACCGCGAGCAGCTCAGCAAGGCGCACCTGGCCTTCGGCGCGGGGCCGCACGCCTGTCCCGCCAAGGACCCGGCGTTCCAGATGACGGTCACCGCCGTCGAGGCCCTGCTCAACCGGCTGCCCGACGTCGAACTGCGGGTCCCCTTCCCGGAGCTGCCCTGGGTCCCGGCGCCGTGGAGCCGCGCCCTGGTGACCCTCCCGGTCCGGTTCACCCCGCACGCGGCGCCCGCCGCCCCCGAACCGCCCCGCACCGAGGAGCGGACCGACGCGGCGTCCCCGCAGACCGCCGTACCGACGCCCCGGCCCGCGGCTTCCGCCGCGCCGCAGCGCAAAACCGGCCTTTTCAGCAGCTTCGTCGCGTGGATCAAGGGCGAGTGACGTAAGTCTCGCGTGTGGCCACTGAGTTGTTGGATGTTGCATTCAACTTACGGGTACGTATGGCGGCTTCTGCTGTGAAAGGAGCTCTCTCCATGGGAAATGCGACCACTCTCGCCCCCGACCGCCGCGCCACGGTCAGTCTCTTCTCCCGTCTGCGTACGGCGCGGGGACAGGCCGACCCCTTCCCCCTCTACGCCGAGATGCGGTCGATGGGTGAGGTCGGTCCGGCGCCGTGGGGCGGTTTCCTCGTCACCGGGTACGACCTCTGCGCCGGGGTGCTGCGCAGCGGCGACTGGCTGGAGCCGGACCAGGCGTGGCGGACCCGGCAGGGGCCCCGTACCCGGTGGAACGCCTTTGCGGCGCGGGAGATCGGCCACACGCTGCCCGCGCTCAACGCGCCCGAGCACACCCGGGTGCGCCGGGCGGCAGGTTCCTTCGACCGCTCCACCATCCAGGACCTGGGCCGGACGGTGAGCGGGATCGTGGACGGCCTGCTCGACTCCCTCGCCGAACGGCTGCACGACGGTGAGGCCGACTTCGCCGCACTGGTCAGCGAGCGGCTGCCGGTCGCCACCGTCGGCAACTGGCTCGGGCTGCCGTCCGGGGACTGGCCGCGGCTGTGCGAGCTGACGCACGAGCAGGTCTTCACCCAGGAGCTGCTGCCGTCCGCCAGCCAGCTCGCCCGCTCCGACGAGGCCATGGCGGAACTGCGGACGTACTTCCTGGACCTGATACGCCACCGGCGTACCCACCGGGGCGACGACCCCGTGTCCCGGTGGATAGACACCTGGGACGCGATGGAGCCGGACCGGGAACGGGCCGACGAAGGCGTCTACTTCCTGGCCCTGTTCGTCCTGCTCGCGGCCCTGGAGACCACCTCCACCCTGCTCTCCACGACGACCCTGCTGCTGGTCGAGAGACCCGAGTGGTGGGACCGGCTCACCGCACACCCCGACCTGGTCCCCGCCTTCGTTGAAGAAACGTTGCGCTACGACCCTCCCACCCATGTGATCAGCCGGGTCGCCGGCAAGGACCTGACCCTGGGCGGCTTCGACGTGGCGGCGGACGAGATGGTCCACCTCATGGTCGGCGCCGCCCACCGCGACCCCGCCAAGTACCCCGACCCCGAGCGGTTCGACCCCGGCCGCGGCTCCCTCCAGCACCTCGCCTTCAGCGCGGGCGCCCACTACTGCCTCGGCGCCCCCCTCGCCCGCCTGGAGGCCCAGATCCTCCTGAGCAGCCTCGTCACCCGTCTCCCCCGCCTCACCCTCGTACGGCGTCCGCCGATGGCGCCCCGCGTGGTGTTCCGCCGCCCCCTGAGCCTGGACGTCTCCTTCGCATGAGCACTCACCTCGACGGCGTGTCCGCCCTCGCCCCCATGACCGGCTTCAAGGCCGTGCACGTCACGCAGGACGGGCCCGTCCTGCGGGTCCTGCTCGACCCCGACGGCACGGACCCGACACTGAGCACCGCGGTCGTCGACGACCTCATCGCCCTGCTCGACGCCCTGCGCGACCGGCCCGACGTCCGCGTCCTCGTCCTCGCCTCCGCCGGTGCGGACTTCTGCACCGGGGCCGACCGCACGGAGTACCTCGCCGCGCTCTCCGACGACCCCGGCGGCCCGGCCGGGCTGCGGCGGCTGCTGGACAAGGCGCAGCGGCTGTGCCGGGCCCTGGAGGAGTCCCACGCCGTGACCGTCGCCCGGCTGCACGGCAAGGTCATCGGCGCCGGACTGGCCCTCGCCGCCTACTGCGACCTGCGGGCCGGCGCGGACACCTGCCGGTTCCGGATGCCGGAGGTGGGGCTCGGACTGCCGCCGGCCTGGGGCGGGGCGATGGGCCGGCTGGTCTCCGAGGCGGGCGTCGCGCGCATCCGTGAACTGATGCTGACCTGCGAGGTCTTCGACGCCCCGACGGCCCACCGGCTCGGGCTGCTGCACAGGGTCGCCCCCCTCGCCGAACTGGACCGGGTCGTCGACGGCTGGACCAGGGCACTGGCACGGCGCGCCCCGGAGGCGCTGGTGCTGACCAAGCGCATGCTGACCGGCTACGCGCGTGCGGACCGCACCGCGGACACCGCGCTGCTCGACGCGCACCTGCTCAGCTCGCACCTCGGCACGACGGCCGCGCACCGCCCGGCGGTCTGACCCCGGTCCCGTCACGCGGAGGGGCTCGCGGCGGGCAGGGGCCTTCCCGTCACGCGGCGGTCTGCCGCGTGACGGGGGCCTCACGCCCTCCGCGACCGGCCAGGACTCGCTCGTCCCGGAGCCGACCCCGATGAAGGCCGGCGGCAACGCCACCGCCCTCCCCCCGGCGACAGCCCGGAAGCTCTAACTCCGCTACGACTCGCGCGATCTGCCGACGCTTCGGGTGACCAAGGGCCGTCCCGCGAACGCCGGCCGGGTTGCACCCGGATGAGCGCGGGATATCCGTGAGACTCCTGCGCAGCGGCTGTGACAGCCTGCTGGCATGCCATGGGAACTGCGAGAACACGCAGGCCGTCACTACGCCGTCCTGTTCCACTACGCCTTGTCCGACGATGCCTGGGCCGTGGAACTGAGCGAGGCCCGGCCTGCGCCGGCCGGCTCCGGCGCCGCGGTGACCCACCTTCCCGGCTCTCCTTGCCTGGTGGCGCTTGTCCCGGACGAGGACCCGAATCTGGAACCGACCGTCCGCGTCTACAGCCCTGACGAACGCGTGGTGCCCTACGAGATCATGCGCTGGTTCATGGAAGAGGTGGCCGACCAGGTTGAACGCTGTCGCACAGCGTTCGAACAGGGAGAACCCGAAGCAGCGGAATGATCATGCAGTGACGTTTTCTTAACGGTGATCATTTCCAGATTCCGTCGAGGACGATGGCAGCGCGGGCGATGTCTCCGATCCGGTCGGGACTGAGGGTGACGTGCTGCAGAGTGCGCCGGCGTTGCTTGAGCTCGGGGGCGGCGCGTCAGTACACATCCGTGAAGCTCACCACACGCCTGGTACGGGCGGGAATCGAAGCATCCATGGGCTCCGTCGGGGACTCGTACGACTGTCAGTCTCTTCGTACCGGATCCCGCAAGGATCGGGTAGCCCCGGCCGCGACGGTCTGACTCTTGCTTACGACCGACCCCACGGGTGTCCTGGCGTTGATCTGTCGACCGTCCGGCCGGGCACGCAGCAACCGCGGCGGCCACCGGCAGCTGAACGCCGCGATCTACCGCACCGTCATCGTCCGCATGCGGTTCCACCAGCCTACGATCGACTACGTCGCCCGCCGCACCGCCGAAGGCAAGACGAAACGCGAGATCATCCGCTGCCTCAAGCGCTACGTCATCCGCGAGGTCTACCACCTGATTCGACCTGCTCCACAGACGCCCCCCACAACGAGTTGACAGCTATAGGAGCGTCAATGCCCTCGCGGAGAACCTCTGGATGCTCATCAAGACCGAGGGTCTCCGCGGCCGCACCTTCGCCACCCGGGCCGAGGCGAACCTCGCGCTCTTCGAGTACGTCGACAGGTTCTACAACAGCCGGCGCATCCAGAAACACCTCGGCCACCTCAGCCCCGTCGAGTTCGAGGAGCAGCACTACGCCGAGCAGGCAGCGGCCGAACGAGCAAACCTGAAACCCCGCCAAACCCGCCCTGAACAGCTGATCAGCCGCTCCCGCGCAACGGGGAACCTCAGCCGCCCTTGCTGTGCGAAGAGCCGCCCCGACCGACAACACCAGTTAAAGATCAGTACGGACGAACCGCCGAGCCGATCAACGGCCGACCACGCAAAACGCCCGACCGGGAAACCCCAGCCGAGCGCCTGCATAAACTGCTCGCGACCCGATCAACACGACCACGTGTTGCGACGATCCCTAGAATCCACCCTCGCCTGACGGGGCTCCAACTTTGCTACCGCTGTTCAGCGTGAGAGTTGCGGGATCTGGCAGAGAGGTTACACCTCACCTCACGGATCAGCCTTCATAGAGAAGGCCAATGGCTTCCGGAAGCTCCAGAATTGCCCTCTGACGCTCCGGATTTTCTTCCATTTCGGCGCATTCAAGGATCAGAGAAGTAACTTCCCGACGCCCCTCTTCCGAGAGATCACGAAACAGAGCGGCAACAGGCTCAAGAATGTCCGTTGCAACGTCCGGATCAATGTCTTCATCATCCGTCAAATCGATCGAGACGACAACGCTCACGAGTGCGCGAACCAGAATCTTATTGACACTCATCAGGGAACAACCTTAACTCGTATGTTGGTGATCAGAAGGCTGCCGAGAACCTTCCGAGCCCGCACCGCCTCGGCTGCAGTGGGAACTTCCCATCGGCCTGTGTAACCGTTCTGCTCAAGCGCTAGGGATTGATTCATGGCTTGCCGGTATGTCTTGTTGAAGGTCGTGACGCTCACCTTTCGGTCGATCATCACTCCATTGGCAGCATCAAACCCATCGAACTTGATCTGCGACAGGCTCTTCCCGCCAGCCTTGTAATACTGCAGCGCCGGAGCCACGCCGGCTCTGGAACCCGCCGCTCCCGCATCATAAGCCCGCGCCGTGGAACTCATGTTGGCGTTCTCATTGACCCAATGAACATCGCCGTCGCAGTTATGAACGAGGACCGATGTTGCCCCCGCCAGCACGTAGTACGTGTGGATGTCGCTGACGGTCAGGTTGTGGGACTTCGTGCCGGGGCTGGTCCAGCGTTCGATCGCGGTGATCTGGATGTGGGTGCCGGCGCTGGTGCGGAGCCACTGGCCGGGCTTCAGGTCGGTGGCATCGATCCACTCGCCGAGTTCGGGGACCCAGAAGGGGTGGCCGTCGGTCGCGGTGACCTCGGCACTCTGCGTGCCCTTCTTGCCGTCGGTGTCGATGGTGACCTTGACGAAGTGCTTGAGGCCCTCGCCCCTGATCTCGGCGGTGACCGTCTCGATCCGGGTCTCGCCGGTCTCCGGGTCGGTGGCGACGACCTTGTCGCCGGCCTTCACCTGCTCGATCGGCTTGGCGGTGCCATCGGCCATGAGCACCTTGGTGCCCGGAACGAAACTGTTGCACGACCCGCCGTCCTCAGTCTCACGCGGCCCGCCCTCCTCGGCCTTGCCCGAGCCGCCGCTGCCGCTGCTGCCGCCCTTGCTGCGGGAGGAGCCGCCCGAGTCGCCGCCGGGCTTGGAAGCCGCCTTCTTGCCGCCTCCGGAGGACTTGCTGACCGACGACACCTTCGGCGCCGCCTTGGCCTGGGCCTGCTTCTGGACCGGATTGCCGGTCTTCTTGGCCTGGGCCGCCGCCTTGTCGGCGGTTCTCTTCGCGTCTTCCGCCGCCTTCTTCTTGGCGCGCTGCGCGGCCTCCTTCTTCGCCTTCTCGATCGCCGCCTTCTTCGCCTTGCGGAAGGCCTGGATCGCCTCGATGGTGCGGTCGACGGCCCGGAGGATCTTCGGGATCTTGTGCGCCTTGAACCACGGGATCGCCCCGACGACCATGTCCGCGCAGGACCACATGTCACCGCCGAAGCAGGACTCGGCGTCGCTGATGCCGATGAAGTCCTTCAGCGTGCTCCACGCCGCGCCCAGGATCACCGAGGTCAGCGACTTGCCCATCGTGGCCTGCGCCTGCGCCACCTGCGCCGCCGACAATCCCGCGCCCGCCAGGGCCGCCGCCCGCTCGGAGGCGGTCAGGGAGATGGCCAGACCCGTCGGGTCGGACATCGTCACCGGGTTGTTGTGCGCGTACGAGTAGCCGTTGGACTGGAGGACGTCGTTCAGGTCCAGCACCGGGTCGGCGGACAGGAAGCGTCCGACCACCGGGTCGTACAGACGGGCGCCCAGCGGCTGGTAACCGGAGGAGTCGTCACGGGTGGCGCCCAGGACGCCGCCGCGCTGGACGGTGACCTCGGCCCCGCCCAGGTGGAGGGTGGCCTGCCTGCCCTTGATAGGTGAGCAGGCGGGCGCCGGCGGGGCCGTAGATGTGGCGGGTGTCGTTCTGCGCGTCCCACTGCTGCCCGGCCGAGCCGTCGCACTTCTGGATCTGGAGGGCCGGCCCGGCGGTGTTCGCGGCCGGTACGGCGCACCAGTTGTCGTAGACGGTCAGTGTGCCCCGGTCGGGGTCGGTCTGCGTCGCTCCGGGAGAGACCACGGAACGCCGGCTCTGCGCCGGGGTGGTGTTGCAGGTGTACAGCTGGACCGGCTGGCCGGGGGTCGTCAGGCCGCCCCTGAGGTCGATGCACTTGTCCGCCAGGCCCATGTACGGGGTCCTGCCGCCCGTGCCCTGGCCCTTGATCCGGTCGACCTGGCCGTCGTAGGTCCAGGTCAGCTCCTGCTTGTCGCTCAGGCCGGTGACCGTCGGAACCGAGGACAGCACAAAGACGATCGCCGTGCGGCACTGCCACCGGGACTCCGTGGTCCGGCGAGCGGCGGTCGTCGGTCCGTGGGCGGCGGCTGGTACGGCGGGGGTGCGGGGATCAGGGACAATGGGCGCCATGAGCGTTCGTACCCAGTCATCCGAAGAGCCGGCCGAGGCTGTCCACCGGGCCGGCTTCGCCTGCTTCGTGGGCCGTCCCAACGCCGGCAAGTCCACCCTCACGAACGCTCTGGTCGGGCAGAAGGTGGCGATCACCTCCAACCGCCCGCAGACCACCCGGCACACCGTGCGGGGCATCGTGCACCGTCCGGACGCCCAGCTGATCCTGGTGGACACCCCCGGGCTGCACAAGCCGCGCACGCTGCTGGGCGAGCGGCTGAACGACGTCGTGCGCACCACGTGGGCCGAGGTCGACGTGATCGGCTTCTGCCTGCCGGCGAACGAGAAGCTGGGCCCCGGCGACCGCTTCATCGCCAAGGAGCTGGCCGGGATCAGGAAGACCCCGAAGGTCGCGATCGTCACCAAGACCGACCTGGTGGACTCCAAGACGCTGGCCGAGCAGCTCATCGCGGTGGACCAGCTCGGCAAGGAGCTGGGCATCGCCTGGGCGGAGATCGTCCCGGTGTCGGCCACCGGCGACCAGCAGGTGGACCTGCTCGCCGACCTGCTGGTCCCGCTGCTGCCCGAGGGGCCCGCGCTCTACCCGGAGGGCGACCTCACCGACGAGCCCGAGCAGGTCATGGTCGCCGAGCTGATCCGCGAGGCCGCGCTGGAGGGGGTGCGCGACGAGCTGCCGCACTCCATCGCCGTGGTCGTGGAGGAGATGCTGCCGCGCGAGGACCGGCCCGCCGACAAGCCGCTCCTGGACATCCACGCCAACGTCTTCATCGAGCGCCCCAGCCAGAAGGGCATCATCATCGGCCCCAAGGGCAAGCGCCTGAAGGACGTCGGCATCAAGTCCCGCAAGCAGATCGAGGCCCTGCTCGGTACGCCGGTCTTCCTGGACCTGCATGTGAAGGTGGCCAAGGACTGGCAGCGCGACCCGAAGCAGCTGCGCCGGCTCGGTTTCTGACCTGACCTGGCCGGCCGTCCGGCCCCGGTCTCCCGGCGTCGGCCGGTCAGGCCGGGCGGCGGAAGCCGATGGTCGGTACCGCGCGGCGCAGCGGCCAGGCGTCCACCGGCTCGTCCGGCACCAGGTCGGCCAGGAACGCGTAGCGGCGCAGGGCCGCCGGGTCCTGCCCCGGGACCGACCGGACCTTGCGCCACCAGGCCGCGATCTCGGACCAGCCCGGCGCCGACAGGGAGCCGCCGAACTCCTGCACGGAGAGGGCGGCGGTCAGCCCGGCGAAGGCGAGGCGGTCGGCGAGCGGCCAGCCGGCCAGGGTGCCGGTGACGAAGCCGGCGACGAACACGTCCCCGGCGCCGGTCGGGTCCAGGGCCTCCAC
This sequence comes from Streptomyces sp. NPDC006384, assembly GCF_042870695.1. Classification (NCBI taxonomy): domain Bacteria; kingdom Bacillati; phylum Actinomycetota; class Actinomycetes; order Kitasatosporales; family Streptomycetaceae; genus Streptomyces; species Streptomyces sp. NPDC006384. The sequence continues at coordinate 206,045 of NZ_JBIAHR010000012.1, forward strand.
GGCGATGGCCGGTACCTCGGCGCTCTCCCCCGTGCGCCGGTCCACCGCGTACGCGCCCTCGGCGCCGAGGGTGACCACGGCGAGCGGCACGTGTGCGGTCAGGGCGTGGGCGGCGGCCCGGGGGCAGTCGGTGCCGGTGTAGCGCATGGCCTCCTCGGCGTTCGGCAGGAACGCCTCGCAGTACGCCAGGTCGGGCAGGCCGGCCAGGTCCCAGGCGCCGGTGTCGTCCCAGCCGACGTCGGCGAAGACACGGGTGCCCCGCCCGGCGGCCTCGGCGATCCAGGGGGCGGGGGCGCCGGGCGTGAGGGAGGCGACGGCGGCCCGCGCACGGGGCGGGCGGTCGGGGGAGGGTTCCTCGGGCGGCGGCTCGTGGCCGTGGGAGACCATCGTGCGCTCCCCCTCGTACGCCATGGAGACCGTGACCGGCGAGTGCCAGCCGGGCACGGTGCGCGAGGGGCTCAGGTCGATGCCCTCGCCCCGGGCGAGCGCGTCCCAGCAGTAGTCGCCGTAGTGGTCGTCGCCGAAGGCCGCGGCGAGCGAGGTGCGCAGGCCGAGGCGGGCCAGCGCGGTCGCCATGTTGGCCACGCCGCCCGGGCTCGATCCCATTCCGCGCGCCCAGGACTCGGTCCCGCGCACGGGGGCGGAGTCGAGGCCGGTGAAGATGAGGTCGAGGAAGACGGTGCCGGTGAGATACACGTCCCAGGGCGGGTCCTGCGGGGTGCGCAGGGCGGCCAGGGGATCGGTCCGCGGGCGGCGGTGCGGTCCCTCGTCCTGCGGGTGGTGGTGCGTTCTCTCGTCGGCGGACACGGCGGTCATGACGGTCACTTCGGACGCGGTGGACACGGTGGAGGCTGTCACGGTGCGCTCCCTGGCGTGGTGCGGATCAGGCCAGTGTGCACCATCGCGCCGACGGCCCGGCGGTGTCCGGTCCGGTCGTCGTCCGGCGCGGGACACGGCCGGCCGCCCGGCTCCGGGGCCCGGCTGACGCCGGATCACGAGGCGCGGACCGCCGCGGTGACGGGGGATCCGGACCGGGGCGGTGGCGGGGGATCCGGACCGGGGCGGAGGCGACGGTTCCGGCCGGGAGCGGAGGCGGTTCACCGCCGGCGACGCTCTCTGCTACCCGGCCTTCTCGAGCCCAAACATGAATGTGACCTAGATCACGGCGGGGTGCCTGTTTCGCCCCTCCCCGTGCTTGATACAAATTGCGCGCGCGTTCCGGTCAGTCGACGGTCGGCGCCCTCTCCCCCTTCTCTCGTCCCTTCCGCATGCCCTGGGAACGCCCGTGCTCGCCCCCCGCACCACCCCCTGGCCGCTCGTCGCCCTTTTCACGGCCGGCTATCTCCCCGCGTATCTGCTGCCCACCACCGTCGGCAGACTCGACACCGGCCTCCCGCTGACCGCCACGCAGGCGGGCGCCGTCGGCAGTGCCCTGCTGCTGAGTTCGGCGTCCGCCGGTTTCGTGCTCGCCTCGCGGCTGCAGCGGATCGGCTTCCGGTCCGCGGCCCGGCTCGGACTGGCGCTGGCCGTGCTCGGCTACGGCACCGCCGCGCTGGCCACCGTCGTCCCGCTGGTCGTCGCCGGCGCGGTCGTCGGCGGTTTCGGGACCGGTACGGCCACCACGGTCGCCGCCACCCGGATCGCCGCCGAACCGGACCCGCACCGGGCCTCCACCATGGGCCTGTTGAGCGTGTCCGCCCTCGCCGGCGCCGTGTATCTGACGGTGCCGCACCTCGGCCGGGCGCACGGTCTGCCGCTGGCCGCGATCGCGCTGACCGCCCTCGCCGTGTGGCCGGTGGCCGGGCGCCTGCCGGATGCCACGGCCGCCTCGCCGGCCACGCACGCGACGCGGGCCCCGCTCCCCCACCGCCGCTCGGGCCTGGTCCTCGCCGCCGCCGTGCTGTGCTGGTCCATGGCGCAGAACTCGCTGTGGGGCGTCAGCGGCCGGATCGGGCTGACGCAGGCCGGACTCGGCGACGCCGCCCTCGGGGTGGTCTTCGCCGTCGCCCTCGGCGCGGGCCTGGTCGGCGTGCTGGCGGCCGGCGCGCTCGGGTCCCGGCTGGGGCGTGCGACGCCCATCGGCGCGGGCACGGTGCTGATCGCCTGCTGCATCGCGCTGAGCGCCTCCGCGACGAGCCCCGTGACGTTCGCGACCGGGGAGATCGCCTGGAACACGGTGTACCCGGTGGTGCTGTCGTACCTGATCGGCCTCGCCGCCTCGCTCGACGCGCGCGGACGGTGGGCGGTGTTCGTCGGGTCGGCGTCCTCGCTCGGGACGGCGGCCGGGCCGCTGACCGGCAGCGTGCTGTCGGCGCAGGCCGGTTACCCGGGCATGGGCCTGGTCCTCGGCGCCGGGCTGTTCCTGGTCGCCGTGCCGATGACGGCCGTCGCCCTGCACACCGGTGGGCGTCCGCTGCTGCCCGGCGCGGTCCGCCGTCGCGGCGGCACCCCGGCCGCCCTGGTCGCCGCCGCCACCGGCACGCCCAGCGGCGCCGTGCCCGAGGTCGGTGCCGCCGAGCAGCCGGTCGTGGAGATCCCCGTGGACGTCGCCGCCGCGCCCGTGCGGGGCGACTACGGCACGGCGGGACCCCGGCAGGCCGCGACCGCACCGGGGTCCGGGACGGGCTGACCGGGGCGGGGCCCACGAGTCCCGCGGGTCTACGGTCCTACGCCGCCGGGAAGGCGTACGCCTCCACCTCGGCCAGATAACGCGCCCGCAGCTCCTCGTCGTCCTCCAGGAAGGAGGCGAGGAAGGAGTTGCGGGCCAGCTCACGCAGCCGCTCCTCGGTGAGGCCGAGGGCTGCGCGCACGGCGTCGAAGTTGTCGCCCGCGTAGCCGCCGAAGTAGGCCGGGTCGTCGGAGTTGACGGTGCACATCAGTCCGGCGCCGAGCATGGCGGGCAGCGGGTGGCCGGCGAGGGTGTCGACCGTGCGCAGCCGGACGTTGGACAGCGGGCACAGGGTCAGCGGGACGCGGTCGCGCACCAGCCGCTCGACCAGCGCCGGGTCCTCCATCGCGCGCAGACCGTGGTCGATCCGCTCGACGCCGAGCACGTCCAGGGCCTCGGTGACGTACTCCGGCGGGCCCTCCTCGCCCGCGTGGGCGACGCGGCGCAGCCCGAGGGCGGCGGCGGCCTCGTACACCTCGCGGAACTTGGCCGGCGGGTGGCCGACCTCGGCGGAGTCCAGGCCGACGCCGGTGATGCGGTCCAGGTACGGCTTCGCGGCGTCGAGGGTCTCAAGGGCCGACTCGGCGGACTCGTCGCGCAGGAAGCACAGGATGAGCCGGGTGGAGACGCCGTGGTTCTCCCGGCTGCGGCCCAGCGCCCGCCACAGGCCCTCCACCACGGTGCCCATCTCCACGCCGCGGGCGAGGTGGGCCTGCGGGTCGAAGAAGATCTCCGCGTGCCGTACGCCCTGGGCGGCGGCGCGGGCGAGGTAGGCGTTCGCGAGGTCCTCGAAGTCCCGCTCGGTGCGCAGGACGGCCATGAGCTCGTAGTACAGGTTCAGGAAGGACTGCAGGTCCTCGAAGCGGTACGCCTCGCGCAGGGCGTCGGTGTCCGCGTAGGGCAGGGACACACCGTTGCGGGCGGCCAGCGCGAAGGCCAGCTCCGGCTCCAGGGTGCCTTCGATATGGAGGTGCAGTTCAGCTTTGGGCAGGGGCATCAGAGCATGGTACGGCGGTTTCACCGACGTTTCGGAACCGGGACGCGGGTGAGGTCCCGGGCCACGGTCAGCTCGCCCTCGTATCCGGCGGCCCTCGCCTGCCGTTCGAACTCCTCCGGGTCGGAGTAGCGCTGGCTGAAGTGGGTCAGCACCAGGTGCCGCACCCCCGCGTCCCGGGCGGCCCGCGCGGCCTGGCCGGCGGTGAGGTGGCCGTGGTCGGTGGCGAGCGTCTCGTCCTCGTCGAGGAAGGTCGACTCGATGACCAGCAGGTCGCAGCCCTCGGCGAGCGCGTGCACGCCCTCGCACAGCCGGGTGTCCATGACGAACGCGAACCGCTGGCCGCGGCGGACCTCGCTGACCTCGTCCAGCGATACGCCGTCCAGCACGCCCTCGCGCTGGATGCGGCCCACGTCGGGGCCCTGGATGCCGTGCGCGGCGAGCCGCTCGGGCAGCATGCGGCGGCCGTCGGGCTCGGTGAGGCGGTAGCCGTACGACTCGACGGGGTGGGAGAGCCGGCGGGCCTCCAGCGTGTAGGCGGGGGTGACCGCGAGGGGGCCGTCGGCGTCGACGGGGGCCTCGGTGAGGGCGACCGTCTCGCGGTAGGCGGTGGCGTACCGCAGGCGGTCGAAGAAGCGCTGCCCGGAGCGCGGGTAGTGGGCGGTGACCTCGTGCGGGACCTGGTCGAGGTTGACGCGCTGGATGACGCCGGCGAGGCCGAGGCTGTGGTCGCCGTGGAAGTGGGTGACGCAGATCCGGTTCAGGTCGTGGGCGGCGACCCCGGCGCGCAGCATCTGGCGCTGCGTGCCCTCGCCGGGGTCGAACAGGATGCCCTCGCCGTCCCAGCGCAGCAGGTAGCCGTTGTGGTTGCGGTGCCGGGTCGGGACCTGGCTGGCGGTGCCGAGGACGACGAGTTCGCGTACGGACATCAGGGGTTGTCCCGGTCGGCCCGGTTATCCGGGGGGCCACTGGAGGCCGCGGCCGCCGAGGACGTGGGCGTGGGTGTGCCAGACGGTCTGACCGGCGCCGCTGCCGGTGTTGAAGACGATGCGGTAGCTGTCCAGCTTCTCCTCGTCGGCGACGGCCTGGGTCTCGCGCAGGACGTCGGCGGCGAGCTCCGGGGCGCCGGCGGCGAGGGCGGCGGCGTCGCGGTAGTGGGCCTTGGGGATCACCAGGACGTGGGTGGGCGCCTGGGGGTTGATGTCGCGGAAGGCGAGGGTGGTGTCCGTCTCGCGGACGATCGTGGCGGGGATCTGTCCTGCGACGATCTTGCAGAACAGGCAGTCGTCCTGTGGCTCGCCGGGCATGAGCGCGCTCCTTCTGGCGGTGATCTTTGAAGGCATGGTAGCGAGCGGGGTGGGTGCGGGCGGGGTGGGTGTGCTTGCCCGCGCCTGCGGGGTGCCTCCCCCGGAGGGGATACCTCTCCAGGCTCTTGAGGCACTGGGGGAGGCACGACTGCCCGCGGCTACGGCAGGCTCGGTGGTGTCTTGGCCGGGGATGTTTCCAGGGTCTCCAGGGCCAGGCGGATCGCCTCGTCGAGTTGGGGGTCGCGGCCGAGGGCGTGGTCCTGGGGGCGGTGGAGGACCTCGATGTCCGGGTCGACGCCGTGGTTCTCCACGTCCCAGCCGTACCCCTCCAGCCAGAAGGCGTACTTGGGCTGCGTGATCAGCGTGCCGTCGACCAGCCGGTAGCGGCTGTCGATGCCGATGACGCCGCCCCAGGTGCGGGTGCCGACGACCGGACCGATGCCGAGCGCCTTGATCGCCGCGTTGACGATGTCGCCGTCGGAGCCGGAGAACTCGTTGGCGACGGCGACGACCGGCCCGCGGGGCGCGTCCATCGGGTAGCTGAACGGCCGCATGCCGCGCGGCACGTCCCAGCCGACGATGCGCCGGGCCAGCTTCTCCACGACCAGCTGGGAGGTGTGCCCGCCGCGGTTCTCGCGGACGTCGACGACCAGTCCCTCCCGGGCCACCTCGACGCGCAGGTCGCGGTGGAGCTGGGCCCAGCCGGAGCCGACCATGTCGGGCACGTGGAGATAGCCGAGCCGGCCGCCGGACCTCTCGTGGACGTGGGCGCGGCGGTCGGCGACCCAGGCGTGGTAGCGCAGCGGCTCCTCGTCGGCGAGGGGGACGACGACGGCGTGCCGCAGGTCGCCGCCTCCTGCCGGGGAGACGGTCAGCTCGACCGGCTTGCCGGCCGTGCCGACGAGCAGCGGGCCGGGCCCGGTGACCGGGTCGACGGGCTGTCCGGCGACCGCGACGATCGCGTCGCCGGCGCGCACCGCGACGCCGGGCGCGGCGAGCGGGGAGCGGGCTTCGGGGTCGGAGGTCTCGGAGGGCAGGACGCGGTCGACGCGCCAGGTGCCGTCCTCGTGGCGGGAGAGGTCGGCGCCGAGCAGGCCCTGGCGGGCGCCGGAGCCGTGGCCGCCGCGCGGGGTGACGTAGGCGTGCGAGGTGCCGAGTTCGCCGTGCACCTCCCACAGGAGGTCGACCAGGTCGTCGTGGGTGGCGACGCGGTCCAGGACGGGCCGGTAGCGGTCCAGGACGCCGTCCCAGTCGACGCCGTTCATGTCGGGGCGCCAGAAGTTGTCCCGCATGACGCGGCCGGTCTCTTCGTACATCTGCCGCCACTCGGCGGCCGGGTCGACGGTCTGCCGTACGCGGCCCAGGTCGACGGTGATGTTGGTGTCGCTGTCCTCGTCGCCGGAGGCCCGCCGGTCGCTGGGGACGACCTTGAGGCGGCCGTCGGTCCACAGCAGCACCCGCTTGCCGTCGCCGCTGACCTCGAAGTGGTCGGCGTCGCCGGCGAGGTGCTCGACGCGCTGCTGGGCGAGGTCGTAGCGCTCCAGCTCGGTGTGCGGGCCGGGGTCGTCCGGGTTGGCGCGGGAGGCGCCGAGGACGCCGGTGAGCGGGTGGCGCAGCCACAGGACGCCGTCCTTGGCGGCGCGCAGGCCGGAGTAGCGGGCGGCCTCCACCGGGAAGGGCACGATGCGGTCGGCGAGGCCCTCGATGTCGATGCGGGTGGTGGGGGTGCCCTCGCTGTCGGGGGTCTCCTCGCGGTCCGGGGTCTCGAAGGGGCGGCCGTGGCGCTGCGGGCCGAAGGGCGAGGGCGTGGTCGCGGCCAGGGTGATCAGGTACGGGCGGGCGCCCTCGACGAAGGCCAGGTCGAAGACGTGCTCGTCGTAGACCGGGTCGAAGGAGCGGGTGGAGAGGAAGGCGAGGTGCTTGCCGTCCAGGGTGAAGGCCGGCGCGTAGTCCCGGAAGCGCAGCGGGGTCGCCTCGCTCACCGACAGGTCGGTGGTGTTGGCGAGTCTGAGCTGGCGCAGCGGGGAGGGGCCGGGGTGGGACCAGGCGAGCCAGGCGGAGTCGGGCGAGAAGACGAGGCCGGAGGCGTCGCCGTCCTCGCTGCGGTCGACCTCGCGGACCTCGCCGGTCTCCCGCTCGACGAGCAGGACGCGTCCGTCGTGCGAGGCGACGGCGGCGCGGCTGCCGTCGGGGGCCATGGCGAGGTTCAGGACCCGGCCGAGCTGTCCGGCGGCGAGGCGGCGCGGGGTGGCACCGGGGGCGAGGCCGGTGGCGGGCGCGAACTCCAGGGCGTCGTCGCCCTCGGCGTCCGTCACCCACACCGCCCACTCCTCGCCGTCGGCGCGGAAGGCGCGCGGCAGCCGGGTGCGGACGCCGGGGGTCGCCGCGAGGGCGCGGGCCGGTCCGGAGCGGTGGGTGACCCAGTGGACGCCGCCGCGCACGGCGACGGCGCTGCCGCGGCCGGTGTGGTCGGGGGAGGCGGAGCCGAACCAGCGGGCGGCGTCGACCGGGTAGGGCTGGAGGTCGGCGCGGGAGCCGCCGAGCCGGATGTCGAGGCGGCGCGGTTCGGCGCCGTCCAGGTCGTCCAGCGTCCACAGTTCACCGGCGGACGAGTAGACGACGCGGGTGCCGTCGGTGGCGGCGTGCCGGGCGTAGAAGCTCCCGAGGGGGGTGTGCCGGCGCAGGTCGGTGCCGTCGGCGAGGGAGGAGTAGAGGGCGCCGGTGCCCTCGTGGTCGGAGAGGAAGGCGATGCGGTCGCCGACCCAGAACGGGTACTCGATGTTGCCGTCGAGGTCCTCGTGCAGCCGGACGAACTCGCCGTCGTCCTCGGCGTCGATCCACAGCTTGCCCGCGGTGCCGCCGCGGTAGCGCTTCCACCAGGCGGCCTCGCGGCCCATCGGCGCGGACAGCAGCACGGTGTGCGGGCCGTGGGCGACGTCGCCGACGGGCCCGTACGGCAGGGTGCCGGCGGGGCCGCCGTCGAGCGGGACGGCGCGGGCCCAGCTGCGGCGCAGGCTGGCCTGTCCGTAGGCGCTGAGGGCGAGGACCCGGCCGTCCGGGGTCCAGCCGCGCACCTGGGTCTTCAGGTTCCCCCAGTGCGTGAGGCGTCGGGCGGGGCCGCCGTCGACGGGGGCGACGTGCACCTCGGGGGCGCCGTCGCGGGTGGAGGTCCAGGCGACGGTGGTGCCGTCGGGCGAGATCCGCGGGTGGTTCACCGGCACGTTGTCGGCGCTGACCCGCCAGGCCCGGCCGCCGTCGAGCGGGGCGAGCCACACGTCGTCCTCGGCGGTGAAGGCGACCAACTCGCCGTGCGGGTGCGGGAAACGGAGGTAGGCAGACGCTGCGGGCTGAGTCACTCCCCCAGCCTATGCAGGAGCGTGCGTCGGCCGACAGGGGTTCGGACCGGTTCCGGCCCCGGCGTGCGGGAGCCCCGGCGGCGCGCCGGGGGCGGCTACTTGCCCTGTACGGGCCGGCAGTGCGGGTCGTCCGGGCACCAGATGGTCCGGGTGACGGTCACGGTGGGGCCCGGGCGGTCCCGGCCGGGCCCGTCAGCGGGCGGGGAGGGCGCGGGCGGGGAGGGCGCGGTGTCGCAGTTCCCCAGCCCCTTGACCCGGAACCACTCCTTGCCGTCCACCTTCGCGGTCAGATCGCCGCGCACGCAGGCGCCGTTGACGACGCGGGTCACCTTGCCGTCGACGGTGATGTCCTTCCTGGTGTCCGTCCTCCCCTCGCAGTCGACGGAGGCGACGGTGTTCTCGTCCGCCGAGGCGGTGGCGCCGTCGCCCTCGACGGAGGCCGTGCAGGTGAGCCATCGCACGCCGGCGTCGCGCCGGTCGAGTTCACGGGTCACGGTCCGGTCGGTCGTGTACGCCACCGCCGCGGAGCCGAGTCCGCCGCCCGGGTCACAGGCGACGGCCCCGCCGACGGCGGCCGCCACGCCGACGGCCACCAGCGCGGCACGCCGGCCGCGCGCCGCGACCGGGTGGTCCGGGATGTTCGGGAAGTGCCGAATACGCCTCAGTGCCCCCATGCAGGGCAGCCTGCCACCGCCTCGGGGCCCACGGTAGGGCGCATACGGCCACTCCTCACCACCCCGGCCGCGGGGCCCCGGCCGGTGCCGTCAGCTCCAGCGGCCGGTGCGGGCCAGCAGGACGGCGGTCGCCGCGGTGCCGGCGGTGGAGGTGCGCAGCACGCTGCGTCCGAGGCGGTAGGGCTTCGCACCGGCCTCGGCGAACAGCGCCAACTCCTGCGGGGACACGCCCCCTTCGGGCCCGACGACCAGCACGATGTCGCCGGAGGCGGGGAGTTCGGCGGCGGCCAGCGGCTCCTCGCCGCTCTCGTGGAGCACGGCGGCGAAGGCGGCGCCGGCCAGCAGCGACGCGACCTGCTTGCTGCTCGCCGCGTCCGCGACGTCGGGGAAGCGGACCCGGCGGGACTGCTTGCCCGCCTCCCGGGCCGTCGCCCGCCACTTGCCGAGCGCCTTCAGGCCCCGGTCGCCCTTCCACTGCGTGATGCACCGGGACGCCTGCCACGGCACGATCGCGTCGACGCCGACCTCGGTCATCGTCTCGACGGCCAGCTCGCCCCGGTCACCCTTGGGCAGCGCCTGGACGACGGTGATGCGCGGCTGCTCCGCCGGTTCCTCGCGGACGCCGTCCAGGCCGGTGACGACCAGCCGGTCCTTGCCCTCGGCGGCCTCCACCACGCCCTCGGCCCAGTGTCCGCGCCCGTCGGTGAGGACGACGTCCTCGCCGGGCCGCAGCCGCTTCACGGAGACGGCGTGCCGTCCCTCGGGGCCGTCGAGGACGTACCGTCCGCCGGGCAGGTCCTCGGGCCGGAGCGGGTCGACCACGAACACCGGAGCCGTCATCGGCCCGTACCTCCCGTCACGTACTGCGTCAACGCGGTCCCGGCGGACGCGAGTTCGTCCACCAGCACCTCCACGAGCTGCCCGGCGGGCAGCTCCCGGGCCATCCGGTGGCCCTGTCCCGCCCACAGCGCCATGCCCTGCGCGTCGCCCGCCTTCGCCGCCGCCTTGCGCAGCGGCGCGGTCAGGTGGTGCACCTCCGGGTAGGCGGCGGGGGCGTAGGGGCCGTGCTCGCGCAGGAAGCGGTTGACCAGGCCGCGGGCGGGGCGGCCGGAGAAGGCGCGGGTCATCTCGGTGCGGACGAACAGCGGGTCGGTCAGTGCCTGCTTGTGCAGGGCGTGCGCGCCGGACTCGGGGGTGGCGAGGAAGGCGGTGCCGAGCTGGGCCGCGCTCGCTCCGGCCGCGAGGACCGCGGCGATCTGGGAGCCGCGCATGATGCCGCCGGCGGCGATCACCGGGAGGCGCACCGCCTCCCGGACCTGGGCGACCAGGGAGAGCAGTCCGATGCCGGTGCCGTCGGTCTCCGGGCAGTCGCGGTGGGTGCCCTGGTGTCCGCCGGCCTCCACACCCTGGGCGATCACCGCGTCGGCACCGGCCCGTTCGACGGCCCGGGCCTCGCCGGCGGTGGTCGCCGTGGCCAGGACGAAGGTGCCGGCCCGGTGGAGCGCGTCGACGGCCTCGGGGCCCGGGACGCCGAAGTGGAACGACACCACGGGCACCGGGTTGTCCAGCAGCACGGCGAGCTTGGTGTCGTAGCCGTCGTCCCGGCCGCACTCCGGGTCGCCGAGCTCGGTCTCGTACCAGGCGGCCTCACCGGCCAGCTGGTGGGCGTAGACGCCGACCGCGGAGGCGTTGAAGGACGCGACGTCGGCCGCTCCGGTGAAGCCGGTGCCCGCACCGGGCGTCTTCGGCTGCGGCATGAAGAGGTTGACGCCGAACGGGCGGGCGGTCAGCCCCCGCAACTGCTTGATCTCCTCGTACATCCCGTCCGCGGTCTTGTACCCGGCGGCCAGGAAACCCAGCCCTCCCGCCTCGCAGACCGCGGCCGCGAGCCGCGGCACGGAGACGCCGCCCGCCATGGGCGCCTGCACGATCGGGTAGGGGAAGAGATCGGTCAGTGCGGAGGACATGAGCGCATGGTGTCACGTCCCGGGGGCGACTCCGAATCCGGGCTTCCACCGGCGCACGCCGGGCGGCACCCGCCTCGCGGGGCCTGGGAGACCGGCGCCGGGAAGCCCCTGACGTCCGCGGCGGGAAGCCCCGAGGGGCCCGTGCCGGGAAGTCCCGAGGCCCACGGCGGGAAGCCCCCGACGGCCGCAGCGGGAAGCCCCCGACGGCCATCGGCGTCAGGGGCTTCCCGGGGCTTCCTCCGCGCCTTCCGGCGCCCTCCCTCAGCGGCCGTTGAAGGCGTCCTTCAGCCGCGAGAACAGCCCCTGCTGCCCCGGCTGGAACTGGCCCTGGGGCCGCTCCTCGCCGCGCAGCTTGGCCAGCTCGCGCAGGACGCGCTCCTGCTCGGGGTCGAGCTTGGTCGGGGTGGTGACCTCGACGTGGACGATGAGGTCGCCCCGGCCGCCGCCGCGCAGGTGGGTGACGCCCCGGCCGTGCAGCGGGATCGACTGGCCGGACTGGGTGCCCGGGCGGATGTCGACCTCCTCCACGCCGTCGAGGGTCTCCAGCGGCACCTTGGTGCCGAGGGCCGCCGCCGTCATCGGCAGGGTGACCGTGCAGTGCAGGTCGTCGCCGCGGCGCTGGAACTGCGGGTGCGGCAGCTCGTGGATCTCGACGTACAGGTCGCCGGCGGGGCCGCCGCCGGGGCCGACCTCGCCCTCGCCCGCGAGCTGGATCCGCGTGCCGTTGTCGACACCGGCGGGGATCTTCACGGTCAGGGTGCGCCGGGAACGGATCCGGCCGTCGCCCGCGCACTCGGGGCACGGGGTCGGGACGACGGTGCCGAAGCCCTGGCACTGGGGGCAGGGCCGGGAGGTCATGACCTGGCCCAGGAAGGACCGGGTGACCTGCGAGACCTCACCGCGGCCGCGGCACATGTCACACGTCTGGGCCGAGGTGCCCGGGGCCGCGCCCTCGCCGTTGCAGGTGTTGCAGACGACGGCCGTGTCGACCTGGATGTCCTTGGTCGTGCCGAAGGCCGCCTCGTCCAGCTCCACCTCGATGCGGATCATGGCGTCCTGGCCGCGGCGGGTGCGCGAGCGCGGTCCGCGCTGCGACGCCGTGCCGAAGAAGGCGTCCATGATGTCCGAGAAGTTCCCGAAGCCGCCCGCGCCGAAGCCGCCGGCCCCGCCCGCGCCGCCCGACTGGGACAGCGGGTCGCCGCCGAGGTCGTAGACCTGCTTCTTCTGCGGGTCCGACAGCACCTCGTAGGCGGCGTTGATCTCCTTGAACCGCTCCTGGGTCTTCGGATCGGGGTTGACGTCCGGGTGCAGCTCGCGCGCGAGCCTCCGGAACGCCTTCTTGATCTCGTCCTGAGAGGCGTCGCGGCGCACGCCGAGTACGGCGTAGTAGTCCGTGGCCACCTACGACTCCGCCAGGATCTGTCCGACGTACCGTGCCACTGCGCGTACCGCTCCCATCGTTCCCGGGTAGTCCATGCGGGTCGGTCCGACCACGCCGAGCTTGGCGACAGCCTCGCCGCCCGAACCGTAGCCGACCGACACGACGGACGTGGAGTTGAGTCCTTCGTGGGCGTTCTCGTGACCGATCCGTACGGTCACGCCCGGATCCTTCGCCTCGCCGAGCAGCTTGAGGAGCACGACCTGCTCCTCCAGCGCCTCGAGCACCGGCCGGATCGTGAGGGGGAAGTCGTGCCCGAAGCGGGTGAGATTGGCGGTGCCGCCGATCATCAGCCGCTCCTCGTTCTCCTCGACCAGCGTCTCCAGGAGAGTGGAGAGCACGGTGGAGACCGTACCCCGGTCCTCGGCCTCGAAGGCCTCCGGGAGGTCCTCGACCAGACCCGGCACGTCCGCGAACCGGCGTCCCGCGACCCTGCTGTTGAGCCGGGCCCGCAGATCGGCGAGGGAGGCCTCGCCGAAGGGCGCCGGGCAGTCGATCATCCGCTGCTCGACCCGTCCGGTGTCCGTGATCAGCACGAGCATCAGGCGCGCGGGCGCCAGGGAGAGCAGCTCCACGTGCCGCACGGTCGAACGGGTCAGCGACGGGTACTGCACGACGGCGACCTGCCGGGTGAGCTGCGCGAGCAGCCGCACCGTGCGGGCCACGACGTCGTCGAGGTCGACGGCGCCCTCCAGGAAGTTCTGGATGGCGCGCCGCTCGGGCGCGGTCATCGGCTTGACGCCGGCCAGCCTGTCGACGAAGAGCCGGTAGCCCTTGTCGGTCGGGATGCGCCCGGCGCTGGTGTGCGGCTGGGCGATGAACCCTTCGTCCTCCAGGGCCGCCATGTCGTTGCGCACGGTGGCCGGGGAGACGCCGAGGTTGTGCCGCTCGGTGAGGGCCTTGGAGCCGACGGGCTCCTCGGTGCCGACGTAGTCCTGGACGATGGCACGCAGCACCTTCAGCCTGCGTTCACTGAGCATCGCGCACACCTCCAGAAGTCGTCCGCCCGGTGTTCCCCCTGGCACTCTGCGTGTGCGAGTGCCAGACTTCCCCGGCCCAGTGTACGGCCGTCGGGTACGGCTGCGGCAAGGCCGGTGCCCCGTCGCCGTGCCGGGGCCGCCGCGGCGTTAGCGTCACCGTCGTGACGGTGACGTGGAAGGACCTGGGGTGGGAGCGGCTGGCGGCCGGGGTGGGCCGGTGCCGGCTGCCGGTGTGGGACTGCACGGCGGGGCTGGTCGTCGGCGCGGACGCGGCCCTGCTGGTGGACGCCGGTTCGAGTCTCGCGGAGGGCGCGCGGCTGCGGGCGCGGGCGCAGCGGCTCGCCGGGCGCCGTGTGACGCATCTCGCGCTGACCCACCCGCATTTCGACCACGTCCTCGGGGCGGCGGCGTTCGCGGGCGCCGAGGTGTACGGCGCGACGGGCACGGCCGCGCTGCTGGCGGGGGCGGGGGGCCGGGAGGGGCTGCGGGCGGACGCGGTGGCCGAGGGGCTGGACGCCCGGCTCGCGGAGGAGGCCGTGGACGCGCTCGTCGCGGTCCGCCACGAGGTGCGCGGCGCGCGGACGCTCGACCTGGGCGGCGGGCGGCGGGTCCTGCTGGCCGACGTGGGCCCCGGGCACACGGGGCACGACCTCGCGGTGCTGGTGCCGGGCGAGGTCGCGGTCGTCTTCTGCGGGGACCTCGTGGAGGAGTCCGGCGATCCGCAGGCGGGGCCCGACGCCGTGCCGTCGCGCTGGCCGGCGGCGCTGGACCGGCTGCTGGAACTGGGCGGCGAGGACGCGCTGTACGTGCCGGGGCACGGGGCGGTGGTGGACGCGGCGTTCGTCCGGGCCCAGCGGGACGCGCTGGCCGCCCGTTTCGGCGTGTCGTCCTGATCACGGGCCGCGCGTTTCTCCTATCGTCGGCAGAATGCGCCCACCCGTCTCCCACCACCGCCCTTCCCCCGAGGGTCCTGCGGGCCCGCGCCGTCGTGTGTACTCCGCCGACCTGACCCCTCCGTGGAAGAAACCGCAGCCGGTGCCCGAGGTGCCGGCCGACCCCGGTCTGGTGGTCGAGGAGGCCGTCACCGGCTTCTGCGGCGCCGTGATCCGCTGCGAGGCGGGCACGGTGACGCTGGAGGACCGTTTCGGCAAGCACCGGGTCTTCCCGCTGGAGCCGCGCGGCTTCCTGCTGGAGGGCAGGACCGTGACCCTGGTGAGGCCCGCCTCCGGCCCGGCCCGGCCCGCCCGTACGGCGTCCGGTTCGGTCGCCGTCCCCGGCGCCCGCGCGCGCGTGGCCCGCGCCGGCCGCATCTACGTCGAGGGCCGGCACGACGCCGAGCTGGTCGAGAAGGTCTGGGGCGACGACCTGCGCATCGAGGGCGTGGTCGTGGAGTACCTGGAGGGCGTGGACGACCTGCCGTCCATCGTCGACGACTTCGCGCCGGGCCCGGACGCGCGGCTCGGGGTGCTGGTGGACCACCTGGTGCCGGGGTCGAAGGAGTGGCGGATCGCGCAGGCGGTGACGAGCGAGCACGCGCTGGTCGTGGGCCACCCGTACATCGACATCTGGGAGGCGGTGAAGCCGTCGTCGCTCGGCATCGCGGGCTGGCCCCGGGTGCCGCGCGGGCAGGACTGGAAGACGGGCGTGTGCCGGGCGCTGGGGTGGCCGGCGGACAACACCGGGGCGGTGTGGCAGGCGATCCTGGCCCGGGTCCACTCGTACAAGGACCTGCAGCCGGAGCTGCTGGGGCGGGTCGAGCAGTTGATCGACTTCGTCACCGAGTGAGGTGAGACGAGTGAGGTGAGACCCGCCCCTCCCGGGCCCTCTCCGGCGGAGTCCCGGAAAGTCCGGGGAGCGGGGGTCCGGGGGGCGGAGCCCCCGGGGTCGGGACGGGAAGGGGCGGCGGGGGCGGGAAACAGCCCCGTCAGTCCACCAGGTCCCGCACCACCGCGTCCGCCAGCAGACGCCCGCGCAGCGTGAGCACGGCCCGCCCCTCCTCGTACGGCCCCTCCTGGAGCAGCCCGTCCGACAGGGCCCGCCGAGAGGCGGCAAGCCCCGCCTCCCGCAGCAGGGACAGCGGTACGCCCTCCCGCAGCCGCAGCTCCAGCAGGACGCGCTCCACCCGCCGGTCCTCCTCCGTGAGGATCTCGCGTCCGGCCCCCGGCGACCTCCCCGCCGCCAGCGCCCCCGCGTACGCGCCGGGGTGCTTCACGTTCCACCAGCGCACGCCGCCCACGTGGGAGTGGGCCCCGGGCCCGGCGCCCCACCAGTCGGCGCCCCGCCAGTACAGCTCGTTGTGCAGGCAGCGGCCGGCGTCGGAGGTGGCCCAGTTGGACACCTCGTACCAGTCGAAGCCGGCCGCGGAGAGGGTCTCCTCGGCGATCAGGTACCGGTCGGCGTGCACGTCGTCGTCGGTCATGGGGATCTCGCCGCGCCGGATGCGCCGGGCGAGCTGCGTGCCCTCCTCGACGATCAGCGCGTACGCGGAGACGTGGTCGGGTCCGGCGCCGAGGGCGGCGTCCAGGGAGGCCCGCCAGTCGTCGTCGGACTCGCCGGGGGTGCCGTAGATCAGGTCGAGGTTGACGTGGTCGAAGCCGGCCGCGCGGGCCTCGGCGACGCAGGCCTCGGGGCGGCCGGGGGTGTGGGTGCGGTCGAGGATCCTCAGGACGTGCTGCCTGGCACTCTGCATGCCGAAGGAGATCCGGTTGAAGCCGCCCTCGCGGAGGGTGGCGAGGTATGCCGGGTCGACGGACTCCGGGTTGGCCTCCGTGGTGATCTCGGCGTCCGCGGCGAGGCCGAACTCGTCGCGGATCGCGTGCAGCATCCGTACGAGGTCGCCGGCGGCCAGCAGGGTGGGCGTGCCGCCGCCGACGAAGACGGTGCGGACCTCGCGGGGGTCGTCGCCGAGGACCTTGCGGGCGAGGCGGACCTCGTCGACGAGCGTCTCGGCGTAGTTGTCGCGAGAGGCGAGGACGCCGCCGGTGCCGCGCAGCTCGGTGGCGGTGTAGGTGTTGAAGTCGCAGTAGCCGCAGCGGGTCGCGCAGTACGGGACGTGCAGGTAGAAGCCGAGGGGGCGGTCGGCGGCACCGGCGAGCGCGGACGCGGGCAGGGCACCGTCGGCGGGGACGGGTTCGCCGTCGGGGAGTGCGGAGGGCATGCGTTCCATTGTCCCGTACTGCCGCGCTCGCTCCGTCATTCCGCCTGCAGCACCAGCAGGGCGAGGTCGTCCTCCGGGGGCCGGGGGCCGAACTCGTGGACCAGGCGCCGGATGCGCTCGGCGACCAGTCCGGCGTCCAGTCCCCTGCATCCGGCGAGCGCGGCGGCGAGCCCGTCGCCGTCGTCGAACTGGCGGGAGCCGGAGCGCCGCTCGGTGACCCCGTCCGTGACGCACAGCAGCGTGTCGCCGGAGCGCAGCTCGAACGTCTCGCTCGTGTACGCCGGGTCCTCGACGACCCCGAGGAGGGTCTGCGGCTCGGCGACCGCGCGGACGGCGCCGTCGGGCGGGAGCAGCAGCGGCAGCGGGTGGCCGGCGGAGGCGAGGGTGCAGCGGACGACGCCGTCGCCGACCGGGACGAGTTCGCCGTAGAGCAGGGAGAGGAAACGGGTCTGGGGGCCGTCGCCCGGGGCAACCGGTCGGCCGCCGACGGCGACCAGGGCGCGGGCGGCGGCGTCGGCGGCCTCGGTGGCGTCGTCGAGGAGCAGCTGGTTGAGGCGGTCCAGGACGCCGGGGACGCCGTATCCCTCGCGGGCCAGCAGCCGCAGCCAGGGCCGGGCGAGCCCGATGACGACGGCGGCCTCCGGACCCTTGCCCTGGACGTCGCCGACGGTGAAGCACCAGCGGCCGTCGCCGGCCGGGAAGAGGTCGTAGAAGTCGCCGCTGGGGCCGCCCTTGTCGCACGGTTCGTAGACGAGGGCGCTGCGCACCCCGGGGATCTCGGCGACGGCGCCCGGCAGCAGGCCGCGCTGGAGGACGGCGCTGATGGTGGCCTGGCGGGCGTACTGGCGGGCGGCGCCGATGGCGAGCGCCACGCGGCGGCTGAGGTCCTCGACCAGGCCGCTGACCTCTTCGGGGAAGCACGGGGTGCCGGCCCGCCCGATGACCAGGGTGCCCAGGGGCCGGCCGCCGGCGACGAGGCGGTAGGCGAGCGCGGCGCCCTGTTCGGCCCCCTGGCCGAGCGCGGCGCCCGGCCAGGGGTGGGCGACGGGGCCGGAACGCCACGGGTCGCGGACGCGGGGCGGGTCCTTCTCCAGGGCGAGGCGGAGTTCCTCGGCACGGCTCTCGCCGGCGTGCCAGACGCGGGCCAGCCGGGCTCCGACGGCCGTCGCGGGGTCGTCGCCCCAGGCACCGCGGCCCAGGGACTCGTCCTCCAGCCACACGGCGCACCAGTCGGCGAGGCGCGGCACGATCAGCTGTCCGGTGAGGGAGGCGACCAGGTCCTCGTCGAGCTGTCCGGCGAGCAGGTCGGAGGCCTCGGCGAGGAAGGACAGGGCACCACGGTCCAGCCACTCACGGTCACGGACACCACGCCGGGCGGCGTCGGCCGTACCGGCCCGGCCGTCCGGAGCGCCCGAGCCGTCCGGGTCCTCCGCGTCCTCCGCGTCCTGCGGATGCGCCCGGACGGCGGGGCCGGTCGGTGCCGGCGGTTCCGCGACCGGCGGTCCGGTGTGCCCGCCGCCGTGTTCCCCGGCGTACGCCTCGATCTGCGCGGTGATCTCCCCGCCCGCGGCGGGCAGTCGCGCCCACACCGTCTTGGTGCCCGGCCGGTAGGTGATGCCCCACGCCTCCGAGAGCGCGGCGACCAGTCGCAGGCCGCGGCCGTACTCGGGAGTCTCGTGCGGTTCCTCGTCCCCGCCGCCGCCCCGCGGTGCGCGGGAGGGGTGGCGGTCGGTGATCTCGACGACGAGGATGCCCGTCTCCTCCAGCCGGCAGGCCACCTCCACGTCGGTCCCCGCGTGCACGACGGCGTTGGTGACCAGCTCGCTGACGACCACCAGCGCGTCGGCGACGAGGTGGCCGGTCAGCAGCCGTGCCCCGGGCAGGCCGAGCGCGGCCCAGTCGGCGAGTGCGGCGCGCACCATCGCACGGGCGGCGCCCGGCGCGAGGGAGCTGCCGAGCAGGGTCACGTGCGCCCGCGCGCACTCCCGGGCGGACAGCTCGGCAGCGGGCGCGGGCGCGCCGCCGGCACAGGAGACGGTCTCCCGTTGCGTCGGAATGACACCCATGGACGGCTCCCCGGGCAGTTCGTGCGAAGGACTCGCGGCCTTGCCCGACAGAGTGGCAGAACGGCCCCGCCCATAAGCGCCGAGTTACCGAAGTAGGCCGCCACGGGTGAGGACTGTGCTAGGGGAATGCTCGAACACCGTCACAGGACGGACAGGTCCCGGGCATGTTCGAGCACAACCGTCCACACCACGCCGCGGCCCGGGCGTCTACGCCTCGCGCGCCCCCTCGTACATCTCTTCGATCAGGTGCTTGTACTCCCGCTCCACCACCGGCCGCTTCAGCTTGAGGCTGGGCGTGATCTCGCCGTGCTCGACGTCGAGGTCGCGGGGCAGCAGGCGGAACTTCTTGACGGTCTGCCAGCGCTGCAGGCCCTCGTTGAGCCGCTCGACGTAGCCGTCGACCATCTCGACCGTCGCCGGCGCCGCGACGATCTCCGCGTACGTCCTGCCCTCCAGGCCGTTCTCCTTCGCCCACGCCGTGATCGCGGCCTCGTCGAGGGCGATGAGGGCGGTGCAGAAGTTCCGGTCGGCGCCGTGCACCAGGATGTTGGAGACGTAGGGGCAGATCGCCTTGAACCGGCCCTCCACCTCGGCGGGCGCGATGTACTTGCCGCCGGAGGTCTTGATCAGGTCCTTCTTGCGGTCGGTGATGCGCAGGTACCCGTCGGGCGACAGTTCGCCGATGTCCCCGGTGTGGAACCAGCCGTCGGGCTCCAGGACCTCGGCGGTCTTCTCGGGCAGCTTGTGGTAGCCCTCCATGATGCCGGGGCCGCGCAGCAGGATCTCGCCGTCGTCCGCGATGCGCACCTCGGTGCCGGGCAGCGGCTTGCCGACGGTGCCGGTGCGGTAGGCCTCGCCGGGATTGACGAAGGAGGCGGCGGAGGACTCGGTGAGGCCGTAGCCCTCGAGGATGTGGATGCCGGCGCCGGCGAAGAAGTAGCCGATCTCGGGGGCGAGGGCCGCCGAGCCCGACACGCAGGCCCGCAGCCGGCCGCCGAAGGCCTCGCGGATCTTGGCGTAGACGAGCTTGTCGGCGACTCCGTGCTTGGCGGACAGGCCGAAGGGGGCGCTCGCGGTGCCGGTGCGCCGGAAGTTGTCCTGGGTGACCTTGGCGTACTCGCGGGCCACTCCGGCGGCCCACTGGAAGATCTTGTACTTGGCCCCGCCGCCGGCCCGCGCCTTGGCGGCGACGCCGTTGTAGACCTTCTCGAAGATGCGCGGGACGGCCGCCATGTAGGTCGGCCGCACGACCGGCAGGTTCTCGATGATCTTGTCGACGCGGCCGTCGACGGCGGTGACGTGCCCGACCTCGATCTGGCCGGAGGTGAGCACCTTGCCGAAGACGTGCGCGAGCGGCAGCCACAGGTACTGCACGTCGTCCTGGGTGACCAGGCCGGTCGCCGCGATCGCCTTGGCCATGTACGACCAGTTGTCGTGCGGCAGGCGCACGCCCTTGGGGCGGCCGGTGGTGCCGGAGGTGTAGATGAGGGTGGCGAGCTGGTCCTTGGTGAGCGCGCCGACCCGCTGCTCGATCAGGCCCGGTTCCTTCTCCAGGCGGGCCGCCCCCCGGCGTTCCAGCTCGTCGAGGGTGAGCACCCACTCCTCGGCGGTGTCGGCGCCGGCCGCGTCGATCACGACCACATGGGTGAGGTCGGGCAGTCCGTCCCGCTTCTCCCTGGCCTTCGCGAGCTGCGCGGCGTCCTCCGCGATCAGCACCCGGCTCTCGGAGTCCGCCAGGATGTACGCCGACTCCTCGGCGTTGGTCTGCGGATAGACCGTGGTCGTCGCGGCGCCGGCGCACATGATGCCGAGGTCGGCGAGGATCCACTCCAGCCGTGTGGAGGAGGCCAGCGCCACCCGCTGCTCCGGCTCGATGCCGAGCTCGACCAGGCCGGCCGCGATCGCGTGGACCCGCTCGGCGGCCTGTGCCCAGGTGAGCGACTTCCAGTCGTCCGGGCCCTCACCGGAGGCGGGCGGCACCGGATAGCGGTACGCCTCGGCGTCCGGCGTGGCCGCCACACGCTCCAGGAAGAGTCCCGCCACGGAGGGCGGACGGTTCTCGATCAGTGTCTGTGTATCGCTCACGACATCCTCCGGGCCCGCGACGGTGCGGCTGGGTTCGGTGCGGTTGGCTCAGGTGCGGCTGGGTTCACTCTCGGACGGGTTGTTCGGACTGTCTGTGCCCCGGCGGTGCCCAGGCGGTGCCAAAGCTCCGCCCGGGTTCTGCCCGGGCCGTGCTCGGACGGCCGCTCCGGCCGTTGTTTAACTCGCGGGTAACCATGGGGCAGGCATCAGGGTAAAGGGCGACCGGCCCGCGCGTAAGCCTCCGCACCCGGTCTCTTCCTCCGCACGGCCACCGGTGACGTGCGCGAAGGGGCCGGCGACGGGTGAGGGGGCCGACCGCAGACGGGTGAGGGGGCCCGCCGCGCTCCCGCACGACGGGCCCCCTCGCTCACCCACCACCGGGCGGGCGGGCCGGCGGCTACTTCTTGCCCTTGGCCGCCCCCGCGCCGTCGTCGCTGGACAGGACCGCGATGAAGGCCTCCTGCGGGACCTCCACGGAACCCACCATCTTCATCCGCTTCTTGCCCTCCTTCTGCTTCTCCAGCAGCTTCCGCTTACGGGAGATGTCACCGCCGTAGCACTTGGCGAGGACGTCCTTGCGGATGGCGCGGATGGTCTCGCGGGCGATCACCCGGGAGCCGATGGCGGCCTGGACCGGCACCTCGAACGCCTGCCGCGGGATGAGCTCCTTGAGCTTGGCGACGAGCCGCACGCCGTACGCGTACGCCTGGTCCTTGTGGGTGATCGCCGAGAAGGCGTCCACCTTGTCGCCGTGCAGCAGGATGTCCACCTTGACCAGGCTGGAGGTCTGCTCGCCGGTGGGCTCGTAGTCGAGGGAGGCGTAACCGCGGGTCTTGGACTTCAGCTGGTCGAAGAAGTCGAAGACGATCTCCGCGAGCGGGAGGGTGTAGCGGATCTCCACCCGGTCCTCGGAGAGGTAGTCCATGCCGAGCAGGGTGCCGCGCCGGGTCTGGCACAGCTCCATGATCGCCCCGATGAACTCGGTCGGCGCGAGGATCGTGGCGCGCACGACCGGCTCGTACACCTCGTTGATCTTGCCCTCGGGGAACTCGCTCGGGTTGGTGACGGTGTGCTCGGTGCCGTCCTCCATGACCACGCGGTAGACCACGTTGGGCGCGGTGGCGATCAGGTCGAGGTTGAACTCGCGCTCCAGCCGCTCGCGGATCACGTCGAGGTGCAGCAGGCCGAGGAAGCCGACGCGGAAGCCGAAGCCGAGGGCGGCGGAGGTCTCCGGCTCGTAGACGAGGGCGGCGTCGTTGAGCTGGAGCTTGTCGAGGGCCTCGCGCAGCAGGGGGTAGTCGGAGCCGTCCAGCGGATACAGGCCGGAGAAGACCATCGGCCGCGGGTCCTTGTAACCGCCGAGCGCCTCCTCGGCGCCCTTGTGCTGGCTGGTGACGGTGTCGCCGACCTTCGACTGGCGGACGTCCTTCACGCCGGTGATCAGGTAGCCCACCTCGCCGACGCCGAGGCCGTCGGCGGCCAGCATCTCGGGCGAGTTGGTGCCGATCTCCAGCAGCTCGTGGGTGGCGCCCGTCGACATCATCCGGATGCGCTCGCGCTTGTTGAGCTGGCCGTCGATGACACGGACGTACGTCACGACACCGCGGTACGAGTCGTAGACGGAGTCGAAGATCATCGCGCGGGCGGGGGCGTCCGCGACGCCGACCGGGGGCGGGATCTCGGCGACGACCTTGTCCAGCAGCGCGTCGACGCCGAGGCCGGTCTTGGCGGAGACCTTGAGGACGTCGGAGGGGTCGCAGCCGACCAGGTTGGCGAGCTCCTCGGCGAACTTCTCGGGCTGCGCGGCCGGCAGGTCGATCTTGTTCAGCACGGGGATGATCGTGAGGTCGTTCTCCATCGCCAGGTAGAGGTTGGCGAGGGTCTGCGCCTCGATGCCCTGGGCCGCGTCGACGAGGAGGATCGTGCCCTCGCACGCGGCCAGCGACCGCGACACCTCGTAGGTGAAGTCGACGTGTCCCGGGGTGTCGATCATGTTGAGGATGTGCGTGCTGCTCTTGTCGTGGGTGGGGGCCCACGGCAATCGCACCGCCTGGGACTTGATCGTGATGCCGCGCTCGCGCTCGATGTCCATGCGGTCGAGGTACTGGGCGCGCATCTGCCGCTGCTCGACCACACCGGTCAGCTGGAGCATCCGGTCGGCGAGCGTGGACTTGCCGTGGTCAATGTGCGCGATGATGCAGAAATTGCGGATCAGAGCCGGGTCGGTTCGGCTCGGCTCGGGCACATGGCTGGGGATCGCGGGCACGCAGGGTCCTGATTCTTGAGGCGTCCGCAGTGTCTGCGGTCTCGGGTCGGATCGATACGTAGCCTCCATGGTCCCACGGGCGGGGACCGGGGAGGGGTGCGGGAGGCGGCGGGGGCGGGTTTGGGCCGTTCAACGGGCCGCTGGTAGTGTGGGTGGCTGTGTCTCATGCCCTCTCAGCGCGAGGCACACCTCAAGAAATCATCGGCCCGGGTCCCGTGCGGTCCCGTGCCTGAACCTGCAAAGGCTCATTCGTGGCGAACATCAAGTCCCAGATCAAGCGGAACAAGACCAACGAGAAGGCCCGGCTGCGCAACAAGGCCGTCAAGTCCTCTCTGAAGACCGCGATCCGCAAGGCTCGTGAGGCCGCTGCCGCGGGTGACGTCGAGAAGGCCACCGAGTACCAGCGCGCTGCCGCGCGTCAGCTCGACAAGGCCGTCTCCAAGGGCGTCATCCACAAGAACCAGGCCGCCAACAAGAAGTCGGCGCTGGCGCAGAAGGTCGGCGCCCTCAAGGGCTGAACCTCTTATCTGGTCTGATCGCCGGAAGGACCCAGGGCGGGCCCTCTCTCATCCGCCCCCGACCGGCACCCCGGATCCATGCGCGGCCTGCGTTCGCCACGCGGGCATGGGTCCTCGAGCTCGATCCGAAGGCCCCGGCGGCCGTCCTCCCCAGGACGCCGCCGGGGCCTTCGGCACGACCTGCGCCTGTCCGGCGGCCGTCCCTGCGCGGCCGGGTCCCGGTCCGCGGCTGCTCCTGCGCGGCGGACGTGTCCCGGGCTACGCCCGTCCCTGCGGGCGTGCCGCGCGGGCGATGGTCACCACTGCCTTCTCCAGGGCGTACTCGGGGTCGTCCCCGCCGCCCTTGACGCCGGCGTCCGCCTCGGCCACCGCGCGCAGGGCCACGGAGACGCCGTCCTGGGTCCAGCCGCGCATCTGCTGCCGGACGCGGTCGATCTTCCACGGCGGCATCCCGAGCTCGCGGGCGAGGTCGGCGGAGCGTCCGCCGCGGGCGGTCAGCACCTTCCCGATGCCCCGCACGCCCTGGGCGAGCGCGCTGGTGATCAGCACCGGGGCCACTCCGGTCGCCAGCGACCAACGCAGCGCCTCCAGGGCCTCCGCCGCCCGTCCCTCGACCGCCCGGTCGGCGACCGTGAAGCCGGACGCCTCGGCGCGTCCGGTGTAGTACCGCGCGACGACGGCCTCGTCGATCGTCCCCTCGATGTCCGCCACCAGCTGGGAGACCGCCGACGCCAGCTCCCGCAGGTCGCTGCCGATCGCGTCGACCAGCGCCTGGCACGCCTCCGGGGTGGCCGACCGCCCGGCCGTGCGGAACTCGCCCCGCACGAACGCGAGCCGGTCCGCCGGCTTGGTCATCTTGGGGCACGCCACCTCGCGTGCCCCCGCCTTCCGCGCGGCGTCCAGCAGGCCCTTGCCCTTGGCGCCGCCCGCGTGCAGCAGGACGAGGGTGATCTCCTCGGCGGGCGCCCCGAGATACCCCTTGACGTCCTTGACCGTGTCGGCCGACAGGTCCTGCGCGTTGCGTACGACCACGACCTTGCGCTCGGCGAAGAGCGAGGGGCTGGTGAGCTCGGCGAGCGTGCCGGGCTGCAACTGGTCGGGGGTCAGGTCCCGTACGTCCGTGTCGGCGTCGGCGGCCTTCGCGGCGGCCACCACGTCCCGCACGGCACGGTCGAGCAGGAGGTCCTCCTGGCCCACGGCAAGGGTCACCGGGGCGAGAGGGTCGTCGTTCGCAGTCTTCCTGGCCATCGTGACAAGCATCCCACGGGCCACTGACAGCGGGCCCCGCGGTGCCTCGGAACCCCGGAGCTCCCGGGAGCCCGGGCCCCCGGCCGGCACGCCACGGCCTACGGCTCCTCGCGCCAGCCGTCCCACTCGCGCACGAACTCGTCCAGCGCGCCGGCGTCCAGCCGTTCCTCCTCGTCCCGCAGGACGACGAGCCACTGGGCGTCCTCGGCGTCGTCCTCGCCGGCCAGGGCCTCCCGGACGAGCTGCGGTTCCTCGGCGAGTCCGAACCGCTCCCCGAGCTCCTGGGCCACTTCTTCCGCGGCGTCGCGGTCGGGCAGCACCAGCACATGTCTCACATCACTCACGCCGCCCATTGTCGGCCACCGCGCGGCCGGCGAACCGCCGGGCCGGCCCTTCCCCGGCCGATCCCCGCGACCGGCCCCGCGGTCAGCTCTTCTGCACGATCTGCACGTCGAGGTCGATGCGGATGCTGGGGCCGACCACGGCGATGCCGCGCGCCAGCATCGTCTGCCAGCTCACCGTGAAGTCGTCGCGATGGAGTTCGGTGGTGGCGCGGCACGCCGCCCGCACCTCGCCCTGCATGCCGTTGCCGAGGCCGAGGTACTCCGCGTCCAGCGTGACCGTGCGCGTCACCCCGTGCAGCGACAGGGCGCCGGTGACGGCCCACCGGTTGCCGCCGCGGTGCACGAACCGGTCGCTGTAGAACTCCAGGGTCGGGTAGCGCTGGACGTCCAGGAAGTCCGCCGACCGCAGATGGTCGTCGCGCATCTTCACGTTGGTGTCGATGGACGCCGCGTCGATCACCACGTGCATCGCCGAGTGCTCCATCTCGTCGGCGATCCGCACGGCACCCGCGAAGGAGTTGAACCGGCCGTGGATCCGGGCCAGGCCGATGTGCCGCGCGGTGAACGCGATCGAGGAGTGCGTCGGCTCGATCTCCCAGTCGCCCGCCGCCGGCAGCTCGGGCGGCTGGGCCACCTGCAGCGACACGTCACCGAGCGAGGCGAGGGAGTCCGCGACGACCGTGACGGAGGCGCGGTAGGGCGTGTAGCCCTCGGCGGACACGGCGAGCCGGTACTCCCCCGCCGGCACCGTCGCCACGAACGACCCGAAGGGGTCCGCGCCGCCGCTGACCACCTTGCGCCCCATGGCGTCACTGACCGTGAACTCCGCGTGCGGCACCGGCTCGCTGACCGGGTCGAGCACCCGGCAGCTCAGCACCCCGGCGTTCGGCGGGGTACGCACCGACGCCAGAGGACTCGTCCGTTGCATCCGCTTCATTCGGCTCTCCAGCCAGCGGCCGATCATCTGCGACACCCTCTGCGCCTAGTGAATACACGTGTTTCGAGAGCGCATTCGATCACCGATGAGGCTTTCGAGGCAACACGGGTCCACATCGCGGGAATCCGGCATATACGCCGGAAATACTGGCGACTGACCCTCACAAGCGACGAAATGCACCCAACAGTGCGGTTTCTCACACCCGGACCACATATCTCGCCCCATTCCGACCGTCGGACCTCACCCCTCCCCACCCCGCCTCAGCCCCTCTCCGCCTCAGCCCCTCTCCGCCACGCGCAGCGCTCCGCCCGTACCGGTCACCGCCAGGGCGCCGTCCCGGTCCGTGCGCAGGATCATGGCCCCCTGCGCACGCAACACCGCCAGGGTGCCCGGGTCGGGGTGGCCGTACGGGTTGTCCGCACCGCAGCTGACCAGCGCCAGCCGGGGTGCCACGTGGCGTATGAGACCGACGTCCTGGTGAGCGGAGCCGTGATGGGCCACCTTCAGTACGTCGACGCCTTCCAGCTCCGCGGCCGCCGGCGACCTCGCCAGTTCCCGCTGGGCGGGCGGTTCCAGGTCCCCGAGGAGCAGCAGGCGCATCCCCGCCGTCCGCACCAGGAGGGTGACGCTGGCGTCGTTGGGTCCCTCCGCCGCCGGTGACGGGCGGGGCGGTGCGCCCGCCGGCGTTCCCGGGGAGGCCGTCGGGCGTGGTGGCGGTGGCCACACCACCTCCCAGGACAGTGCTCCGGTGCGGCGCCGTTCCCCGGCGGCGGCCTGCCGTACGGGGATCCGCCGTACGGCCGCCTGCCTGTGGACGAACTCGGCCTGCCCCGCGGGTTCCTGCAGGCCGGTGGTCTCGATCGCGCCGACCTGACGCCCCTTCAGGACGCCGGGCAGTCCCGCCACGTGGTCGGCGTGGAAGTGGGTCAGCACGACGAGCGGCACCCGGGTGACGCCGAGCGAGCGCAGGCAGCGGTCGACGAGCAGCGGGTCGGGTCCGGCGTCCACGACCACCCCCGTGCCGGGGCCGGCCGCGAGCACCATGGCGTCGCCCTGGCCCACGTCTTCCCTGTCAAGTTCTGCGTGTTGAACTCGAAGGGGGGACGTGGGCCAGGGGGCAACAGTCAGATCTGACTCGTCTCAGCGCTTGGGGAGCAGGG
>NZ_JBIAHR010000013.1:0-47980 GCF_042870695.1 Streptomyces sp. NPDC006384
GCCGCACCGGTCACGATCGCCGGCGCCCTCGCCCCCTTCGCCGGCGCCGCCCTCGCGGCAGCCCTCGGCGGGTATCCCGCCCTCTTCTGGGTCCTCACGGGGATGTCCCTGGGCGCCGGTCTACTGGCAGCGGCTTCCAGCAGGCGCTGATCGGTGCTTGGGGACGGGGGCGCTCTGCACGGAGTGCTCGTTCACGCTGCTCGCGGCCCAGGCAGCCATGGTGGTTGCTGTGGCTCCCTTCGCCGGAGCAGTGCTCACCGTGCCACTCAGTGGGTACAGTCACCTCTTCGTGCTCCTGGTCATCATCGCCATGGCCGCCGCCTTCACCGCAACCTGGGGCACTCTTAACGCCGGACCTGGAGCGGGTAGTGAACCTGCCCTCCTCCCGATTCGTCAGGAGCGCACGAGGCGGGCGATGGCGTCGCTGGCTTCCTTCAGCTTGATGTCGCCGTTGCCGCTGCCGTCCGCTACGGCGGTGCGTACGCAGGTGTCCATGTGTTCGTCGAGCATCTGCAGGGCGAAGGACTGCAGGGCGCGTGTGGTGGCGGAGACCTGGGTGAGGACGTCGATGCAGTAGGTGTCCTCTTCCACCAGCCTCTGCAGTCCTCGGACTTGTCCTTCGATTCGCCGCAGTCGCTTGAGTACGTCTTCTTTTCGGTTGCTGTAACTGGCCACGGGCCTCTCCCTACTTCTTTCGATGGGTCAGTGCTGGTGGTTGCTCTCGGCGTGCTCTTCGCCTTTCGTCGGCTCCAGGGCATCGTCGGGTGCGGATTGTCCGGTGTGGGCGGTGAATGCCGCGGTCCGCACGGTGCCGTTGTGCTGGAAGTCGAGGAACAGGCGGTACGTTCCGGCACTGGGTGCGCTGGCGGTGAAAGAGACCTCGGGGCCAGCCTTGGTGGCGCCGTCGCCGGGCTCGCCGTTCGGGTGGACGTGGAGGTAGGCGAGGTCTCCTGAGCGCAGGGCGACCAGGTGACCGTAGGCGCCCAGGTAGGGCTCCAGGTCGGTGACCGGCCGGCCGTCACGGCTGACGCCGAGGGTCAACTCGCTCGCCTTGCCGGGGCGCAGGTCGCCTTTCAGAGTGACCGTGTAGCCGTCGATCGTGGTGGTGGCGGCAGGTTCGGGCAGAGGCGGTGCCTGGTAGGTGCCGGAGGCCGCGAGGTCCGCGCCCAGGGTGAGGTTGGTGGCGCCCTCGGCGGCGGGTGTGAAGTCGGCGAAGACGCGGTAGGTGCCGGCGGCGGGCAGGTCGACAGGGGTGCTCCAGGTGCCGTCGGCTGCCCGCGTGGGGTGCAGGTGGCGGTAAGTGACCAGGTCGCGTGAGGCGAGGATGAGGTGGAGTTCCTTTCCGTGCTCGCGCCGGTAGGAGGTCACCTGCCGTCCGTCCTGGTCGCGGATGGCAAAGCGAAGTTCGTTCTTCGCGCCTGCGGTCACGCGAGAGGTCTTGAGGTCCAGGGTGTATCCCGCCTCGGAGACCTGCAGGCCCGCGGGAGCTGCCTCCGTGTGTCCGCTGTGGCTGGACGGTGCCAAGCGGTCGTGCTCCGCGTGAGCCGCCGGTTCCGAGCCTCCGCCGACGGGGCCGATTACCCCGCCGACACCGTAAGCAGTGCCGAAGGTGGCCGCTAGCGCGGTAGCGAACACAGTGATCTTTACGCCGGTGTTCATGACGTGCCCTCTCCTCGGTGGTGCCGTTTCTGCTGGACCTGGCGCCGACTATATACCCCAGGGGGGTATTGGCAAGTAGCCCGTCGACGTTTGCCAAGGGTACCCCGAGGGGGTATATCTAGTGGGGTGTGCGACAGTACCCCCTGGGGGTACACAACTCATCTAGGAGGAACCATGTCCTGCTGCACTCCTGACGGAAGCTGCTCCACCGGCACCACCACGGCGACGGCTACTGCGGGCACCACCACCGTCTACAACGTGTCCGGGATGACCTGCGGGCACTGCAAGGCCACGCTCACCAAGGAGATCGGCGCGCTGGACGGTGTACAGGCGGTCGACGTCGACCTCGAATCCGGCCAGGTCACCGTCACCACGGCGGACGAACCCGACGACGCGCTGCTGGCCAAGGTCATCGACGACGCCGGCTACGAGCTCACCGGCCGCGCGGCCTGAAGGACCCACACCTCGGCCGGGCCCACTCGCGGGCCCGGCCTCTTCCCTCCCTGACTTTCCCTTTGCCTTGATCAGCCCAAGGAGTAGTGATGGCTACCACGGTCCCCGACACAGCCGAGGTGGAACTCGCCATCGGCGGGATGACCTGCGCGTCGTGCGCCGCCCGGATCGAGAAGAAGCTGAACCGGATGGAGGGGGTCACCGCGACCGTCAACTACGCGACGGAGAAGGCCAGGGTCAGCTTCACGGACGGGGTGTCCGTCCCGGAGCTGATCGCCACGGTCGAGGCCACCGGGTACACCGCCCGCGAGCCCGAGCCGGTACGGGCCGATGAGGCGCCGGGGGCGGCGGGGGCCGAGGAGACGGACGGGCTGCGGCCGCTGCGGCAGCGGCTGGTGACCGCGGTGCTGCTGGCCGTTCCGGTCATCGCGATGGCGATGGTGCCGGCGTTGCAGTTCGAGTACTGGCAGTGGCTGTCGCTGACCCTGGCGGCGCCCGTGGTCACCTACGCCGCCTGGCCGTTCCACCGGGCCGCGTTCACCAACGCCCGGCACGGCGCGGCGACCATGGACACGCTGATCTCGGTCGGTACGTCGGCGGCGTTCCTGTGGTCGCTGTGGGCGCTGTTCCTCGGCAGTGCGGGCACGCCGGGCATGACGCACCCCTTCGAGCTGACCATCGCCCGCGGTGACGGTTCGGGGAACATCTACCTGGAGGCCGCCGCCGGGGTGACGGCGTTCATCCTGGCCGGCCGCTACTTCGAGGCCCGCTCCAAGCGCAAGGCCGGTGCCGCGCTGAAGGCCCTGCTGGAGCTGGGGGCGAAGGACGTCACCGTGCTCCGGGAGGGCCGTGAGGAGCTGATCCCGGTCGGTGAGCTGAAGGTCGGCGACCGCTTCCTGGTGCGTCCCGGCGAGAAGGTCGCCACCGACGGCACGGTCGTGGAGGGCGCCTCGGCGGTGGACGCCTCGATGCTCACCGGCGAGTCGGTGCCGGTCGAGGTCGGCGTGGGCGACGCGGTCACCGGGGCCACCCTGAACGCCGGGGGCCGGCTGGTGGTCGAGGCCACCCGGGTCGGCGCCGACACGCAGCTGGCGCGGATGGCGAGGCTGGTCGAGGACGCGCAGAACGGCAAGGCCGCCGCCCAGCGGCTCGCCGACCGCATCTCCGGCATCTTCGTCCCGGTCGTCATCGCCCTCGCGCTGGGCACCCTCGGCTTCTGGCTGGGCAACGGCGCCGGCATCACGGCCGCCTTCACCGCCGCCGTCGCGGTCCTGATCATCGCCTGCCCCTGCGCCCTGGGTCTGGCCACGCCGACCGCGCTGATGGTCGGCACCGGGCGCGGCGCCCAGCTCGGCATCCTCATCAAGGGCTTCGAGGTCCTGGAGTCCACTCGCAGGGTCGACACCATCGTCCTGGACAAGACCGGCACCGTCACCACCGGCCGCATGACCCTGCTCGCCGTGCACACCGCCGCCGGCACCGAGGAGACCGAGGTACTGCGCCTGGCGGGCGCGCTGGAGCACTCCTCCGAGCACCCGATCGCACAGGCCGTGGCCACGGGCGCAGCCGACCGCGTCGGCACCCTGCCCGCTCCGGAGGACTTCGCCAACGTCCCCGGCCTCGGCGTCCAGGGCGTCGTCGACGGCCACGCCGTCCTCGTCGGCCGCGAGCAGCTGCTCGCCGAGTGGGCCATGGAGCTGCCCGTCGGCCTGGCCCGCGCCAAGGCCGACGCGGAGACGGCCGGCCGCACCGCGATCGCCGTCGCCTGGGACGGCGAGGCCAGGGCGGTCCTCGAGGTCGCCGACGCCGTCAAGGACACCAGCGCCGAGGCCATCACCCGGCTGCGCGCCCTGGGCCTCACCCCGGTCCTGCTGACCGGCGACAACCAGGCCGTGGCCGCCTCCGTCGCCCGCGAGGTCGGCATCGACCCGGAGCACGTCATCGCCGAGGTCATGCCCGAGGACAAGGTCGACGTCGTCAAGCGCCTCCAGGACGAGGGCCGTTCGGTCGCGATGGTCGGCGACGGGGTCAACGACGCCGCCGCCCTCGCCCAGGCCGACCTCGGCCTGGCCATGGGCACCGGCACCGACGCCGCCATCGAGGCCGGCGACCTCACCCTCGTCCGGGGCGACCTGCGCGCCGCCGCCGACGCCATCCGGCTGGCCCGCAAGACCCTCGGCACGATCAGGTCCAACCTCTTCTGGGCCTTCGCCTACAACATCGCCGCGCTGCCGCTCGCCGCCGCCGGACTCCTCAACCCGATGATCGCGGGGGCGGCCATGGCCTTCTCCTCCGTCTTCGTCGTCGGCAACAGCCTGCGACTGCGCGGATTCAGGGCCGCGGACTGACAACCGCTTCCCCTCCACAGCGCGGACGAGGGGCGGGCCACTGGGGCCGCCCCTCGTTGTCCGTCACGGTGCTCTCTCTGGGAGGGCTGCCGTTATGACTCACGAGAGAGACCGCGTGCGCAGCTGTTCCGGGCGGGTGAACGGCCTGCCGGTACCCCAGCCGGCATGCGGCGCCCACTCGACGACCGGAGTCCCCACAGCTCGGGTTTCGTCAGGACTGAGCAACAGACACCCTTTGCGTGGGGAGCTCAGGGCGCATGCCGTCTTTGTCGGGCCTGGTCGTCGTTGCATCACCCTCGGATTGGAATACCCCCCTCCGGTATGTTCTTATACCCGAGGGGGGTATCTGAGGTCGAGGTCGACGGTGGTTTCGGCCTCGTGAAGCTGACCCGGAGCCGAAGACTTGCGGGCACCGAATGAAGGAGACGACGTGACAACGACGACGAGGCAGCGGGCCGGGATGATTCCGCTGCTGGTCATCGCGACCGCCCAGCTGATGCTGGTGCTCGACGATTCGATCGTGAACATCGCGCTGCCGAGCATCCAGCGTGAGTTCGGCGTGACGGCGGAGCACCTGCCCTGGGTGGTCAACGCCTACATCCTCGCGTTCGGAGCGCTGCTCCTGCTCGGTGGCCGGATCGGCGATCTGTGGGGGCGCCGCCGCACCCTGCAGCTCGGGATCGCGGTCTTCGTGATCGCGTCCCTGGCGGGCGGGCTGGGGCAGAACGTCACCATGCTGATCGTCGCCCGTGCCGTGCAGGGCGTCGGAGCGGCGCTGACCGCCCCGAACGCGCTGGCGCTGATCGCGACCACGTTCCCCGACCGCAAGCTGCGTGACCTGGCGCTGTCCCTCTACGGGGCGATGTCCGCGCTCGGGATCGTGGTCGGACTGCTCCTCGGCGGTGTGCTGACCGACCTCCTCGACTGGCGGTGGGTGTTCTTCATCAACATCCCGTTCGGCCTGCTTGTTCTTCTCGGCAGCCGCACTCTGCTCGCTGCCGGGCGTCACTCCGGCCGGGTCGGCGCGGTGGGTGCGGTGCTGGGCACCGGCGGAATGGTCGCGCTCGTCTACGCGATCACGAGGTTCGGCGAGGACGGCTTCACCGACCCGGTCGCGCTGGTCCTCCTGGCGGCGGCCGCCGTGCTGCTCGTCGCGTTCGTCCTCACCCAGGCCCGCAGCGGCAGCCCTCTGGTGCCGCTGAGCCTGTTCAGGGACCGCAACCGCTCCGGCGCCTACCTGACCATGCTGCTGCTGGCCATCGGCCCGATGGGCACGTTCTACGTCGTCACCCTCTACCTCCAGCAGGTGCAGCAGTTCAGCCCCCTTCGCACCGGGGCGGCGTGGCTGCCGTTCGCCGCCGGGCTCGTGCTCGGAGCCGGAGCCGCCCCGAAGCTCCTGCTGAAGACCGCCCCCCGCTCCGTCGCCGCGCTCGGGGCGCTGCTGAGCGCGCTGGCCGCGTTCTGGTTCTCCACGATCACCGTCGACACGGACTACTGGCTGCACCTGGCGCCGGCGATGTTCGTCCTCGCGCTCGGTTTCGGTCTCGGCGTGCTCGCCCTGACCCAGGCCGCGGTCTACCGCGTCGACGCGGACAAGGCCGGGATCGCCTCGGCCCTGCTCAACTCCGCCCAGCAGATCGGTGTCGCCCTCGGCCTGGCCGTGCTCGCCGGGGTCGCCGCCACCGTCACCGCGCGGCCGGAGAAGGCCGCGCTGGGCACCGGCGAGGCACTGGTCGCCGGATACGGCACGGCCCTGACCGTCGCCGCGGGCGTCCTCCTCGCCGCCGGCCTCCTCGCCCTCACCACCCTCAGCGCCCGCCCGGCCACAGAACAGGACACGTCTGAGCCGGCAGGCACGAGCACCGCGCAAGGAAACTGACCGAACACTGCCCGCGCGCCGGAGTCGCTCTGAAGTGATCAGAAAGGCTCGGTGCGCGGGCTTGGCCGGTGTGTCCGAACGCGTGCAGTGACGACTGCCGACTGCACACCACGACACGGGGGCAAGGAAAGGGGGCTGGTCCTGCTGCACTGCGGCGACCCGGACCGCTGCAGCCTGCTGCCGCTCGCCCGCCTACTCGCAGACGGCTCCTCCGTCATCCTGCCGGACGTCCGCGATCACGGCTGCTCGACGTGTACCGACTCCGCCCGTCACACCTGGACCCAGCACACCGACGATGTCGGCGCCCGGCTGGATCATCTCGAGCTGCGCTGTGCGACATGGGACTGGGCGGCACCATCACGGTGTACGGCGTCCACGCGGCTTGGCCCCATTCTGCCGGTACTGGCTCCCGTGATCGGGTCCTCGACTTCTTCACCACCCGGCTGACCCTGTACACGGCAGCCTCGTGGGTCCGGCGCTTCGTGATCTGCCGTGGACAGGGCTCGCCAGGAGCAGCTCCTGGAGGTATCCGAGCGACCTAACCCGCGCGGGCCGAGGGTCGTCGGCATGGGCCGCGAAGCGGCAGGGCTCTCGGGACGGCCCCGCTCATCCGGTTACCTCCTTCCGGCTACGCAGGGCTGGGCGGGCTGCGGCCGCCCTCGGGTACCGCGCCTGCAGGCTGAGCCCTCCTCAATGAGCAGCGGGGCGGGGGCTGTCGCCACGACTGCCTCCACAGGGTTACGCAGACTTCTTACATACCCCTAGGGGGTATGTTATGTTCCCTGCCAGGTACCCCCAGGGGGTATGAAGCTCCGTATCTGAAGAGGGGAAGGCAATGCCAACTGTCAGTCCCAAGCGCTGGTGGGCGCTCGCCGTGCTCGCCACCGCCCAGTTCATGGTGATCATGGACACCTCGATCATCGGGGTCGCACTCCCCGAGATGCAGAAGGACCTCGGCTTCTCTCAGGGCGACCTGCAATGGGTGTTCAACGCCTACGTCATCGCCTTCGGCGGTCTCCTGCTCCTCGGCGGCCGCCTGTCCGACCTGCTCGGCGCACGCCGGGTGTTCACCGTCGGCTGGACCGTGCTCATCGGCGGATCGATCGTCGCCGCAGCCGCTCAGACCGCGTGGGTGGAAGTCGCCGGCCGAGCCGTCCAGGGCGTCGGCGGCGCGCTGATCGCCCCCGCCGCGATGACCCTGCTGATGACGCTGTTCGCCCACGACCCGAAGGAGCTCGGCAAGGCCATGGCCCTCTACGGTGCGGCGGCCCCGGCCGGTGGCACCGCGGGCGTCTTCCTCGGCGGGGTCTTCACCGAATGGCTCAGCTGGCCCTGGGTGTTCATCATCTACATCCCCATCGGCGCCGCCACGCTCGCCGCGACCAAGCTGCTCCCTGCCGTGGCCCCCCGCCGCGGAGCGATCGACGTGCTCGGTGCCGCCGCCGTCACGGCCGGCCTCGCCCTCGCAGTCTTCGCCGTGGTCCGCGCACCGGAGATCGGCTGGGGAGCCACCCAGACCGTGCTCGAACTCGTCGGCGCCGCCGCTCTGCTGGCGCTCTTCTTCGTACTGCAGAAGACGATGCGCCGACCTCTGATGCCGCTGGGTATCTGGCGCGTGCCGAGGCTCGGCTCGGCCAACCTGGCCATGGCACTGCTGGGCGCCGCGTGGATTCCCATGTGGTACTTCCTCAACCTCTACCTGCAGCAGGTCCTCGGCTACGGTGCTTTCGCCTCCGGCGCGGCGCTGCTGCCGATGACCGTGCTCCTCATGGTCTTCATGACCGCCATCACCGCGCGGCTGCTGGCCCGCCTCGGTGCCAAGCCGCTGATCGGCGGCGGCCTGCTCGTCCTCGCGGCCGGCCTGCTGTGGCTGTCGGCCGTCGAGCCGAGCGGCTCCTTCGTCGTCGACGTCCTGCCCGCCTCGCTGGTGGCCGCCCTCGGCATGTCGCTGGCGTACATCCCGGCGATGATGGCGGCCATGTCCGGCGCCCCGGCCGAGCAGGCGGGCCTGGCCTCCGGCATCGTCAACACCACCTACCAGATCGGTTCGGCCCTCGGCCTGGCCGCTCTCACCGCCCTGGCCACATCCCAGGGCGCAGGCCGACTCGGTGACCTGCCTGCCCTGACCGACGGCTTCAGCGCGGCGTTCACCGCGGCCGCCGCCATCGCCGCCGTCGGCGGTCTCATCACGCTCCTCGTGATGCGCACCGAGAAGGACGTGGCCGCCGCCAGTGCGGAGCAGCCCAGCGCGCTGGGTGAGAAGGCAGAGGTGTGAGCCGTGGACTGTGAAGCCGCCAAGGAGCGATGTCGCGGCCGGCGGTCCGTCAGATCCCTGTTCCCGGAACTGGCGGACCGCCGGCGCCTGTCACCACACCCATGACCGGCAAGCAATCCCAGGAGGGACTTCACCCATGGCCACACCGTCGTGGACCGTCACGATGCGCCGGGCAGCTGGACACCCCGTCGTCAAGATGACGGTCGTCGCGCTGCTTCAGGCCCTCGCGTCCCATCTCTCCCACCAGAGTCTCGGCCGTCCGTCCTGCGCGGACGCATGTGCCCGCCATCACGCCCGAAGCGGCCGCCCCTAAACGCTGCCCTGGCACGGGCCGGTCCAGCACGGCGACCACCATCGTCAACGACATACGCCGGACCTGCCCGGCCGAACCTGGGCGGGGTGGGCCGGA
Organism: Streptomyces sp. NPDC006384; assembly: GCF_042870695.1. Lineage (NCBI taxonomy): Bacteria > Bacillati > Actinomycetota > Actinomycetes > Kitasatosporales > Streptomycetaceae > Streptomyces > Streptomyces sp. NPDC006384. Next base: position 9,024 of record NZ_JBIAHR010000013.1, read on the forward strand.
ATCGCACCGATGGCTCCCCGAATGGTGACTCCGCTAGGTGCGATCGGCATCCGTTGCCGGGCGATGCAGGGACATCCAGGTTCGCCCGCTATCGACCGACTCGTAGACGGCGTCCGCGCTGTCTGCTGCCAGAAGGTGCTGCGTGGTCACCGCGGTCAGCACCCTGCCCTCTCCGCCCGCGGGCAAGCGGCCCTGCTCCGCCCATGTCCGCCCATCGAGGCTGGCGACGACCCGGCCGTCGGCCGTGAGCGCCAGCAGCTTGCCCGGATCCGGTTCCTCCACCGCGACCAGGTCGGGCGTCGAGGGGACGGGGTGGAAGGTCCGTGCACCGTCGTCACTGCGGGACAGCCCCGTGCCGGTGGCCGCCCACACGGTGGCCGCGCTGCTCGGATGGGAAGCGAGGTCGAGCGCCGATACCTTCGCGCCCTTGTCCCAGGAGCGGCCCCCGTCGGTACTGGCCCACACCCTTTTGCTCTGGCTGTCGAACCCGTACAGCGAATCACCGGCCTCCTCCAAGGCGTGGAAGTCGGCCTCACCTTCGGCGGAGAGAGCCTGCCAGGTGCGGCCAGCGTCCGTGCTCCGGATCAGGCCCAGGTGAGCTGGTCGAGTGCCGGTATCCGCAGGGCCGGGATGACCGCTGGCCAAGAACGTGGACGGGCCGGTCACGGTGAAACCCATGGTGTCCTGGTAGCGGTCGGCGACCCGGATCGCGCTCCCGTCCTCCAGGCGAAAAACGCCGTGGTGGCCGGCGGCATAGACCGTGCCGTCGGCCGGGTCGACGCCCAGGCCGTGCAGGTGTCCGGTGCCCGGATCGGGAAGCGCCCCTTCCTTGCCGGATTCGGTGGTGGTGTCGGTGGCGGAACACGAGGCGAGGAGCAGGCCGGCGGCCGCGAGCAGGAACAGGGCACGCGGACGGGGCAGCGGTATGCGAGTCATGGTGTGAGGTCCAGGCAGCGAGAAGGGAGACGAGGGGAGGGAGACCGGGGCGGGTGGACGCCTTCGGTGTCCACCCGCCCCGGCGTGCTGTGATCAGCCCTTGCCGAGCAGTTGGTTCATCTGCTCGATCTCCGCGCTCTGCGAGTCGATGATCTCTCCGGCCATCTTCTTGGCCGGTCCGTAGGCGCCGTCGGCCTGCTCGGTCTTCGCCATGTCGACCGCGCCTTCGTGGTGCTTGATCATCATTTCCATGAAGGCGGTGTCGAACGCCTTGCCCGAGGCGTTCTCGAGCTCGGTCATCTCCTCGGCCGTCATCATGCCGCCCATGTCGTGCATGGAGTGGTCCATGGCACCCTCGGCGGGCACGTCCTCGCCCCACGACGTCAGCCACCCGGAGAGCGTCTTGATCTCCGGGTCCTGGGCCTTCTTGATGTCGGCGGCGAGCTTTTTCACCTCGGCCGACTGCGCACGGTCGGGCGCCAGGTCGGCCATCTCGACGGCCTGGCGGTGGTGGGGGATCATCCCCTTCGCGAAGGCCACATCGGCAGCGTTGTGCTGCCCCTGCGACGCCGACGCCGGGGCGGACGAGGAAGCGGTGGCGGCGTGGCCGCCGTGTCCAGCCGAGCCGTCATCGTCACCGTTGCCGCCACAGGCGGCCAGGACCAGTGCTGCCGCGCCTGCGGCGGCTACGGCGGCAGTACGGCGCATGAGGGAACGCTTGCGGATCATGGTGGTGCAACTCCTTGACGCGCGCCGTTTCGCGGCACGCGGTGGGAACGGATGTAGAGCGTGCGGAAGCACGGCACCCGTCACCGGCAGGGCCGGGCGCACGGGAGCCGAGCGGGCCGCTCTATATGCGCAGGAGCTGCAGTTCCGACAGGTCGGGCGGTGCTCGGCCACCATGCGATGCCCCTGGGAACGCGGCAGCGGGCGCGGGGGTCGCAGGCGCGTTCAGCAGGGTGCCGGTCAGCGCGGGCGGCGTGTACGCCGAACCGATGCCGGCCGCCGCACACGTCCCATCGGCATGATCGAGATGACTCGAACCGCCATCCGTGTGCGTGCATCCCCCGCCCGCGTGAGGCACGCCGTCCGCAGGGACCATCACCATCTCGTGGCCGGTAGCCGCCTGCACCGCCACTGTCGCACCGGGGGCGAGGCCGTGCATGCCCAGCACTCCGGCCAGTACCGCCATCACCAGCAGCACGAACAGCCGCCCGGCAGGGCGGCTGCTTGATCGAGTACTCCTGGTCACGCACCCATCGTACGGGCCCTTCGCGAAAGCGCAGATGTGACGGCGCGACCGGCGGCCGTCCTCACTCGTACGCCTCCGTGCCCGTCTCTCGACCAGTTGGTGCTGACGTTCACCCGATCCGGTGGTCAGCGGAACCGGCATTTACGGGCAGTCAAGGCCGCTGCACGTCGCATTCGCGGACGTCCCAGCCGTGTCCGGCCCTGGCGCACGCCAGCAGAACCGTCGAACGGTAGATCCGCCCACAATGACCTTGCGCATGCGATTCATTACAGTCCGTCCTGATGTCTGCCTGGTCAGTACTACCGAGCACTCGGCCCCCGGCGCGCACCGCGGCGCCGCTGGTCGTGCTGCTCGCCGTGCTGGTGCACCTGCTGGCCTGCGCTCACGGACCGGTGACGGCCGGGACGGCACGGGCAGACGCCGCGCACAGCGCGGGAGCCTTCTGTGGACATACGCCGGGACCGGCCGACGACGGGATGGCGTCGCTGCAGAGCGCGCCGCCGCATGACCACCAGTCGCACTGCTGTGATCTGGACGAGCCCACGGTGCAGCCCTCCCGCGACATCCCCCTTGCTGACGGCCCGGCCCTCCATGTTCTCCGCGTCGAGCAGGGCACCCAGCCGTCGCCCACACGGCCCGGCGCGCAGGCATCGGCTCTCGACCCGGGTTGCTCGTCCACCGGACATACGCGGTCCCGTCTCGGCGTGTGGCGGACCTGATCGACCAAGCACCGCGGCCCCGTATCCGGCCGCGGCTCAGCAACCGATCACCTCCGCCCCCTCTACACGCGGCCCGTCGCTGTTCAGACACCGGCTGCCGGAGAACCACGCCATGAATCACCTGACCTGCACGTCTGTCCTGGCCGCGCCCGCGAAGCCTCTCCCCGAAACCGAGCGACTGACGCACACTCCCGCCGGACTGGTCGGCAACACACCTGTCCTCCGGATCGGAGCCCCCTTCACTCTCCCGGGGCGCGGCTTCTGGGCCAAGATCGAGGGCCACAACCCGGGCGGCATCAAGGACCGCACCGCCCTGCACATGGTCCGTGCAGCCCGCGAGCGGGGACAGCTCCTGCCCGGCGCACGCATCGTCGAGTCCTCCTCCGGCACGCTCGGCCTCGGCCTTGCCCTCGCCGGCGCGACCTACGGCCACCCGGTCACCGTCGTCACCGACCCCGGCATGGAACCCCTGATGACAGGACTCCTCACGGCGTACGGGGCCACCGTGGACCGCGTCGACACCCCGCACGCCTGTGGAGGCTGGCAGCGCGCCCGCCTGCACCGGGTGCAAGAGCTGCTCACCGCCCATCCCGGCGCATGGTGCCCCGACCAGTACAACAACCCGGATAACGTGACCGCCTACGCTCCGCTCGCCCACGAACTCGTCGACCAGCTCGGCCGGATCGACACCCTCGTCGTGTCCGTCGGCACGGGCGGCCACTCCGCCGGGATCGCCTCCGTCCTGCGTGGGCTCTTCCCCCACCTGCGGGTCATCGGTGTGGACACCTGCGGCTCGACCATCTTCGGCCAGCCCGCCGCACCCCGTCTGATGCGGGGCCTGGGCAGCAGCATCCACCCACGCAACGTCGCCTACCACCTGTTCGACGAGGTCCACTGGGTCGCCGCACCGGAAGCGGTGTGGTCGGCACGCAGGCTGGCCCGTGATCACTACACAACCGGGGGATGGAGTGTCGGCGCGGTCGCCCTCGTCGCCCGATGGGCGGCTCGCACCCTGCCCGCCGCGAACCGGATCGTCGCCATCTTCCCTGATGGCCCGCAGCGCTACATCGGCACGGTCTTCGACGACGCCTACTGCCAAGAGCACGGCCTGCTCGACGCCCCGCCCGCCGACGATCCGGAGGAGATCGCCCGGCCGGACGAGCGGGTGGTGACCCGCTGGACGCGATGCACCCACGTCATCGACCCCCTGGCCACCGCCGACGCCCAGGGAGCGGGAGACGAGACCGTAGGAGTCGCACGATGAAGCACCTGTGGCAGCAGACCCACTCGTTCCCAGCCCCGGTCCGACTGTTGATGGCCAACCAGTTCGCCATCAACCTCGCCTTCTACATGCTCATGCCCTATCTGGCAGCCCACCTGGCCGGCGGGCTCGGGCTGGCGGCATGGGCCGTCGGACTCGTCCTGGGCGTACGCAACTTCTCCCAGCAGGGCATGTTCCTCATCGGAGGCACCATCGCCGACCGCTACGGCTACAAGGCCCCCATCATGGCTGGCTGCCTGCTCCGCACCGTCGGCTTCGGCCTGCTCGGCTGGGTCGACAACCTCCCGGCCCTGATTGCCGCGTCAGCGGCCACCGGCTTCGCGGGCGCCTTGTTCAACCCTGCCGTACGCGCCTACCTGGCCGCCGAAGCCGGCGAACGACGCGTGGACGCCTTCGCCACCTTCAACGTCTACTACCAGGCCGGAATGGTCCTCGGCCCGCTGGTGGGCCTGGCCCTGCTGGCTGCCGACTTCCGGCTCGTCTGCACAGTCGCTGCCGCGATCTTCACCCTGCTGACCGTCCTGCAATGGCGTGCCCTGCCCGCCCGCCGTGGCGAGGCACCCGGCGCGACGCCGGGCAATGTACTGGCGCAGTGGCGCACGGTCGTGGCCAACCGGCCCTTCCTGCTCTTCGCCCTCGCGATGACCGGCTCGTACGTCCTCACATTTCAGGTCTACCTGGCACTGCCCCTGGCCGCAGCCGACGTCCTCGGGGACAAGGGGACCTGGGTGACCAGCGGACTCTTCGTCGTCTCGGCTGCCGTCGCCGTGGTGGGGCAATTGCGGCTTACCGGCTGGGCGAAGCGACGCTGGACGCCCGCTCAGGCCCTCGTCCGCGGACTGACCGCCATGGGGGCGGCCTTCGTGCCGCTCGCCCTGGCACCACCTGAGGCCCCGGCCGCCGTACTGACCGCCCTGGTCCTGGCCGTGGTCCTCCTGGCTGTCGGCGGTGCCGTCGTCTACCCCTTCGAAATGGACACCGTCGTCACGCTCTCCGGCAACCGGCTCGTGGCGACCCATTACGGGCTGTACAACACCGTCTCGGGCCTCGGCATCACCCTCGGCAACCTCACCACCGGAGCCCTGTGGGACTTCGCCGAACACGAGGACGCCCTCTGGCTGACCTGGTGCTCCCTGGCCGCGACCGGACTGGCCTGCGCGGCATCCGTCGCCGCCCTGGCCCGCAGCGAGCGCCTGATCGCGCGGGCAGAGGCGCCACTCGCCCCCGCCTGACGCACGGACACCCCCTCGGGGCACCGATGGACCCGGCCGCCTCGCGCGGTGTGTGGACGTCCGGCACCGTGGCCGTAGCACTCGACGCCGGGCGGTGGAGCGTGCCGACTGCGGCTTCGGGGCCCACGCCGCCGTACGACTCGTGCCCTCCGGGACTGCGTATGCCTCCGGGGGGTACCCAACGCTTCCGGCACAGCGGGAACGGAGCGACAGATGGGTTCGACGCGGAGTGCGGGCGGGACAGCGCCCGCCGACGGGCGCCTCGACGTACAAGTCGCGGGGCGTGGGAGGGACCTCCTGGGTGGTGGCATCCGGTGAGTGGCTTCACCGCCGCGCTGTCCTTGCTGGGGCTGGCCCTGCTGGCGGTGGCCGGAGCATACGGAGCGGCCTGGGCGCTTCGGCTCTCGTCCGGTCCGCTGCCCGCGCAGCCGTTCGGATCGGGACTGGAGCCGACGGAACACGCGGTCAGCCGTTTCCACATGCGCTGGTACACGGTGACGATGCTCTTCCTCGCCTTCGACATGGAGATGGTCTTCATGTACCCGTGGACACTGGTGATCTCCGCGATGGGACCCAGTGCGGTGATCGAGATGTTCGTCTTCCTCGCCGTCCTGCTCACGGGTGTGATCTACGCATGGCGGGAAGGAGCACTGCGGTGGGCCTGACCGCCGCCCTGACCCGCGCAGCGGCCGCCCGGCCACGCGTCCTGCTGGTGACCACGCCGGGCGGTACGCCGGTGCGGCTGGCCGCCGAGAAGGAACTGCGGTCCCGGGACTGGCCGTCGGCGTCGACCCCGGCCGGAGCCGACTTGATGCTGGTGGCGGGTCCTGACTGCTCGCGGCTGGGTCCGGCGCTGGAACGGTTGTGGCAGGACATGCCGCGGCCGCGCGTGCGCGTGCGAGCCGTGACGGCCGACGAGGTGGCATCGGTCCTCGAAGCCGGCCGCGCTCGGTTGGCCACACCAGAGGGCGACCGGGGCGGGGCCGACCGCACCGCGGGAGAGCACGGGCACGGAGAGCCCGGAAAGCACGACGCGGAATCGGTGCGAGCCGATCACGCGAAAGACGATCGCGGCTTCGAAGGCGGCGCACACGCGCGGCATCACGACGATGGCCCGGAGGCCAGTGGCCACGGCGGTGAGCACGCCGGTCATGGCGGCACCGGTCACGGGGACGGCGATGACGACCACGCCCGTCATGGTCACGACGGTCACGGACACACCGGTCACGGTCATGGGCATGGTGGCATGGAGATGCCGGGCGGACTGGCCATGGCCGAACCGGGGGAGGACCGCGACGGTCTGACGCTGGACCGCCTGCACGTGCCGTTGGGGCCCTTTCTGGCCGACTGGCCCGCCGGCCTGACCCTTCGCGTGGTGCTTCAGGGCGACGTCGTCCAACGTGCCGACCTCGACGATCCGCCCGCCGGCGGACCAGCCGACCCCTTCTGGAGCCGGCCGTGGCTGCGAGCCACCACGGGCGAGCCGGTGTGCGTGGGGGAGGCGGCCCGGCGGCGGGCCGCGGCGCACCTGGACAGCCTGGGCCGACTGCTGTCGGTGGCCGGCTGGCCCGCCGAGGCGGTGACGGCCCGGCGGCTGCGCGACGACCTGCTGGAGGAGGCGCCCGCCTCGGCGATCCTGCCCCGGGCGGAGCGCTTCACCCGGCGGGTCGGGCGGTCACGCACCCTGTACTGGCTGACGCGAGGCGTCGGTCTGCTGAGCGCGGCCGACGCACGAGCCGCAAGTGTCACCGGTCCCGCCGTACGGGCGGCCGGCGGGGATGTACCGGCCCGCTACCGCCAATGGCTCACCGAGGTCATGGACGCCGTACGGCAGCTGGACGCGACCGCCCCGCTCAATCCGGTGGCGCAGGAGAGCCCGCGCGGTCGGTGGGACGCCGAACGCCCGCCGTCGGCCGCCCTGGTGAAGCTGCTTCCCCGCCTGTTGGTGGGGGCCGAACTGGGCGCGGCCCGTCTCGTCGTCGCCAGCCTCGACCCGGACCCGGACGAACTGACCGCGTGTCGGCTGGAGGTGGCCCGTGGCTGAGGCGGGGACGTGGTGGGCGCTGCCGGCCGCCCCGGCGATGCTGCTCGTCTTCGCGGTGCTGGCAGTGGCGGCCGACGCGGCACTGGACGCCCGGAACGCGGGCCGTCGGATCACCGCCCATACTGCGGTGCGGCCGCTTCTCGCCGTGCCGCGGGCGCTGCTGGCGCAGCCGCGGCGGTTGCCCGCACCGGATCGGTTGCTGTGGCGGGCGGGTGTGATCACCGTCCCGGTGGCCGCGGTACTGGCCACGCTGGTCATCCCGTTCGGCAACCGCGTCGTCGCCGATCTGTCGGTCGGGGTGGTGTGGTTCAACGCCATGGAGGTGCTGACCTGGGCCGGGCTGTGGCTGGCCGGCTGGGGTCCGAACGCCGCCTTCTCCCTGGTCGGCGGCTACCGCTTCCTCGCCTTGGGCCTGGCTTACGAGCTGCCGCTGATGTTCGCGCTGATCTCGGCCGCCACGGGCGCCGAGTCCCTGCGGGTGACCGACATCGTCGGCGCCCAGCACGGCTTGTGGTACGCGGTGTGGATGCCGTTCGCCTTCGTCCTCTACCTGGCAGGAGTTCTGGCCTTCAGCTTCCTGGGACCGTTCGCGTATCCGCTCGGGCGGGACGTCGCCGACGGCGTACTGGGGGAGACGAGCGGGGTGGACCGGCTGCTGCTGCAGGCAGGGCGGTGGCTGTGGCTGGCGGCCGGGGCCGCGATGGCGGTGCCGCTGTTCCTGGGCGGCGGCGCCGGGCCGGGGCTGCCCGCCTGGGCCTGGTCGTTGGTCAAGACCCTGCTGGTACTGGCGGTGCTGGTGTGGACGCTGCGGCGGCTGCCCATGCTCCGCGCCGACCGGTACGTCGAACTGGCCTGGGTGGTGCTCCTGCCGCTGTCCGTCCTCCAGGCCCTGGTGCCGGCCCTGGTCAGTCTCACCCGTTAGGAAAGGAACGCGTCATGGGCACGACGAGCACGGTGCTGCTGTGGGTACTGGGCGTGCTCGCCCTGGTCGGCGGCGTCCTGGTCTTCACCTTGAACTCCATGGCTCGGGTCACGTTCGCCCTCCTGGGCTCCCTGGTGTGCGTGGGCGGGGTGGTGACCGTGCTGCGGCTGCCGTATCTCGGCGTGGTGATCGTGCTGATGATGGTCATGGAGATGGTGATCATGGCGGTTTTCATGATCGCGTACATGATGAATCCGGCCGGTCTGATGCCGATGTCGATGCTGCACAACAAGCGCGGCTCACTGGTCATCAGCGGCCTCGTGTTCGCCGCCCTGGTCGTGGGGATCTTCCTGGTGCCGTGGCCCGACCGCACGGGAGCGCGGCTCGAGGACACCACGTTCCAGGTCGGGATGTCGTTGATGGGCGACCAGATGCTGACCATGGTCACGCTCGGATTCGTACTCCTGGCCACCATGGTGGGTGCCACCGTCCTCGCCACCCGCCGCGGCCGGTACGACCGTTTCGGAGACGACCTCGATCAGCGGCCTGCGAACGACTCGGCCGGCGGGGGAGTGGGCCGATGACGTTCGAACTCCTGCTGGTCCTCGCGGCCGGGCTCTTCTGCACCGGCCTGTTCGGTGCCCTCTCCCAGCAGTCCATCGTCATGATCATGATGGGGATCGAGCTGATGATCGGCGGCGTCATCGTCGCCGCCGCCGACTTCTGGTACTTCCTCGCCCCCGCCGCCGGCAGCGGCCAGGTCGTGATCGTGGCGGCCGTGGTGGCGATGGCCGTGGAGATGGCCATGGGCTTCGCCGTCACCACCGCCATCTACCGCGCCCGCCAGGTCGACATGACCGACATGGCCGAGGACCTGAAGGGATGAGCGCGGTGCTCTGGCTGCTCATCGCTCTCCCCCTGGGCGGGGGAGCGGTCCTCGCCCTCACGGGACCCCGCCGAGGCGGCCTGGTCCCCGCCGCCGGTGTGGCGGCCGCTGTCGCCACGCTCGGTGCGGCGGTCGCCGCCGCGCTGACCCGGCCGAAAGCGAGCGCGCCGCTGTTCGCCGGGATGGAGGCGGGACTGGCGGTGGACGGCCTGTCCGCGGTGATGGTGGTCACCGTCGCCGCGGTCACCACCGCCGTGCTGGCCTTCGCCGTGGGCGAGTTCGCCGCCCACGAGAACCGGGGCCGCTTCTTCGGGCTCATGCTGCTCTTCGCCGGCGCCATGCTCGTCACCGTCACGGCGACCACCCTGCCGCTGCTGCTGATGGCCTGGGAAGTGATGGGGGCCACCAGCTGGGCACTGATCGGCTACTGGTGGCGGCAGCCGGAGCGGGCGGAGGCCGCCGACGTCGCGTTCCTCACCACCCGCGCCGCCGACCTCGGCCTGTACCTGGCAGCCGGCGCCGCGATGGCCGGCGGCATCGGCTCGCTGCGCCTGGACGCTCTCCCGGACGCGGACGCGCCCTGGCTGCACGTGATCACCGCGGGCGTGGTGGTGGCCGCCCTCGGCAAGTCTGCGGCACTGCCGTTCTCGTTCTGGCTGTCGCGCGCCATGCAGGGTCCGAGCCCGGTCTCGGCGCTGCTGCACTCGGCGACCATGGTCGCCGCGGGCGCTTACCTGCTGCTGCGACTCGTCTCGCTGCTGGACGCCACGGCCTGGGCCGGGCCGCTGGTCGCCTGGACCGGCGCGGCCACCGCCCTCGTCCTGGGGCTGGTCGCGGTGGCCCAGACCGACCTCAAGCAGCTCCTCGCGGCCTCCACCTCCGCCCAGATCGGCTTCATGGTGCTGGCCGCGGGCAGCGGCGGCGTCGCCGCGGGCACCACCCAGCTCGTCTCCCATGCCGCCACCAAGTCGGCTCTGTTCCTCGCCGCGGGCGCCTGGCTGACCGCGCTGGGCACCAAGCAACTGCCGGCACTGCGTGGGGCGGCCCGCGTCCACCCACTGGTCGGCGTGGCCTTCGCGGTGGGCGCGCTCACCCTGGCCGGGTTGCCGCCCCTGTCCCTGTGGGCGGCCAAGGACGAGGTCCTCGCCGCCGCCCGCACCGAGTCGACCGCGCTGTACGCGGTGGGCCTCGCGGCGGCTGCCGTCGCCGCCGTGTACAGCGTCAAAGCCGTCTGGTACGTCACCCGTCCCCTCCCTGCCGACGCGGAACTCGGATACGACACCGAGGAGCGCGGCACCCGTCGCGTCGCCGGTTCGACACCCGCCCCGCTCCTCGCCCTCACCTTCGCCGCGGCGGTACTGGGAGTACTGGCCTTGCCGGGACCGGCGTCCTGGCTGAAGGGGCTGGTCGGCGCCCAGGGCGAACCGTCCCCCGAGCCGTGGGAACTCGGACTGTCCGCCGCCGTGGCGCTCGCCGCCGTCGGCCTGGCCTGGCGGTGGGCTTCCCGCCCTGCATCCGCAGGGCTGTCGCGCGCGGCCGTCCGATGGACTCACGGGTGGCTGTACCTGGAGCGGGCCGCGCGGCTCGTCGTGGTCCGCCCGGTGCTGGGCCTCGCGCGCACGCTGGCCGACTTCGACGATCGGGTCGTCGACGGCGCCGTACGGCAGACCGCCCGGGGCGGCCTCGCGGCGGCCCGGCTCGCACGCCGTCTGGACGACGGCGGCATCGACGCCGGAGTCCGTGCCGTTGCGACCGGTGCGCGGAGCCTGGGCCGGTGGGCGCGCCGCCCGCAGACCGGACTGCTGCATCAGTACTACGCCCAGGCCGCCGCGGGCTTCGCCGTACTGGTCCTGATCATCCTGTTGGTGAGGTAACCCCTGTGCTGACCGTCGTCACGTTCCTGCCGCTGCTGGTGTGCGCGGTACTGCTGCTCCTGCCGCGCACTCTCCCCGAGCGGGCGTACGTATGGGTGTGGATCACCACCGCTGCCGTGGACCTGGCCCTGGTCGTCGGCGTGTGGACCGGCTACGACACCGACGGCGGGATGCAGTACGAGCAGCGGGTGCGCTGGATCCCCAGCGCGGGAGTCGGCTACCACGTGGGCGTCGACGGACTGTCCCTGCCCCTGGTCGCCCTGACCTGCCTGCTGTTCCTGGCCGTCGCGGTCCACTCCCTGCGCGAGACGCGGCGCGTACGCTCCTACGTCTGCCTCTTCCTGTTCCTGCAGACCGTCAGCATCGGTCTGTTCGTCGCCCTCGACCTCATTCTGTTCTTCGTCTTCTTCGACCTGTCGATCGTCGGCATGTTCTTCGTCATCGCGGGATGGGGACACGGCGAACGAGCCCGGGCCGCGGCGCTGAAGTTCTTCCTGTACACCTTCGTCGGCTCGCTCGCCCTCCTCCTCGGCTTCATCGGCCTCTACCTGGCGGCCGACCCGCACACCTTCGACATCGTCGACCTCACCCGCGCGAACCCGCTCGCCGGACGCGGCCTGTACGCGGGCCTCGTACTGCTGGCCATCGGCGTCGGTCTCGCGGTCAAAACGCCGACCGTGCCCTTCCACACCTGGCTGCCGCCCGCCCACACCGACGCCCCCGCCACCGGCTCGGCGATCCTCGCCGGAGTCCTGCTGAAGATGGGCACCTACGGGTTCGTCCGCATCGCCATGCCCCTGCTGCCCGGCAGCTGGCGCCACTACGCGCTCGTCATCGTGATCGTCGGCGCCGTGTCCGTCGTCTACGGGGCCTTGGTGGCGTTGGCGCAGACGGACTTCAAACGCATGATCGCCTACACGTCGGTCAACCACATGGGCTACGTCGTCCTGGCCGTCGGTGCCGCCGGGACACTCGCGGGCAGCGACGCCCAGGCGCGCACCCTGGCGGTGACCGGAGCCGTCACCCAGATGGTCAGCCACGGACTGATCACCGCCGCTCTGTTCCTGCTCGCCGGGGTGCTCTACGACCGCGGACGCACATACACGATGGACTCGTACTCCGGCCTGGCCGCGCATGCCCCGCGCTTCGCGGCGGTCACCGCCGTCGCCGCGTTCGCCAGCCTCGGCATTCCAGGCTTTTCCGGCTTCATCGCCGAATTCCAGATCTTCACCGGCAGCCTGGCCTCCCACGCCATTGCCACCGCCATCGCCGTGACCGGCATCCTCATCACCGCCGCCCTGTTCCTGACCGCACTGCGGCGCATGTTCCTCGGTACCCCGCGCCTTCCCGAAACCATCCCCACCGGCATTGTCCGCGACTTGAGAAAGGCCGAGGCGCTGTCCACGGTGCCGCTGCTCGCGGTGGCCCTGGTGATCGGCATCGCACCGCGCTGGCTGCTGGACGTCATCGAACCCGCCAGCCGCACCCTGACGGGCCTGGTCGCACGGTGAACGAGAACCTGGCCGCCCTCATCCCCGAAATCGCCCTCCTCGGCGCCGCCGTCATCGGCCTCCTGGCCGGCTCCTGGCTGCCCCGCCGCCGTCAGTGGCTCGTGGCCGTACTCGCCGCGGCCGCCTGCGCGACCGGCCTGACGGCCACCGCCGTCACCATGGTCACCGACCGCGAACAGACCGTCTTCGCCGCCGCGTTCGCCGTCGACGCCGCCACCGACACCGGGCGGCTCATCGTGCTCGTCGCTCTGCTGCTGATCATCTGCATGTCGGTGGAGACCGTACGGCGCCACAAACGCGAGGCCGAGTACTGGGTGCTGCTCCTGATGACCGGCGCCGGCACCCTCGCCCTCACCGGCGCGAACGACCTGCTGATGCTCTTCGCCGCCTACCTGCTGGCCAGCGTCCCCGCCTACGCACTCGCCGGGTTCGCGAAGGACGCCCCCGGCACCGAAGCCGCCCTGAAGTACTACCTTATGGGCGCCCTGCTGGGCATCACCATGCTCGCCGGCACCGCGCTCCTCTACGGCGCCGGCCACGCCACCCACTACAGCGAACTCGCCAAGACCCTGCCCTCCGCGCCCTACGGACTCGTCGCCGTCGGACTCGTCGGCGTCCTCGCCGGCCTGCTCTTCAAGATCGGCGCCGTACCGGCCCACTTCTGGGTGCCCGACGTCACCGACGGGGCGCCGGCACCCGTCGCCGCGTACGTCACCACCCTGCCCAAAGTCGGTGGTCTGATCGCCGGTTACCGGCTGCTGCAACAGGCACTCGCCGACAGCGACGTCAACTGGCCGCTGCTTCTCGCGATTCTCGCCGCGGTCACCATGACCCTGGGCAATCTCGCGGCGTTCTTCCAGACCTCCGTCAAACGCCTGCTCGCCTACTCCACGATCAGTCAGGTCGGCTACCTGCTCATGGCCCTGGCCGTCACCACCCGCAGCGGCACCGTTCAGCGGAGCCTGCTGCTCTACCTGGCCGCCTACGCCGTCACCAACCTCGGCGCCTTCGCGGTCGTTGCGACACTTCCGCGGGCCCGTGCCCTCACCGACTACCGCGGCCTCGCCCGCCGCCGCCCCGACCTCGCGGCCGTGCTCGTCGTCTGTCTCCTGGGCCTGGTCGGCACGCCGCCTACCGGCGTCTTCCTCGGCAAACTGGAGATCTTCAGCGCGACCATCGACGGCGGCTACACCTGGCTCGCCGCCCTCGCCGTCGCCAACACCGTCGCCTCGCTCTTCTACTACCTGCGCTGGCTCGGCCCCCTGTTCCTCACCACCGGCACGGCACCCACCGATACGCAGACCGGCCCACGACGCTGGTCCGCTGCCACCGCTCACCTAGCGGGCACCCTTTCCCTCACACTCGGCATCGCCGGACAAGCCGTACTCACCATCGCCGAAGGACCGCTGCTGCCCTGAAGCAACCGCGCCTCCTTCGTAAGTCGGCATCTCCCTGAGGTTGCAGACAGGGGACACCGGCCGCTGCGCCGCCACGGCTGGGTGCGGAAAGAGGAGCCTGTCGTCCCGCCGATAGCGCTGCCGACTGCGCTGCCGCCGGGCAGACCTTCCCTCGATGAGAAGGACCCGGCGAGCCCTCAGACGGACCGGGAAGTGGCCTTCGATGCCGACGCGGGCGTCTTCTCCGGAGACTTTCCTCTCCAGTGAGTGCCCTCTTCCACCATTCTCCTGCCTGGCCTCTCGCCCATCCCTCGATGCGTCGAAGTCGTCCGAGCACCGGGTGCTGCCCGCCTGCCCCCTGCATGGACCGCGTTCGCGTAGGCGGCGCCAGTTTCTCTGCCGCGCGTCACCAGGTGCCCTGTCGTTCTGCTGCCGTTCGCGGGAGTCACCGCAGAGCCAGCCGTGCCGGCACGCTGGCGTCACGGCGCCGGGACAGGTGGGTGGGTGCATCTGGCAGATCCGCCTCGAAGCCCTCTCGCGAGATTTCAATCATCGAGGTACCGGAATACCCCGGGGGGGTATATGGTTGCGATCAACGTCCTGAACGGACAACGCCCGAAGGCGCATCACAACCATGGGAGATGCCATGACGAATCACGCTGGCCACGGCCACACCAGCCACGGTGTCCACGGTGTCCACGGCGGGGCCCAGCCCGGTGGGCTGTCGGTCTCCGAGAACGGGTACACCCTCGAGCTCGACTCGACGATCCTCGCCGCCGGCGTGCAGCCGGTCAGCTTCCGGGTGATCGGCCCCGACGGGCGGGCGGTGACCGAGTTCGTGCCTGAGCACGAGAAGGAACTGCACTTCATCGCCGTACGGCGCGACACGGCCGGATTCCAGCACGTCCACCCCGTGCGGGACGAGAAGGGCACCTGGAGCACCGAACTGACCCTGGAACCGGGGGACTGGAGGTTCTTCGCCGACATCCACCCGGTCGGCCACGACGGCACCCTGACGCTCGGGATCGACGCCGCGGTCGCCGGGCCGTACGCCCCACAGCCGCTCCCCGAGGCCACCGGCATCGCGCGGATCGGCGAGTACACCGTCGCGCTCGACGGCACGCTCGTGCCCGGCGAGGCGAGCGAGCTGACCCTCACCGTCAGCCGGAACGGCCGCCCCGTCACCGATCTGCAGCCCTACCTGGCCGCGTACGGGCACCTGGTCGCGCTGCGGGTCGGCGACCTGGGCTACCTCCACGTCCACCCGGAGGGCGAGCCCGGTGACGGCACCACCGCGCCGGGACCCGGCATCTCCTTCATGGCCGTAGCGCCCACGGCCGGCACCTACCGGCTGTACCTGGACTTCCAGCACGCCGACATCGTCCGGACCGCCGAGTTCACCGTGCGGACCACCGAGCCCGCCGCGGTCACGTCGGTCAACTCGGTCACCGCACCCGGGCACGCGGGCCACGACCACGGCCACCACACACACCACGCCCACCACTGACCATAAGCAGAAGGAGCGTCATGCCCCGCCTGACCCGCCTCACACCCGACACGGCGGTTGGCGCCTCCCGCGATCTCCTCGCCGACCTGGTCTCCCGCCACGGCCAAGTCGGTGACATGGTCGCCACGATGGCGCACTCCCCGGCCGTGCTCGGCGGCTACCTCCAACTCAGCCGGGCCATGGGCCGCGCCAAGCTGAACCGCCGGATCAGCGAACGCGTCTCGATCGCCGTCCAGGCCCAGCAGGGCTGCGGACTGTGCCTCGACGCGCACGTCAGCGCCGCCCGCGCCCTGTGCGTGGACGAGGAGGAGATCGAGCGAGCCCGCGCGGGCACCTCGGCCGACCCCGCGATCGCCGCGGTCATTACCCTCGCCCCCCAGATCTACCGCGAGCCGGCGTCGATCACCGACGACCAGGTCACCGCCCTGCGCGAGCACGGCTACAGCGACCGCGCGATCGCCGACGTCGTCGGCGTCGTCGCACTCAACATCCTCACCGGCGCCTTCAACCTGCTCGCCGGCCTCACCCCGGAAAGCGCCGCCCGTGCCTAGAGACCTGCCCGCCTGTACCCGCGGGGCACGGCCTCCGCTCCGGAGCCGTGCCCCGCCGCATGGACACGGAAGGAAAACGCCATGCGTCTGTTCGCCCTCCGCGACTATCGCCGCCTGTTCAGTGCCCAGGTCATCGCCCTGTTCGGCACCGGGCTGACCACAGTGGCCCTCGGCCTGCTCGCCTACGACCTCGCCGGTCCGCACGCCGGCATGGTCCTCGGTACGGCCCTCACCATCAAGATGGTCATGTACGTGGTCATCGCGCCCCTGGCCGCCGCGTACGTCGACCGGCTTCCCAGAAGAACGCTCCTGGTCCTCCTCGACGTGGTCCGCGGTGCGGTGGTCCTGGTACTGCCGCTGGTCACCGAGGTCTGGCACGTCTACGTCCTGATTGGCCTGCTCCAGACCGCCTCCGCGGCCTTCACCCCGACATTCCAAGCCGTCATCCCCGACATCGTCACCGACGAGTCCGCCTACACGCGTGCCCTGTCCGCCTCCCAAGTCGCCTCCACCATGGAGAGCCTGCTCAGCCCCGTGCTGGCGGCCGTCGCCCTGACGTTCATGAGCTTCGACCGACTGTTCCTGGGAACCTCCGCCGGCTTCCTCGTCTCCGGCCTGCTCGTCCTGTCGGCACGCGTCCCCGACGCCCGCCCCAGTACCCACACCAAGGCGTGGGACAAGGCGGCAGCGGGGATCAGGACCTTCCTCCGCACGCCTCGACTGCGCGGCCTCATGGCACTCAATCTCGTGGTTGCGGCGGCAGGGTCGATCGTCGTCGTCAACACTGTCAACCACGTCCGCGACCGGCTCGGCGGCTCGCAGCCGGACGTCGCCTGGATGCTCGCCGCCTCCGGCACCGGAACCCTCCTGGCCGCCCTCGTACTGCCCCGCGTCCTCGACCGGGTCTCCGCCCGCACCGTCATGATGACCGGCGCCGGAGTCCTCGTCGGCGCCACGGGTGCCGCGGTGACGCTCGTCGTGACTGGGCTCGCCACATGGACCGGTACGGCGATCACCTGGACCGCGATCGGTGTCGGCATGGCGCTGATCATCACTCCGACCGGCAAGGTCCTGCGTGCCTCCGTCGGACGGAACGCGATCCCCGAGGCATTCGCCGCCCAATTCTCTCTGTCGCACCTGGCCTGGCTGATCACCTATCCCATCGCGGGGTGGCTCGGAACGAACGCGGGCCTCCCCCTCGCCTGGTCCGTCCTCGCGATCCTTGCCGGAGCGGGAGCGATCGGTGCCCTCCTCCTGTGGCCGCGCCACGACGGACGAGGAACCATGACGAGACTCTCGACTCCCGCCCGCCATGTGCCCAGCAAAGAACGGTCCGCCCTGGCCAAGGCCGCGTGAAGTGCCGCAGACCCGGCCGTGGGCTGTGATCACCGGGCTGACCAGTGTCTCGTGTACCGACAGGCTTCACGCCCCGGGCCGCCAGGCGGTCCGGGGCTCACTCGGGTACTCCGCGGGGGCGGGCGTGCATGCATGCGATGCCGTGTTCAACGACGTCGCACTGGGCCGGGCACCCTGCGCCCCGGCTAATGAGCACGCCCGGGATGGTGGCTGGCACCACGATGGTGGAGGTGGCCGGCGCCTTCGGCGGCGAGGCCGTGCCGTGCTGGCTACGCCCACTCCACCCCCAACCTCCGCAGCCGTCGCGGGCAGGTCGGGGCCGCCGCGGGTTGGCAGCCGCATTCTGCTCGGCTCAGGCCATTTGGACTGGGATCAGCCACAGGGAGATGAGGGCGGAGGCCGCGGCGATGCCTGTGGCGACGAGGAAGGCGTTGTCGAACCCGGTCGCGGCGGCGGAGGGGGTGTGGGTGGCGATGCTGGCGGCTGCGGCGCTGGATACGGCGGCGGCGCCTGTGGAGGCGCCGAACTCGTGGAAGGTGCTGATGATTCCTGAGGCCACCCCGGCCTCGTGTGGGGCGACGCTGCCGAGGGCGGTGGCCGAGGCGACCACGAACAGGGTGCCCAGACCGGCCGCGGCGATACTCACGCCGGTGACCATGGCGGCGGTGCCGGACCAGAGGACTGGGACGAGGAATCCGGCGGCCGCGAGGACCAGGGCCGCCGTTGCCAGCAGTCGGGCCCCGAGGCGGCCGATCACGCGGCCGGCCGTAGTGGCGGCAGCCATGGTCACCAGCGCCACCGGCAGGAACAGCACCCCGGTCATCAAGGCGCCATGGCCCTGGTGGTTCTGCAGGTAGAAGGAGCCGAGGAAGAAGACACCCACCATCAGGGCCGTGGCCACCGCGATGATGAAGATGCCCGCCAGTACCGGGCGCCGGCTGAGCAGGCGAAGGTCCATCAGCGGTGCCGCCGTCCGGCGCTGCCAGGCGGTGAAAGCTGCGCATGCGGCTGCCGAGGCGGCGAACAG
The DNA here is from genome assembly GCF_042870695.1 of Streptomyces sp. NPDC006384. NCBI lineage: Bacteria > Bacillati > Actinomycetota > Actinomycetes > Kitasatosporales > Streptomycetaceae > Streptomyces > Streptomyces sp. NPDC006384. The sequence goes on from NZ_JBIAHR010000013.1 coordinate 27,520, forward strand.
GGCGAGGGTGAGGGCGTCGAGCCAGCCGTGGTCGCCGGCACGGATCAGGGCGTAGATGAGAGCACCGGTGGCCGCGGCGACGAGGGCGGCGCCGGGCACGTCGAGGGAGTCGGCGGCCGCCTTGGGCAGGGTGGGCAGGATCCGGGCGAGTGCGGCGAGTACGGCCAAGCCGACGGGGACGTTGATGAAGAAGACCCAGGCCCAGCCGGGCCCGGCGGTGATCAGCCCGCCCAGCAGCACGCCGAGGGCGGCGCCGCCGCCGCCGAGCGCCGACCAGATACCCAGTGCCTTGTTGCGTTCGTCGCCGTCGAACAGTCTCACCACGACCGACAGGGCCGCCGGCGAGAGCATCGCGGCGCCCGCGCCCTGGGCGATCCGGGCGGTCAGCAGCAGGGGAGCGCCGGTGGCCAGTCCGGCGGCCAGGGACGCGGCGGTGAACAGGGTGAGCCCTGCCAGGACGACGCGCTTGGCGCCAAACAGGTCGGCGGCCCGGCCGCCGAGCAGCATCAGGCTGCCGAAGGTGAGGGCGTAGCCGCTGACCACCCAGGTCAGGGCGGCGCGGTCCAGGTCCAGTTCGGTGCCCATGTGGGGCAGTGCGATGGCGACCACGGTGATGTCGAGGATGAGCATCAGCTGGGCCAGTCCCAGCAGGCCGAGGACCGGCCAGCGCCGTGGATGGGGTGTCTGCGGCGTGTGTGTGCTCGCGGTTTCCGTGTCACTCATGACGCTCACCTCTCGACGGATAATCCGTACAGTGCTGTTCAGGTTAGACCTGCAGCCCGCCTAAGCCAAACAGTTATGTTCGACTTATTCCGGTAGGGTGTGGGGCATGGGCAGTAGAAGCACCGTCAAACGCGCCGACGCCCTGCGGAGCATCGACGCGATCGTCAAGGCCGCGGCCGAGTGCCTGGGACAGAACCCGGAGGCGAGCCTCAGCGAGATCGCGCGCGCCGCGGGCGTGGGCCGGGTGACGCTGTACGCGCACTTCGCCTCCCGGGCGGAGGTCGTCGATGCGGCGATGAGCCGCGCAGTGGACCGGGGCAATCAGGCACTGGACGCGGTCGATCTGGCCGGTGATCCGCTGCTCGCGCTGGCGCGCTATGTCGAGGCCAGCTGGCGTCTGGTGGACCAGGCGCGTGCGCTGTTGGTCGCTGCCCAGAGGGAACTGCCTCCTGGTCGCATCCGCGAGCTGCACAGCGGCCCGGCCGCCCGGGTCGAGACGCTCATCGCCCGTGGCCGTTCTGAGGGGGTCTTCCGCACCGACCTGCCGATCGCGTGGCTGGTCAACGTCCTGCACTCGGTCATGCACAGTGCCGCCGACGAGATCCGTGCGGGCCGTCTCACCTCCGAGCATGCCGCCGGCCACATCACCGCCACGGTGCTGGCCGCCTTCACCCCGCCGGGCAGGCCGGTGCCCGAACCCGGTGCGGGCACGTGACGCTTCCTGGCATCCTGCTGCGGCAACGGCGACGACAGCAGCTCGGCCGAGCACGGCTTACTGGACGACCGACGGCCCACCTTTCTCTACAGCTCACACTCTGCAGGTGTACGCGGTGAGCCGTTGCCGTCGAGCAGGCGCTTAGAAGGCACGTGCTCTATCCGCTGAGCTACGGGGGCTGACCTGCGTAAACGCAGCTTCCGGGAGCTGTCCCCCAGGTCGCGGGGGACACATGGGGGAATCGTGGATTCCCGGTCACCGGGGGGCGCGAGCTCCCTGGTCGAGCAGTACGTAGGGTCTCACACTATCTTCACGCCCCCGAAGGCTCTCGCGGAAACAATCCCGCACCCCGTCGGCGTTGGTGATCACCGAGCCGAGGAGGGGAAGGTGTCGGGCCTGAAGCTGTTCCGCACGGACACGACGAACAGCGGCATGACGGAGGTCATGCCGCGTCTTGCTGAGATCGAGGCCGATGTGCAGGCTCTCGTCGAGGCGCACATGGAGACGCTGCTGGGCGTCCGCTTCCTGGCGAGCGAGTACAGCACGGGGCCCGCCCACGGGGGCCGGATCGACTCGCTCGGGCTGGACGAGAACGGATCGCCGGTCATCATTGAGTACAAGCGCGGCACGGACGCCGGCGTCATCAACCAGGGCCTGTTCTACCTGGCCTGGCTGATGGACCACCGGGCGGAGTTCGAGCACCTGGTCCGCGACCGGCTCGGGGTGACGGCCGCGTCCCAGGTCCTGTGGAGCGGACCACGCCTGATCTGCATCGCCGGCGACTTCACCCGCTACGACGTGCATGCCGTGCGCGAGCACCGGAGGTCGATCGACCTGGTTCGCTACCGACTCTTCGGCAGGGACCTGCTCGGGCTTGAGACCGTGGCCTCCGTGAGCGGCGGCGTGCAGGTGGCCCGTCGGGCACGGCGCCAGGCGGTTGCCCAGTCGGCGGCTGATGTCCAGGGCGCGGCGATGCGCGAGTTGGCGGGTGCGGTCGACGAGGTCCTGCTCGGGCTCGGGGATGGTGTGAACCGGGTGGAGCGCAAGACCTACCGGGCGTATCAGCGGCTGCGCAACTTTGCCTGCCTGTGCCCGCCGCAGCGAAGCAAGCTGCTGGTCTATCTGAAGGTCGATCCGAAGAACGTCGATCTTGTTCCGGGCTTCACTCGGGACGTGTCCGGTCTCGGTCACCACGGCACGGGTGATCTGGAGGTCCAGCTCCGTACGCTGAGGGACGTGGAGCGGGCGCAGGACTTGTTCCGGGCGAGCTACGCGGCGGCGTGATCGCCCGGCGCTCCCGGCCTCGTGACGGGCTGCGCTACGTGTGGTGTCTGCGGTCGTGGGAGGAGCCTCTCGACGTGCGGGCAGGGCGTGGCGGTGGACTATCTATGGTGCGTGGGATCGCCGGTTTGGCCAACCGGCGATCCCAAGCTATGTTGCCCCGCTCGTGCGGGGGTGATGATCAGCGTGAACGGCTGGCGGGTCGGCCGGCCGTGACCGCCGGAGCCGCCGGCGCACTGGCTGCGAGGCGGGTCCTGTGATCGCGGCGGCCCGGCTGGGGCTGGCGTGTGCCGGTCTCGTGGGCGAGAGTTTCGGAGAGGTCGGCCAGTAGCGAACTCGGGGTGTGCGGGGACGCGGTGATGGCCCAGGTGGGCCGGTCCGGGTCGGGGCCGGCCCAGATGGTCCAGGTGGCTGGGCTCTGGGGGGCCTGCGCGGTCAGTGGGTCAAACCGGACGCCTGCCTGCCCGTCGGGGGACGTCCACCGGATCCCGTGCCCTGTCAGGGTGTGCTTCCACCCGGCCTCAGTGAGCGGCTGCGTGGCTGTGGTGACCGTCCTCTCGCCCACTGGGACGCCGATGACCGTGTCCCAGCCGTCTCCGTCGGCGAGGTGGTTCAGCAGATTCTGCAGTACTGGGGCGGGGGTGGCGCCGCTCGCGGTGAGGTGCCACATGCGGTCGGAGACAGGCGTTTCGTAGGCGGCTACGGTCCAGGCGGTCTCGCGGGCCTGGGTTTCGTGGACGCGTTCGATGCGCAGGGTCTGCGTTTCGTGGATGGCGTGGGTCGTTTCATCGGACCAGGTGCGCCACTTTTCGAACTCGCCGTGCGTGTCGAGGAAGGTGTCGAGGAGGGCGTCGTGGTCGTCGGCATCGGCCAGGTAGATAGGGACGGCCTCCAGCTGGGGGCGGGGCGGTTCGGGCTTGGCTGTGGTGATGTCGAAGACGGAACGCGCTGCGGTGGCGGCGCGTTCGGTGTCGGTCAGGGGCGCTGGGCCGGGGCGCATTTCGGCCGCGTGGGCGTTCTCGAAGGCCACCAGTGCTTCCGCGGGTGAGTCGAAGGTGTCGGCGATCTGACGCAGATGGTCCTCGCCGTGGAGGTAGACGGTCTTGCCGCCCTGGTGGAGGTATGTGCCGACCGCGACGGTGGTGTGGCCGTCGTGGGCGTGGGCGTGTATCAGGAGGTGGCCGTTGCGGATGTCGTCGTGGATCTTCTGCGCCTGGTTGGAGACCTCGCGGATTTCGCTGCGCGTGCACCAGGGCATCGGGTAGTTCGGCCAGGTCCATTCCTCGTCGATGGCCTCCTGGAGCCGTGGGGTGATCTCGACGGTGATGCCTTCGGCGGTCAGGTGCTGGGCGGCGTCGGCGGCCCAGTAGGGCTCCTCGTGATCGATGCGGGCCAGGACCAGGACGTTTGTGGCGGCGGCACTCCAGCCGGCAGCCTCCAGAGCCGTGGAGGCGACGTGGGCCTGGGTGCCGGTCAGGTGGGCTTGCACGGCGCTCGGGTGAGTGGGGTGGGTGTCGAGGCGGACATGGGCGTCGATGGAGGCAGTCACGTGGGGGTCTCATCCGTTCTGCCGGTGGCCGGACTCGCGGGCCCGGCCACCGGCGTAATCGGGAGTTATCGGGTTGCTCGTGTGGGCCGGGCGGCGTGTGCGGCCGTGGTGGTCGGCGGGCCGGCGCGGGTGGCAGGGGCCGCTCGCCGCTGCTGCGGCGGAGTGGCTCCGGCGGCGTGCTGCCAGCGGGTGCGGACGGCGGCGATGTCAGCGAGAGCGCGACGGGCCCCGGCGACGAGCTGGAAGGGGGTGTTCGCCGAGTCGCCGGCGTACGCCTCGACGCGCCGTCCGGTGTGTTCGGCCGTTGCCAGCAGGGAGCGCCGCAGGGCGCGTTCGGCCCAGTGCTCGACGGATCCGGCGGGTTCGGCCAGCATGCGCAGGACCTCGCCTGGTTCACGGCCGTAGTCGAGCAGGCCGCGCTGCTGGGCTTCCCACAGGACGGTGACGGGGTCGATGGGCTCGTCGCGGCGGGCGAGGGTGGTCAGGCACTGCCACAGGCCGGCGTGCAGGGGCAGGGTGAGGTCGTCGGGGAGCAGCCACCGGACGGCGTCGATGTCGTCCGGGCGGGCGGTGGCGGTCGCGAGCAGGAGCTGCTCCTCCTCGACCGCCTCGGTGTCGTCGGCGGCGGTGGGAGGAGGTGCCGGGGTGCGGGGAAGGACACCGGAGCGCGGGGGGAAGCGGTTCGCGATGTCGTCCACGACCGCGGCAAGTGCATCCGCCTCGGCGAGCGCTGTCTGGACAGGGTGCGGGACGGAGGCGTCGTGGACGGTGTGGACGAGGCGTTCGGCGGCCGTCAGCAGGCGACGGCGGGCGTGCTCGGCCTCGACCATCCGGGCGTACGCGGGGGCGTGGCGGGGCCAGGGGCAGACCTGAACGAGGGCGTGCAGGTAGGAAGCGGTCAGTCCGCGCGCCTCCTCCAGGGCGGTAGCGAGTACGCGGTCGAGCCACGTGGTGTTCTTCGCGTGCTCGGCGGGATCGGGCCGCGGCAGGGTACTGATCGCGGCATACAGGGCGGCGTGCGCGGCGGTGGAGAACGAGTCGGCGGCGATGCCGTTCACGTCGTCCAGGCGGTGCGGGTCGAGGAGGAGAGCCCCCAGGAGGGCCTGCTCGACGTGGAACACCGGCTGGGGCGGTGGGACGGCGTCAAGGTCGTCTTCGTCGGGTTCGGGGGTGTGGGGCATCAGGCGGCGAGGGCGAAGTCGTCGGGGTCGAGGGTGACGCCGAGGTGCGGGGCGAGGAGGTGGCCGGCGAGCAGCGGGGGAACGGCGTTGCCGATCTGGGAGAACTGCTGGCCCTTGTTGCCGGCCCAGGGGTAGTCGGCGGGAAAGGTCTGCAGGAGGCCCGCCTCGCGGGCGGTGATCCGGATCGGCTCGGGAACGGCCGGCGCATCGGTGTCCGTGGCCGAGGGTGTGGCGGGTTCGGCGACCCAGGTGCACTCGTTGGCGCGGTGCCCGAAGAACAGCGTGCCAGCCGGCTCCTGGATGGACCGGACGGTGGCGTTGGCCTGGTTGTTGCTGCGCAGGGACCAGGACCAGCGGTGCGCCTCGGCGGTGAACGTGGGCGCCGGAGCGTCGGCCGCACGATTCTCGCGCATGCCGTGCCGGGCCGCCCACCCCGCGCCTTCCCGGCGGGACTGCAGAACCACCCCGTCCGGCCGCGGCATCCAGGTGCCGCGCTCCCGCGCGTCGGACAGCGTCTTGCGAGAGCCCGACGGGAACGGCTCGGGGCCGCCGCCAGGCCCACCTCCTGCACAGACGGTGGGGACGGGCCGGTCGGTCGCGCCCCACCCCAGAGCTTCGGCCATGCTGACCCAGCGGGCACGGCCCGGACCGAACAGCGATTCCGGCTCGCCGAGCTGGGCGTGCGTGGGCGTGGGCGGCTGCGCCGTGCGGACGCGGGAGGCCAGAAGGATTGCCCGCTTCCTGGTCTGCGGGACGCCGAAGTCGGCGGCGTTGAGGATCCCGCACCAGACGGAGAACCCCCACCCGCGCAGGACGGCCGCGTACTGCTTCCACAAGGGCAGCACGTCCGGTACCTCCTCCATGGCCACCCAGTCGGGCTCGCCGACCGCGTGCAGCGCGTACAGGTAGCGCATCGGCTCGGCGGCGAGCAGGGAGCGCTCGTCACAGCAGGCGGCGAGGAGGCGCTCGCGGGTATCGCGACCGGCGGCCAGATCCTCGACCGCCGCGTGCACCAGCGGCTGGTCGACCAGGCCGAGGCGCTTGCCGGCCATGCTCCACGCCTGACACGGCGGCGAAGCGATCACACCGCGGGTGCGGCCGACGAACGGCCATACCGGATACCTCGCCACGTCGCACCGGATGGTCAACTGACCCGCCGCAGCACGGGTCTTACATGCCCACGGGTCCCATTCCAGGCCGACGTCGCGCACGCCCAGGACGTGCAGCGCCCTGCTCCAGCCGCCCGGCCCCGCGAAGAGGTCGAGTATCACGTGGCCAGCCCGAAGTCGTCCTGCGTCAGCGCGTCGGCGTCGCCCCGGCACGCCCAGGGCGAGCAGCCGTCTTCGACACCGTTCTCCAGGACGTCGGCCTCCTCCGCGCTGATCCGCAGGGCGGCCCGCTCGGCGGCGGTGACGTGATCGATGGGGGCTTCGCTGAGCGGGACGCGGGAGCGGTGCAGGAACGCCTCGCCGAGCAGTCTGTTGCCGGTGGCGTTGGCACGGGCATTGCCCTGCCGGATGGCCGCGTCGAATTCGACGACGTCCGCCCACTCGGACGGAGATGTGTCCCTGATATGCCGCCACTGCGCATTTCCATGGAACGGGCATCCCAGGCAACTCGACTTCGGGGTATCGGCAAGACCGAGGGAAGTCAGGTAGCGTGCACAGTCGGCCCTGCTCCAGGACATGTCCAGAAGGGGATGCCGGTTACGCATGTACTTGACGTCCGCGTCCTTCGCGCGGTGGAATTCATCCGTGGAGATTCCTACCCACTGCTCGACGAAAACGCCCTTCGGGATGCGTGCCGGATAGGGGTAGCCGAGCAGTTCGCGGACCTTCTGCTTGATTGGCTTGACCTTATATTCGCCGGTGCACTGCCGCCGGGTCATCCCAGGTCGCCCGTCCTGATTGAGGATGTGGAGCGGCATGGAGGCGAACCGGTGATCCGGGTTCAGGGCGTCGTCTCGGATATTTCCGGCCGACACGCGCAGTACGGGTATCCCGGCGGGGGCGGCTATCTCTTCTTCCAGGCGGTCAAGGTGTGCATAAACCGCTTCGGGTTCCCATCCGGTGTCGGCGAAAATCGCATAGTCGACCCTGGGGAGAATGCCCTCGGCTGACAGGGCAAGGAGCGTGCTGGATTGAACTCCCGCACCGAGGGAGAGGGCGCGGAATCGGGGCTGATCTGAAATGGTCTGTCCTGGGTTTAGGGAAAGGGGAGGGAGTGCTCGAATCGCGGTCGCGTCAGCGGCAGGGGGATTGCGGCCGGTCGCGGGATACGGCGTCGCAGAGGGCGGGGATGCGGTCGACGAGGTCGGTGGCCGACTCGATGAACTGCTGCGGTGTCGGCCCGATCAGAACCACCCGCCGTGATGTGGCGGCGGCCTGGCGGCGCTGGTTCTCCACGGCGCGGGCAAGAGCAGCCGTCAGTTCGGCGGCGGCGTCCTGGGCGGCCTTGGCGATCTGCGCGACGCGGTGAAGGAGCAGCAGGTCCGGAGGGGAGGGCCGCGTCGTCTGGCGGCTGAGGGTGAGAAACAGCCGCAAAGCGGTGCCGGCGAGGTCCTGGGCGTCAGTGAGGCGCGCGGCCAGTGTGGATGCGGATGCGCCTCGTTCGGCGGGCAGGAAATACAGGGCCTGGTGCAGCGAGGCCGCATCGGACGAGATGCGGGCGAGGACCGGGGCCGGGTCGGCGGAGTCAGGCACGGGTCTCCGTGGTGGCGTACGGGTACAGGGCGTGGGCGAACGCGGTGGTGAGCACTGGGGCCTGCTCGGGGGAGGCCATCAGGGCGCGGACGACGGGGGTGCCGATGACGACGGCGTCCACCAGTGGCGCCACGCGTTCCGCGAGGGCCGGGGTGGAGATCCCCACGCCCGACACGACGGGCAGGGGACTCGCGGCACGCAGGCGTGTCGTGAAGTCGGCGAGCGCGGGCACGTCGAGCGGGCCGCGGTAGCCGGTGGGGCCGGTGCTGGCGGGTGCGTAGAGCCATCCCGACGCACCGGCGGCCACGGTGGCGAGACCGGTGTCGGCGAGGTGGCGCGGGACGAGGCGTGGGGTGGAGAGGTTCGTGGCCTTCGCTGCGGCCTGCCAGCGCTCTGCCTGGTCGTCGGGCAGGTCGACGACCATTGCCCCGGCGGCACCCGCGTCAGCGAGCAGCCGGGCCAGGCGTTCGGGGCCGTGCCGGTGGACTGGATCCCAGTAGGTCATAACGACGGTCGGCCGAAGGCCAGCGGCGTGCTCGACCGCGCGCAGGGCGCGGGCGAGGACGTTTCCGCGGCTCAGGGCGCGGCGGTAGGCGGCTTGGATGATGGGCCCGTCGAGGCCGGCGTCATGGTGGGCGAGGCCGATCTCGAACAGGTCGGCGCCGGCTCGGGCGATCTGGTCGAGCTGACGGCGCTCGGCGCGGGCCGGATGCAGTCCGGCGGGGACGAACACGCCGAGCGCGCAGCGGGGTTGGGCGAGGAGAGCTTGGAGGGAGTCGGTGGTGGCCAGGAGATGTCTTTCTCGGAGGGCGCTGTCGCGGCAGGTCAGCGGTGGCGTGGGGCCGGTGAAGGCGAGGAGGTTACGAGGGTGGTGGCGCTCTGGCCGTGGGCGGCCCGGGCACGGGGCGTGGTGTCCGTGGTGGGCTGGTGGCCGAAGGCGGGGGCCACGCGGTCGAGGGCCTGGGCGATCTGCCGGGCCTGGTCGTGAGCAGTAGCGAGCTGCTCGGCAACATCGGTGGGGAACCGGTCCCACTGGGCTCGGTACTGGTAGCGCTGGATGATCTCGGCGGCGTTGCGCAGCTGCTCGGCGACCTGCCGCAGGACGGCGGTTTTCTGTTCCGGGACGGTCGCGGTGTGTGTGGCTTGCAGAAGCGCGTCCAGGGCGGTGGGCAGCGACTCGCCGGGCGTGGGAAGGCCGTAGAGGGCGGCGTGCAGTGCTTGGGCGTAGACCGTCACGGGTCCGCCCCGACCGCGGCTGCGGTACTCGATGGGGGCTTGCCGGCGGGCGCCGAAGCTGACGGTCACGTCCCGGGGAGCGGCACCGGGGTGGAGCTGGTCGGCGAGGGCACGGGCGAGATCATGCACGGTGGGGGTGTCGGACGTGGAAGCTCCTCGGATGGCGGTGCCGGATGCGTTGGGGTGGTCAGCGGGTGCGGCGAGGGGCTGATGGTGTGATTCGTGGACCGGTGGCGGGAGCTGAGCGGCGGCGGGTGCTGGCGGGGATGTCGGCTGGTGTGGGGATGCCCAGGTGGACACGCGCGCTGAGACCGTGGGTGTACGCGTGTGCCTCGGCAGCGGTGACGGCGCTGAGCAGTTGGCGCTCGTCCAGCCCGTCCCGAGTGCGGTAGGACGCGCCGTCTGCTGTGGGGACGAAGCCGTGTTGCTCCAGCAGCAACCGGGCGGCGGTGGTCGAGGCAGTCACGGCAACCGTGCCGTCCCTGACCTGGAAGTGCAGGTCTGGGCCGCCTGCCGGCTGGTCGGGACTCCAGCGGGTGGTCCAGGAAAGGTCGACGAGGTCGTGGGTGTGGGCCAAGAGCCCGTACATCGCCACGCCGGCGCGCTCGTGTACGTCCTGCGCGATGCCTGGAGGCAGCAGGTGGAGCCTGCGGCCGTGGTGTTCACGAGGGAGGAAGCCGGCGTCGGTGAGCAGCCGGTCGGCGTCGCGGATGGGGCGGTTGAGGATGACGAAGGTGTGGCCGTCGTCGGTGGACCCGATGAATACGTCGGGGATGTCCAGGAGTGACACGGTGGTCCAAGGGATTCGGAAGTGCAGGCCGGGAGGAATGGCAGTGCGCTCGCGGCAACGGACGGGTACGTGCAGCCGAGTCAGGGCGGCGTTGTGCCGGGTGAAGTAGCCGGCGAGGAGCAGGAGGTGCTCGGCCGGCCCAGTCGGCTCGTTCAGCTGGGGATGACGGGTTTCGGTGAGGCCGGTGTCAGCGGCGGTGTACGACGCGGCCGAGCTGGGCGCCGGCGTGGTGGACGTGTGGGTTCACGGCGGCTCGGTGCACGGGGGTGATGAGCGCGTCGTCCAGGTTCTGCACGAGGTAGGGGACGTCACGGAAGGTGCGCTCGACCGGGGTGGTCGTCGCGAGGTGGGTGAAGAACTGGGCGACGAGCCGCTCGGGGGTGTCCTGGGTGAAGGAGGCGTCCCAGTGGGTGTCGAAGCCGTCGTACACGTGGTGCCGGAAGCGCCACGGGGTGTCTTCCGCCGGAGTGTGCTGCAGGTGGCAGTGGCCGTCGGGCGAGGTGAACGTGTCGTCCTCGCGGTGCCAGTGGTTCAGTTCGGCGATCTGCGCGAGGGGGGTGGTGGTGAGCGGGATCCGGTCGATGTGCCGGTCGTCGCCGAGCAGCTGGGGCAGAGCCTGGGTGACGGCGGCGATGGCCTCGATCGGGGTCTGCCGGGTGAAGCGGGCTTCCCAGTACGGCTCGTGGTGCGCGAGGGACCACCAGTGGCCGTGGGTATGCCGGGAGTTGAAGTTGACGAACAGGCTGCCGTCGGGGCTGTGGACGCTGATGCGTCCGCTTGCGCGATCGTGCTCGCTCTGCCAGCCGAAGAGGTGGACCAGCGGGCCGATCGCATCGGCGAGCCGGTCGATGCCCGCTCCCGCCAGATAGCGCGGGGAGACCAGGACCCGGTCCTGGGGCCCGAAGGGCCTCACCGCCGGGCCTTGTACCGCAGGCGGCAGTGGGCCAGGACTGATCGGGTGCAGCGCGTCGGTGCCGGTGTGCAGGAGACGTCTGGGACGCGTGCGGGCGGGGCCTCGTATCCGTCCACCCGGGCGCGGGGTGGATCCGGGTGTTGGGCGCGGTTGTGCGAGGTCATAGGCTGCTGTGGGCTCCGATGGGTCAGTTAACGGCTGCGGGCGGCCGTCTTCGCAGCGGTGGGTGCGGGCGCGGGCGTCGTGCCGGGCGCCCTGCGAGTGGGCGGGATGCTGATGGCTGTGGCCAGCGCGGTGGTGCCGGCGGGAGTGAGGCGGACTCGGTCCTGGAGCGGGCCGCCCACATAGGCGGCAGGCGCGGACTGCGGAACGCGCTCCGCGAGCCCCTTTGCCTCCAACGCCCGCAGTGTGCCCAGGAGCACGCGCTCGTCGCGGTAGTGGATGTTTTGCCGTCCCAGGGAGCTGGTGACCACCACGTTCCCGCAGGCGATCTCCGTAAGTTGTTGGGTGGCCCGGGAGGGCTGGGTGTGGCACAGGCGTTCTTGTCTGCAGTGGCTCTGTGGGAGTGGCCGCCCGGCCCTCCGGGGCGCCCTGGCTGCTGATTGAGATGTGCGCTTCGGTCGCTGATTACGGAGATGACAGCGGGGTGTTCCTCGGGCCGACGGCATGCCGTGTGGAACGAGGAGGGGCAAGTGAGCAAGCGACGGGCCTGCGTCTGGGCCGGCATCGACGCGGGTAAGGGCCACCACTGGACTGCGGCGGTCGACGAGACCGGGGCGACCTTGTGGTCGAAGAAGGTCGACAATGACGAGTCGGCGATCCTGAGCGCGCTCGGCGAGATCCTGGACCTGGCGGATGAGGTCCGCTGGGCGGTTGACATCTCCGGCACGGCCTCCGCGCTACTTCTGGCCCTGCTCGCGGCGCACGGCCAGCAGGCCGTCTACGTTCCCGGCCGCACGGTCAACCGGATGGCCGGGGCCTACCGGGGCGAGGCGAAAACCGATGCCCGTGACGCCTACATCATCGCCGAGACCGCCCGGCACCGCCGGGACTTTGCGACCATCGATGTGCCCGCCCAACTGGCGGCCGAACTAGCCCTGTTGACCGCCCATCGCTCTGACCTGGTTGCAGACAGGGTGAGAATGATCAACCGTCTCCGCGATGTCCTGACCGGCGTCTTTCCCGCTCTGGAACGGTCTTTCGACTACTCGGCTCACAAAGGTGCCCTGGTGCTGTTGACCGGCTACCAGACCCCCGCCGCGATCCGCCGCCGCGGCCGAGCCCGGCTCACGGCCTGGCTGGCCAACCGGGGCGTGCGCAGCGCTGACGCCGTCGCGGTCACTGCTCTCGAGGCTGCCCGGACCCAGCAGACCGCGCTGCCCGGCGAGGAGGTCGCCGCCCAAATCGTCGCTGACCTAGCCGAACAGATCCTGGCCCTGGATGAGCGGCTCAAGCGCATCGAGAAGCGTATCCGCGAGACCTTCCGCAGCCATCCACAAGCGGAGATCATCGAGTCGCTGCCCGGCATGGGGCCCATGCTCGGGGCCGAGTTCGTCGTGGCGGCAGGTGACCTGACCGCCTACGCGGACGCTGGTCACCTGGCGTCAGCGGCCGGACTTGTACCTGTGCCACGCGACTCCGGCCGGCGGACTGGGAACCTGCACCGGCCCAAGCGTTACAGCCGCCGTCTGCGAAGGGTGTTCTACCTGTCCGCGCAGACCAGCATCATCCGCGAGGGCCCTAATCGGGACTTCTACCTCAAGAAGCGTGGCGAGGGGTGCAAGCACGTCCAAGCCATCATCGCCCTGGCTCGCCGACGAGCGAGCGTGTTGTGGGCATTACTTCGTGACGGACGAATGTTCACGACCGCCCCGCCAGTCACGCAGGCGGCTTGACTTCGTCATTGAGACTCCCACAGGGCGGTGTGGTGAGCGGCGGTCAGGGTGTGCTCCGGACCGTCGCCTGCTGCCGTCCCCCCGCGGCGTCGGATTTCGTAGGCGAGGGTGTTGGCGCAGCCCATCGCGGCTTCGGGTGCCAAGGCGGTCAGAGTGCGTGCCATCGGGAGCTGCTGGTCCGCGGAGGCACTGCTCAGGAAGGCGAGCTGCTCAAGGCGGACCACTGCGTCCGACAGGTCGGGACTGCGGAAGAGGCGTACGTCGGTGACCGCTTTGAGGGCGGTGCGGGTCGCAGAAGCGAGTCGCTGGGCGGAGGCGGCGTGGGCGTTGGGCTCGGATGGCGGATGGGCCCGCAGGAGACGGTCGAGCATGTCGTTGTGCTGCACGTACTGGTCTGCGAGCAGCAGCAGGCGTTCAACCGGCGTCGGCGGGGCGGCCACGTCGAACAGGAAGTCCTCGGGCGGCGTCGTCATACGCGGCGCCGGGCAGCGAGCACGGGCGGTGTGGAGGGCGCCTTCTGCGGGCTGGGCCTTTGGGCCTCGGCGATGAGTTGCCGGTCTTCAGCGCGCGCCGAGAATGAGGCGAGGCGTCGGGAGAGCCGTCGCGCTACGGCGCGATAAGTGGTGGCCGCTTGCTGCATCTCGACACCGGCACGGCGAAGCTGATCACGACTGGTCGCCGGGGTGGGATCGGCGTCCTCGTACAGCAGGATTTCGGTGCGGTGATGGATGGCGAGGTTGCACAGGGTGGCGGCCAGTGAGATCTGGGAGCAGGCGCCGGCGAGGAGCGCCAGGTTGTCGGCCCCGTCCTTCATTGCGGGGTACTGGCTGACCGACAGGTCGTGCACCTGCCGCGTGCACTTCATCGCCAGCTCGTGCACCCGCAGGCTCAGGGGTGCGATCTCTCGGACGGGCTTGGCGATCTCGCCCTCCCGGATGCGTGCCGCCTCCACGGACAGCTCCTTCAGGGCGGGGGCCACCTCGCCGAGAAGGCGGGTGTGTTCGGTCAGGTCAACGGTGTGCAGGACAACTCCGGGAGGACGCGGGGCGGTACGGGGCAAGGTGAGATGTTCGGTCCGTTGCTGTGCAGGAACGGGCTCGGTCACAGGGCTTCCCACAGCAGGCGGGTGACGTGGTCGTTGCCGTGGCCGGCTCGTGGGCGGGACGGGGTGTGCCATCCGGCGCGGGGCGGCCGGCTGGCGATCACGCGCCACCCGGCGCCGCGCAGGGATGCGCCGCTCTCGCCGTCCTGCGTGTAGGTGACCAGTCGTCGGTAGCCGAGGGCTTTCGCCGCCCGCCACGCGGCCCCGTAGAGCAGTGAGTTGGCGTTGCGGGTGCCGTCGGTGGCGGTCCGGGTGACTTCGAGGGTGGCGCCGTCGTCCAGGTGCCGGGCCACCGGCCTGCCGACGATGGCCACGGCGCGCAGCGTGCCCCTCTCGTCGGCGGCGCCGACCGCGAAGATCTGTCCTGCGGGCGGCGGGTGGTGACGGTGCCAGGTGCGCACGAAGTCCTTCGCCTCACGGGAGCGGACCGGCACCAGGTGCAGCGGTATGTCGCTCACGCGGCCGTCCCGAAGTCGGACTGTGTCGGCGCGTGCTTCGCGACGGCGCGAGCCGTGATCGCCTTCGACGCGCGGGCGGACGCCGCGGACAGTTCCCCGGCTCCTGGCTCTCGGTACCACGGTCGCAGGTCGAGCATGGCGGCGCGCATGCCGGTGGCGAAGCACAGGGCGGTGCCCTTGGGCAGGGCTCGGATCGCGTCGGCGGGCAGGATCCGTTCCTGCCGCATCGACACCGACGTGCTCTTGCCGGACTCCGAGTGCGAGGTCGATGTGGTCTCGACGTCGTGGTCGCCGATCAGGCGGGAGAGCTTGTCGGCGAAGTCGGGGTCGTCGATGCCGGAGCCGATGACCTTGACGGTCGAGGCGGACCACATGGCGTCCATGCCCGCGTCTCCCCAGACCTTCTGGCCCTGGCGGTAGGACTGGAGGATGGTGATCGGGATGATTCCGCGGGAGCCGAGGTGGGAGTACAGGTCCGGCAGGTCGCTGATCTTGCACACGTTGGCGGCCTCGTCGAGGATCGCCAGCATGGGCGGGTCCAGGCGTCCGCCGGCGCGTTCGGCCTGGGCGGTGGCCGCGCGCATGACGGAGTCCGCGCACGCGGCGATCAGTGCCGAGGCCCCGCCTCCCCCGTCCTTGCTCAGCAGGTACAGCGTGTCGGTGGAGGTGACGAACTCCGACGGGCGGAACTCGGGAACGTCCTTCTGCGGGGTGACCCAGGCGGCGATCTCGTTGTTCAGCAGGGCGGCGGCGTACTGGCGGGCAGTCTCGTAGATGCCGTCGCGCGTCTCCGGGGGTCCTTCGACGGTGCCCTTGAGCTGGGCTGCGACGGCGGCGAAGTCGTGGTCGCGGAGGATGTCGAGCGGGGTGCGGTCGGCGGGGAAGGCGAGCCACTGCATGATGTCGGTGATGGGCCGCTCGTCGAGCGCTGCGGCCAGCAGCAGTTGGGACAGGATGTTGCTGCCGGCCTTGGACCAGAAGTCGCCCTGCTGGGAGGCGTCCACCGAGGCGGCGAGGAAGTGTCCGGCGAGCCGGTTCGCTCCGTCCAGGGTTTTCGCGCTGGCGAGGGGGTTCCACCACATCTCGCGTGCGGCGTGCGCGATCTGCTGGGGGTCCATGGTCCACACCTGCCCGACGCGGGAGCGGGCCTCGTATGTGGCGGTGAATGCGTCGCCTGCGGCCTTGTTCGAGGTCAGCAGGACGGGGCCGGGCGCGGCGAGCATGGAGGGGATGGCGAGCGAGGTGGTCTTGCCCGAGCGGGGCGCCATGATGGCGACGGCCACGTCTTCGTAGCCCATGCGTACCTCGTGCCGGGTGTTTTGCAGGTTGCCCAGGAGGATGCCGGTGTCGCGGGCTTTGATGTGCTTGGCGTCTTTCAGGCTGGGGCGCAGCGAGCGGGCTTTGTCGGTGATCGCCTTGGCCATCAAGGGCTCGATGTCCCGGGCCTTGGCCATGCCGGTGATCTTCTTCCGGCTGCCGCCGCGGTTCCTGTGCCGGAGCCACAGGGCGACCGCCGTTACC
Source organism: Streptomyces sp. NPDC006384 (assembly GCF_042870695.1). NCBI lineage: Bacteria > Bacillati > Actinomycetota > Actinomycetes > Kitasatosporales > Streptomycetaceae > Streptomyces > Streptomyces sp. NPDC006384. Next base: position 43,586 of record NZ_JBIAHR010000013.1, read on the forward strand.
CCGAGAGCCAGGAGGAGCAGAACGGGAACGATGCGTGCCCCGATGAGCAGGGCGTTCTCCCTGGCCTCGGGCCAGACCTGCTCGGGGTGGAGCAAGGCGTTGGTCGGCTGGTAGGGGGCCCAGCTGCCTCCGGCGAGGGAGGCGGTGAGATTGCCGCACAGCCAGGCCAGGTGGGACAGGGGGACGACGACGGCGAGCACGCCGAGCAGGAGGCGCAGGACGAGGTCGTATCCGTCGGTGTTGCTGCTGGAGGAGGAGGGGGGCAAGGGCTAGGTGCTTCCAGGCGGGGACGGAGGGATCAGCGCAGGCGGTGGCGCTCGGCCTGCGGCCGTTGCGGAGGATGCGTACTCGTCGCCGGCGGGCCAGTGCGGCGTGCGGCGAGGGAGCGGACGCGTTCCTCCAGGGCGCCGGCGACCTGCGTGGCGGGTACTTCCCGGTGCGAGAGAGTGATGAGGTCCGGGCTGCGAGTCGGGAGGCTGGAGGGGCCTGCGGTGCGCGGCACCGGTCGGGGGTCGGTGAGCGCGGCGGTGAACGCGGTGATCAGGTGCGGTGGGGTGTGCTCGCTGAAGTGGGCTTGCCACAGCAGAGCCCGGAAGTCGCGGAGGGTGGTGTCGACCCACCAGGCCCCGGTTGCCTCGTCGGCCTCGACGCGGACGGTGCCGTCGGGTGAGGCCAGCCGGTGGTGGCGGTAGGCCGGAGACCAGCCCGCTGTCAGAAGCGGCTCCTGCGGATCCCAGTTGTCTCCTTGATCGGCAGTGGGATCGGTCAGCACGTCGGTGAACGCAGCGATCATCTCGACGGGGGTGCGGGCATCGAAGCTGGCGAACCAGGCGGGCCGGTCCGGCGCGGGGGCGTGCTGCAGAGTCCACCACCGTCCGTCGGGGTCGGGCTCCAGCCGCAGGAGGGCCTTCTGGTCGGGGCTGGAAAGCAGGACGCGGGGCATCAGGGGGTCGTGACCGTAGCTCCAGCCGCAGGCACGGTGGAGGGGGACGGTGATCCAGGCGGGGTCACCGCCGCCGGCCAGGTGGCGCGGGGCGATGTAGTCGATGTCGACGTTGGCGGGGCGGTCGGGCATGGTCACCGTCCCCTCGCGCCGTGTCCGCTGCGCCGGGACGTCAGGGCGGGAAGCTGCGGGCGCTTCGGCCGGGACGGTGCGCGGCGTGCGGCGGCCTGGATGTCGAGGATGACGCGGCCGTGGCAGGCCCAGTCGTCCAGGTAGCTCCAGCACTCCGCGTGATGCTCGTCCAGCGCGTCGACATACGCTGCGCTGCCCGGTCCGGTGCCCTCGGGGAGCTGGGCCCTGGTCTCTTGCCACCGGGCGTCCAGGGCGTCGAGGTGGCTCAGTGCCTCCTCCAGGATGGTCAGCTGCCCGGGCCAGCTGTCCCGCGTGAGGTGTGCGGGCAGGTGCTGGAGCTGGAGCCGGGCGGTGGCCAGCAATTGGCGGGCGCCAGGACGGATGCCGTCGAACGCTGCGGCGGTGTCTGCGTCACGGACGGCGGCCCGGCGGCCGTAGGCGTCCTGGTCGAAGGGCCAGCCGTCCAGGTCCGTGTTGAACGCGGTGAAGGCGTCCCAGGACGCCAGGATCCGTTCACTGTGGCGCAGATAGCGATTGAGGCGCCGCAGCGAGGTGCGGCGGCCGTGGTTCGTGGTGCGGGAGATGAGAGCATCCTTTGAGGTCAGCGGCGGGCGGCCGACTGGACGGCGGTCGTGGGCGCCGGGGGTGTCGCGTTGGCAGTCTGCTGACGGCGCACGGCGCGGGCCTGTGCGCGGAGCGTCTTCACCCGGGCGGTGTGCGCGTCGACTACCTGCTGCGGGCGCAGCGGGCTCGGCTCTTGGACGGCGCTGTAGTGGGCGGTGCGGTCGAACATGCCGCGCTGCAGCGGGCTCTGGTCGGCCAGCGCGCCCAGGAAGGCACCTACGAGGCGATCGGGAACGTGCTCGTCGAGGAAGGCATGCCAGATCCGCGGGCCCGGGAATGATTCGTCGCTGCTTGTCCTGACCTCGATGTGCCAGGACGGCCGTTCATGGAACTCACTCATGGGGCGGTGCTCGATCCGGCACAGCGAGTCCGGAGAGAACGCTCTCCCGGCATCCTCGTACTGCCAGCCTGCGCTGGTCACGGGCTGCCAGGGGTCCGGTTGCGATGAGGGCGGTGTGATGAGGGCGTCGGTGAGGCCGGCGAGGACCTCGGCCGGCACGAGTTCACCGAACTCGGCGTACCAGCCATGGTCGTTGTCGCCGGGGGCGGCCCGCAGCCGCCACCAGGCGGAGGTGGCGGACTGCGGGTCGAACTGCAGGCGGTAGCGGTGATCGGGGCTGGCCATCACGATCTCGGCGCTGAGCGGGTCGGAGACCGTGGCCCATCCGGCCGCGGCCAGGCCGTGGGTGACGTGACGGGCGTCGCCCGGGCCGGCGAGGTGGCGGGGGCTGGTGTCGAAGGGGATCTGCCCAGCGTGCTTGTCGGCGAAGGCGTCGAGCTGGCGCTCGCTCAACGGCACCGGCTGCACCCCTGCTCGCTCTCGGCGTCGTCGTGCAGCGCACGCAGCTCGTCCAGGACGTAGTGGAGGGTGTGCTGGTCGGTCTGTTCCCAGGCGGCTGAACGCAGCTCGGCGATCAGGACGTTGACGTGCGCGGTACGTGGGATGGCCTGGTGTTCCTGGATGGTGCGGGCGAGGGCACGCAGCGTGTCGGCGAGCTGGACGGGCAGGCCCGTGTACTCGTCGAGGAGCGGCTCGACGAGGGCGAGGGCTTCATCGGGGTCGGGATTCTCGCGCAGGTACTCGGTGACGTCCGACAGCGTTTCAGTCAGGGCGCGCAGGGTTTCCGGGGTGGGGGCAGGCATCGGGCTCCTTCAGATGGGGATGGAGATCAGCGGCGGGTCCGGGCACCGCCGGCCGGGGCGTAGGGACGGGCGGTGGTGCGGGGCCGGGCGCTTCGGGCGCTGTTGCGGGCCCAGGTGGCGGCGCGGGCAGCTGTAATCCGGGCCTGCTGCCAGGCGCTGAGCTGGGAGGGCTTGACGGAGACCGACCAGGTCCGGATCTGGGCGCTGTGCGGGACACGTCCGCGTGGGCGCATCACCGGGTCCGGGCCGGCAAGTTCGGTGGAGAAGGCTTGGACCAGGTGCATCGGCGTGTTCGGCGTGAAGTGGGCAGTCCAGCCGTTGCCCTGCTTGTCCTGCGCTCCGGTCCACCACATCGCCGAGCCATCGACGCCCTGGCGGAACTGCATCCACGCGGTGCCGTCGGGGCTGCTCGCCGAATAGTCTTGGCCCTCGAACCGCGTGTGCCAGTTCTGCTCCTGCAGAGGTGCCCAGACGTTGGGGGCGTGTGCGGAGCGGGGGCGGGTGAGGGCGTCGGTCAGACCGGCGACGATCTCCACCGGAGTCTGCCGGCCCAGGTGCGCAGACCATTCACCGGTCGCGCCGCCTGCCCGGCCGTGGATGGTCCATCCGCCCGGCAGGATGTAGGGGTCGTAGGCGACGCGGACGGTGCGGTCCGGGCTCTCCATGAGCAGCGGGCCGCCCTTCTTCGACTTCTCCCGCCAGCCCGAGGCGCGCAGGAACTCCGAGACGTGCCGGACGTCACCGCCGCCGGCCAGGGCACGGGGCTGGACGAGGTAGTGCTGCTCGGCCTGCTCGCCCGGCCCCCAGCCCTGCCACTGCTTCTTCTTCACCGGCGCCGCCGTACGACGAGCGGGGCGGGAGCCGGAGGCTTCGCCGCGCTGGTGTCCGGTCGGGTGCCGAGGTGCTGGAGGAGGTCCTGGTGCTCGTCCAGGTCCAGGCTGATGTCGTGCAGTTCGTTGGCGGCACGGCCCAAGGCGAGCCATACCTCCGCTGGCAGGGCGCCTCGTTCTGCCTCGCTCTTGGCGAAGTGGCTGCCGGTGATGACGAGGTGAGTGACGCCGCCGAGGACTCCGTTGTCCGGGTCGAGGACGCGGGCGATGACCTGCGCTGCCTGGGGCGGGGGAAGCTGGGAGAGGTGGTCGGAGAGCTGGCCGAGCTGGCGGGTGATCTCGTCGGCCAGTCTCACCGGGTAGGGGGCGGGGTGGGACATGCTCCTCCGGGTGCGTGGACGGTCAGTGGTGGTGGCGCTGCCCGACGCGTTGCGCCTCGTTGGGGACGGCTTCCGGGCGGGCGCCGGCCAGTGGGGAGGCGCGGTCGGGGCCGGCCGTGATACAGGCGCGTAGATAGCGGCGGAACAGGGCGGTTGCGAGCCGGGGTTTGAGCCGATGGCTGATCGGTGCGGGTGTGCGTTCTGCTACGGGTTTCTCCGTGGAATCGGGCGGGGGGTGGGGGGGGGGGGGGGGGGGGGGGGGGGGGGGGGGGCCGGCGGGCCGGGGGGGGGGGCGGGGGGGGGGGGGGGGGGGGGGGGGGGGGGGGGGGGGGGGGGCGGGGGT